>JACOSH010000337.1 GCA_016178945.1 Acidobacteriota bacterium
CGGCCCCCACATTCTGACAGGTCCCATCTACGTGGAAGGCGCGGAACCCGGCGACACGCTCGAAGTGCGCATCGAATCCGTAACGCTGGCGCTGCCCTACGCGGTAAACCTCTTTCTACCCGGATTCGGAGCCCTCCCCGAGGACTTTCCCTACCAGTACCGGAAGATTATTCCGCTGGACAAGGATCGCATGGTGGCCCATTTCGCCCCCGGCATCGACATCCCTCTGCGGCCTTTTTTCGGCAGCATGGGTGTCGCTCCGCCAGACGGGCTGGGACGGATCAACAGCGCTCCGCCCTGGATTCACGCCGGCAATCTGGACAACAAGGAACTCGCCGCCGGCGCCACCCTCTACATTCCCGTCCACACGCGCGGCGCGCTCTTCTCGGTTGGCGACGCCCACGCCGGTCAGGGCAACGGCGAGGTGAGCCTCACGGCGCTGGAAACCGTTCTCACCGGTCTGTTCCGCTTCACGGTGCGCAAGGACCGGCCCGTCCGGTGGCCCTTCGCCGAAACCCCCACCCACTACATGAGCATGGGCTTCGACGAGAACCTCGACCTCGCCATGAAGATTGCCCTTCGCGAAATGATCGATTTTCTGGCCGCCCGTTTCAATCTCAGCCGCCAGGACGCTTATCTCCTGGTTAGCGACGCCGCCGATTTCAGCATCACCCAAGTGGTCGACGGCAAACGCGGCGTGCACGCCATGATCCCCAAGAGCATCTTCACGCGGCGCGAGCCGGTCCGCTAGACGGACAGGCCGCCTCACCGAGCACGTTCACCATCGCCTGACCAAAGCGGCTCTTCGCCCGAAATGCTATAGTCGGAGAGGCGGAGGTGACCTGTGGCTGAGAAGAACATCCAGCGCGGAACACCGGCGGTTGACGACCGGCCAACCGATGCCGGCGATTCCGCGACTGGGCACCCTTCTTTCGAGCAGCTCATGGCCGAGCAGGGCACCGGTCCCATCACCGACGTCTCCGTGTTGCACGGCGATTTCTGGCCCGAGGAGGAGTCCATCGAGGAATTTTTGGCGACCCTCCACGAATGGCGGGGCCACAAGCGGACTGATCCGGCTGCGTGACCGAGGTCATTGTCGACACCGACGTAGTTTCGTTCCTCTTCAAGAATAAACGCCGCGGATCCGGCCGGTCACGCTGCCGGCGTCTCGTTCATGACCGTGGCGGAGGTCGAGCGTTGGGCGCTTCAATACCGCTGGAGTTCCCAGCGCGTTCACTGGCTGCGCCTCTATATCGAGCGAGGCCGCCGGACGCCGGATCGAGATGGCCGACGCCTGGACCGCCGCCACGGCATTGCTTTACGAGGCTCCGCTGGTTACCCACAACGGCAGCGATTATCTGGGCGTACCGTGTCTCAAGCCGATCTCCCACGGATCATAGGTAGAAGAAAGCGCCCGTCCTGACGATCGAGATTCACAAGCCGGAACTCGAAGTTCTCATCCGGGAGCGAATGAAGAGCGGCGCGTTCCAGGACGTCGAGGATGTCCTCATGCACGCGCTGAAATCTTCACCGCCGGACGAACACGCCCAGCCAAGTATGGCGAAAGAGAATCTTGCCCAGTTCCTTCTTGAGTCCCCCCTGCGCGGTTCGGGGTTGAAGCTGGAGAGGCAAAAAGACTATCCCCGGCCCCGCGATCTGTGAGGTCGATACAAACAGTTCAACCGCCGCAACCAGATTCGCGAGTCATCGGGTGGCTCGAAGCCGCTGAATCCGGAGTCGCGGTTCGCCAGTATGGTCACCTCGGGGGAGATCATGTCAACTGCGAATCTGCCGTCTGGAGAACGGGACGAGTATTCAGGACGAGATTTCGGGTTACAGACAGCCGGGTAGATCGACAGAACTGCCAACACCAATGCGGCGGTGCAGATTTTTACCCGCATAACTTCTTACGAATGTCAACGCCCAGCTCCTGAGGCTTAAGGGCGTTCCGCTGAAGCGGTTCCCAAACCCGTCGTAGCCGAACGATTGGCCCCACCGCGGATCCCAGTTGGCGCTCTGCTCCTGCTCGCCGCGAAGTCATCGCGGCCCCGGCCAGGCCGGCGTTATCACCTGACCCATGATGTCGTAGCGGAACCGCCAGCGGCCGAGGGAAAGCCGGTACTGGCCCTCGCCGGACGGCACGCCTTCCAGCTTGATGTGGTGCGATCGGGAGCGGTTATAGGGGTCTGATGAGAGTACAGCGACCGCGCTCTTTTCGGTCGCCTCAAAATCGCGGTGACCTTTTTGGAGTTTGGTGGACAGCCGCTCATACCGAGATGTGGGGTGAACCGTGAAGGCAGGTGGTGCGGCCATGCTGCCGGTCACCGGCGCGTCGGCTTGCCACCGCGCGCGGCGCGTTCACCGAAGAACTCCTCGATCGGGCGAGTTTTGCCGGCCAGGAATTCCTCATAACCATGCCGGATTGTTGCACGGACCTTCGGGTCGCGAATTTCGCGCTCATCCTGCACCTCGTCGGGTGACAGCTTCGGCACGATCGTGATGGTCCGGTCGGAGACCTGGAACTCAACCCGGTCGCCGGTCTTGAAGCCAGCCTTGCGGCGCACGCTCTTCGGCACCGTGATCTCCGTTCTTGGTTTGAGGGTGACGGTCATGATTCAGTAGAACGTCCGAAAAGCCAGTTTGATTTCAGTGTGCCGGGATCGGAAGATTCCGTCATACCGCCCAACTCGGGCCTTGTGCTGACCAAGGGCCTGGCCGCGGCCACCCGTACCAACCCTTCTGTCCGATCGTGCTCCGCTATAATGGTACTTCTGCCCTCAGCGGTCCGGAAGCTTCATGTTCGAAAACCTCTCCGACAAACTGCAGCGCATCTTTAAGAACCTGCGCGGCGAAGGCCGGCTCTCGGCGGCCAACATGGAGGCCGCGCTGCGCGAGATCCGGGTGGCGCTGCTGGAGGCCGACGTCAACTTCCGGGTGGTCAAGCAGCTCATCGAGAACGTCAAGGTGAAGGCCATGGGCGAAGAGGTGCTGGCGGCGCTGTCGCCCACCCAGCAGGTGGTCAAGATCGTTCACGAAGAGCTGATCAAGATCCTGGGCAGCCACCAGTCCAAGCTGCGCTTCTCCAACGACCCTCCCAGCGTGATGCTGATCGTGGGCCTACAGGGGTCGGGCAAGACCACTTCCACCGGCAAGCTGGCGCGCTGGCTGTCGCGGAACAGCCACGCCCCCATGATGGTCTCGGTCGACGTGTATCGTCCCGCCGCGCGCGAGCAGTTGCGGGTGGTGGCCAAGGAGGTCGGGCTGCCGGTCTACACCGGGACCGAGCAGGAGACCCGGCCGCTCGACCTGGCGCGGTCGGCCCGGCGCGAGGCGGCCAATTCGGGACGGGATGTCCTGCTGGTGGACACCGCCGGACGGCTGCACATCGACGAGGACCTGATGGTCGAGCTCCAGGAGCTGAAGGAGCAGTTCTCGCCGGTCGAGATCCTGTTCGTGGCCGACGCCATGACCGGGCAGGACGCGGTGAAATCGGCCGAGGAGTTCCACAAGCGTCTCAACATCACCGGAGTGATCCTGACCAAGATGGACGGCGATGCGCGCGGCGGCGCGGCGCTGTCGATCCGCCATGTCACCGGCCAGCCGCTGAAATTCGTGGGCATCGGCGAAAAGCTGGACGCCCTGGAGCCGTTCCACCCGGATCGGGCCGCCTCCCGCATCCTGGGGATGGGGGACATGCTCTCGTTCATCGAGAAGGCCGAGGAGGCCATCGACAAGAAGCAGGCCGTCGAGATGCAGCGCAAGCTCATCGAGAACGAGTTCACGCTGGAGGACTTCCGGGACCAGATCCGGCAGCTTCGCAAGCTGGGGCCGCTGGAATCGATGCTGTCGATGATGCCCAAGGTGGGGATGCTCAAGGACCTCAAGAACGTCAAGGTCGACGAGCAGGAGATGACGCGCGTGGTGGCCATCATCGACTCGATGACGCCCCGGGAGCGCGCCAATCACCTGATCATCAACGGCCAGCGGCGCCGCCGGATCGCCAAGGGGAGCGGCACTACGGTCCAGGAGGTCAACCAGCTCCTCAAGCAGTACGGGGAGGCCCGCAAGGTGATGAAGAGCCTGTCCCAGGGGATGATGGGGAAGAAGCTGGGCAAGTTCAAGCTGCCCTTCATGTAGGCCGCCGCCCGCATTCTGGTACAATAAGAAATTGTGTTTCGAGAGCATATGACATGTTGATGATCCGTCTGGCGCGCTTCGGCGCCAAGAAAAAGCCGTTTTACCGCGTGGTGGTGATTGAGAAGGAGCGGGCCCGCAACGGCCGCAACCTGGAGGTGGTGGGGCACTATAACCCGCTCACCCACCCGGCCCAGGTCCAGCTTCAGCACGATCGCATCACGCATTGGACCAAGGCGGGGGCCCAGGTTTCCGACACGGTGGCCCGCCTGCTGAAGAACAACCCTCCGCCCGCGGCATAAGTTCCTGATACCATGGGAACAGGGGGCGCGGGATGAAGCAGCTCATTGAGGATATCGCCAAAGCTCTTGTGGACATCCCGGAAGAAGTTTCGGTGAACGAAGTTCTGGGCGAGCAGGTGACCGTTCTGGAATTGCGCGTGGCCCAAAGCGACCTGGGTAAGGTGATCGGCAAGCAGGGCCGCACGGCGCGCTCGATCCGGACCATCCTGGGCGCGGCCAGCATGAAGCTGAACCGGCGGTACACGCTGGAGATCCTGGAGTAACGCTGGATCAGGAATGGATCACTCTGGCGGTCTTGTCGCGGGTGCGCGGCAATCGGGGTGAGCTGGTGGGGGTTTCGCTCACCGGCGATCCCGAGCGGCTGCGGGGATTGGGGCGCGTTTTTTTGTTTGGCGGCGGGGCCGAGTACCGGGTGGAATCGGTTTGGTTTCACGACGGCCGGCCGGTATTCAAGTTCCGGGGCGTGGATTCGATCGCGGAAGCCGAGCCGTTGCGCGGCGCCGAGGTGCGGGTTCCGTTCTCGGAACGGCGTAAGCTGGAGCCGGGCGAGTTCTTTCACAGCGAGCTGGTAGGCTGCGAGGTGATCGAGGAGGGGACCGGCGAGCGGCTGGGGAAGGTAGTGGCTTTTGTGGAGGGAACCGGGCCCGGGTTGCTGGAGCTGGACAGCGGCCTGCTGACGCCTTTTGTGCGGGCGATCCTGATCGAGATCGACCCGGCGGCGGGCCGCATCGTGGCGCGGCTGCCGGAAGGACTGAAGGATTTGAACCGGCCGTGATTTTTCACGTGCTCACGATCTTCCCCGAGTTTTTTCAGGGGCCTTTCGATCACGGGGTGGTGGCGCGCGGCAGGAACGCGGGGTTGCTGGGGATCCGCATCCACAACTTGCGGGACTGGACCTCGGACCGGCACAAGACCGTGGATGACCGGCCGTTCGGGGGCGGCGAGGGGATGGTGCTGAAGGCCGGGCCGCTGTTCGAGGCGGTGGAGTCGATCTGGCCCCAGCGGAGGCCGGATCAGAGAGTGATTCTGCTGTCGGCGCAGGGCCGGGTGTTGGACCAGGCCGCGGCCGAGCGGCTGGGCGCCGCGAGCGAGCTGCTGTTAATATGCGGCCGCTACGAGGGCGTGGATGAGCGCGTGGCCGAGCATCTGGCCGACGAGGAGCTCTCCATCGGAGATTATGTGTTGAGCGGCGGCGAGCTGGCCGCCGCGGTGGTGGTGGACGTGGTGGCGCGCCGCTTGCCGGGCGTGCTGGGCAACCAGGATTCGGCCGCGCGGGAGTCGTTTGCTGGCGGCGATGGGATACTGGACTGCCCGCAGTATACGCGCCCGGCCGAGTTCCGCGGATGGAAAGTCCCGGAGGCGCTGCTGGGCGGCAACCACGCCGGGATCGAGAGATGGAGGCGGCAAGCGGCGCTGGAAAAGACCCGCCGGCTGCGGCCGGATTTGTTGAGGAATCAAGATGAATAACGCACTGTTAACCAAGTTCATTCGGAAACACCAGCGGACCGATCTTCCGGCGTTCCGCCCCGGGGACACGATTCGGGTGCACGTCAAGATCAGGGAAGGCGACAAGGAGCGGCTACAGGTGTTCGAAGGCACTCTGATCGCCCGGAACAACACCGGGATGGGCGAGTCGATCACGGTGCGGAAGGTCAGTTTCGGGCATGGCGTGGAGCGCATCTTTCCGCTGCACGCCCGGGTGGTGGACCACATCGATGTGGTGCGGACGGGCCGGGTGCGGCGCGCCAAGCTGTACTACCTGCGCGGATTGAAGGGCAAAGCGGCCCGCTTGCGGGAACGCGAATAAAGGTCCGATGGCGGAGCGCTCCATCCGCTGCAGCAGCGCCCTGGAACGGCGTCTCCGGGCGCAGGGCTATCAGGCCATAGCCGGAGTGGACGAAGTGGGGCGGGGGTCGCTGTTCGGAGCGGTATTCGCGGCCGCCGTGGTGCTTTCGCCGGAGCGCCAAATCCGGGGGCTCAACGACAGCAAGCAACTCGATCCGGCCCGCCGCCAGGTGTTGGCCGAACGGATCCGCGAGCGCGCCGCGGCCTGGGCCGTGGCCGCGGTCGACGCCGCCACCATCGATCGCATCAACATCTATCAGGCTTCCCGCCTGGCCATGAAGCGGGCCGTGGAGCAGTTGCGGCCTTCCGCCGATTTTATCCTGGTGGACGCGCTGTCGCTCGATCTGGAACTTCCGCAGAAATCGCTGATCCGGGGCGATGCCCGCTGCCACGCCATCGCGGCCGCCTCGATTGTGGCCAAGGTGGCGCGCGACGCCTGCCTGTGCGAATGGGACGCGGTGTTTCCCGGCTACGGCCTGGCCCGCCACAAGGGCTACTACACGCCGGAACACGTGGAGGCGCTGCGCGCCCGCGGCCCGACGCCCCTGCACCGCCTCAGCTTCGACCCGGTGCGCTCGCAATCCGTGTTTCGCCGGGACGGCGATCTCCAGATGGGACTGTTCGCATGAGCCCGCAGTCCACCACGCCGCGGGTGGAGCCGGCCGCGCCGCGCTCCAGGGCCTATCGCTGGTACCACAAGCTGTTCGCCCTCACCTTCATTGTCTTCTGCCTGGAGATCGGCGTGGTCCTGTTGATACTGCCCTGGTCGGAATACTGGGACGAGAACTACCTGTCCAGCCTCACGCAGCAATGGCGCGGCCTGTGGGACAACGCCTACCTGCGCGGCGCGGTCAGCGGGCTGGGCATCGTGAACATCTACATTTCGGTCAGCGAGCTGTTCGGCCTGCGCCGCTTCCGCAGGTAGTTTCATCCGCATTCATCGTGGCCGGCTCTTCTTGTCCGCCAATGCCATGAGCGAGTGGTAGGTCGACCGCAGGATCAGGAAGACCCACATGGCCGCGGCCCCGGCGCAGAAAGTCATCCAGTCGACCCCTCGATCAACGGCCACAAATTCCACTCCGTGCTCGTCCAGGACCTCGTAAAGTTTCGTGTACTTGGGGGGGACCATTGTACGAAATCCGTACTTGAGGTCCACAGACACTCCGCGCAGCTCCCCGTCCGGGTAGATGGTCACCTGTTTGATTTTTCCCGCTCTGACATCCGCGACGAACTGGGGCACGGTCAATTGCTTCTCAGGCGGGCGCCCGCCTAGATCGTGCACGTACGCCGCTGCGTACAGCGTTACCAATACCGCAGTGATCACACCGGCGATTCCTCTGGCAATGGTCCAGCTCATGGCGCTCACAACCCCTGCAGGAAGGGGTTGAACTTCTTCTCGCGGCCGATGGTGGTGGAGGGGCCGTGGCCGGGAATCACGAGGGCCGTGCCGGGCAGCGCGAAGAGCTTGTCGTGGATCGAGCGCAGGATCTGGCGGCGGTTGCCGCCCGGCAGATCGGTGCGGCCGATGCTGTCGCGGAAGAGTGTGTCGCCGGCCACCAGCTTGTTCTCCGAGGGAATCCACAGGCTGATGCTGCCTTGGGTGTGGCCCGGGGTCTGCAAGACGTGGAAATCGGCGGCGCCCAGGCGCAAGCTGTCGCCCTCGCGGGCGAAGGTATCGACGTCGGTCCGGTCCGGGGTTTCCATGTCGAGCCAGCGCGCCTGGAGGTCGAGCTGATCGTAGAGATCGGTGTCGGCGGCGTTCATATAGACCGGCGCGCCGGTGGCGTGCTTGAGCTTCGCCGCGCCTCCGATGTGGTCGATATGGGCGTGGGTGATCACGATGGCCTTGACGGCGAGGCCATGCCGGTTCAGGATGCGCTGAATGTCTCCGATCTGGTCGCCCGGGTCGATGACGAGCGCCTCGCGGGTGGTCTCGTCGCCGAAGATCGAGCAATTGCATTGCAGCAGGCCGACCGGCAGGATTTCGTGGATCATCTTTGGAATATACTCTACGCATGGAGATCCTGGAAGTCCTCACGCTCTGGCTGCACGTGAGCTCGGTGGTGGTCTTGATCGGCGGGATCATCTATGCACGGGTCGAAGTGGCGCAAGTGCTGCGGGCCATGCAGCCGGAGGAGGCGGCGCGGGCGGCCGATCAGATGGCGGCCCGGTTCCGGCCGCTGGCGCTGGGGGCCATGGCGGCCCTGCTGCTGTCGGGTACGTACAAACTGCTGACCAACCCCGGTCACAGCCGCTATTACCTGATGCTGCTGGGAGTCAAGCTGCTGCTGGTCTTGCATGTGTTCGCGGCGACGTTCGTGCTCACCGCGCCGGCGGCGAGCCCGGAGCGGCAAGCCAAGCGCCCGCGTCTGATGGCCGGAGTGGCCATCTCCGGCCTGGCGATCATCATGCTGTCCGCCTATCTGCGAAGAATCTTCTGAAACCACCCGCGCTATAATCGGAATCTCCACACATGAGCGCGACTACTTTCCCTAACTACATCGACGGGGCCTGGGTATCGGGCGGGGCCACCTTCGAGAACCGGAATCCCGCCAACACGAGCGAGATCGTCGGGCTGTTCGCGAAGGGCACGGCGGGGGATATCGCCGCGGCCGCCGCGGCCGCGCAGGCCGCGTTCCCCGGCTGGGCCGGCATGACCGCGCCGGGGCGCGGCAACTTTCTGTTCAAAGCCGCCGACATCCTGGACCGCAAGTTCGACCAGATCGCCGCCGAGATGACACGCGAGGAAGGCAAAACGCTGCCCGAGGCCAAGGGCGAAGTGCGCCGCGCCATCAACATTTTCCGCTATTTCGCCGGCGAGGGATCGCGGTTGCCTGGCATGCTGGCGCCCTCGGAGCGCGACCGGGTCCACATGTTCGCGATCCGCAAACCGCTGGGCGTGGTGGGCCTGGTGACTCCCTGGAACTTTCCGATCGCCATCCCGGCCTGGAAGCTGGCGCCGGCGCTGATCTGCGGGAACACCGCGGTGCTGAAGCCCGCCTCGGCCTCGCCGCTGTGCGCCTGGCGGATCGTCGAGGCGCTGCACGAAGCGGGTGTGCCGAAGGGCGTGGTCAACTTCGTGGCCGGACCGGGAGGGGAACTGGGCAGCGCGCTGGTCAACGCCCCGGCGCTGAAGGCGATCTCGTTCACCGGCTCCTGTCCGACCGGGGAATGGCTGCACGCGGAAGCCTCCAAGCGGCGGCTGCGGATCCAGCTCGAGATGGGCGGCAAGAACCCGACCCTGGTGCTGGCCGACTGCGACTTCAACGCCGCGGTCGAGAACGTGGTCAACGGCGCGTTTTTTTCGACCGGACAGAAATGCACGGCCACCAGCCGGGCCATCGTCGAGGAGCCCATCTACGACCGGTTCGTCGACGCGCTGGTGGAGCGCACCCGGAAGCTGAAGGTCGGTGACGGCATGCAGCCGGGCGTGGATATCGGCCCGGCCATCGACCAGGCGCAACTGGACACCGACCTGCGCTACATCGAGATCGGCCGCCAGGAGGCGGGCGAGCCGAAGATCGGCGGTCGCCGCCTGACCGGACCCGGATACGACCAGGGCTACTTCCTCGAGCCGACCATCTTCGCGGACGTCACCGAAGAGATGACGCTGGCCCGGGAGGAGATCTTCGGCCCGGTGCTGGCGGTGATGCGCGCCAAGGACTTCGCCGGCGCGATGCGCATCGCCAACAACATCCCCTTCGGATTGTCGGCTTCCATTCAAACCACCAATCTCTCGCGCGTCTTCGACTATGTCTACGGGATAGAAGCGGGGCTGCTAACCGTGAATCTGCCCAGCGCGGGCGTGGAATACCAGTTGCCTTTCGGCGGCACCAAGGACTCCAGTTTCGGACCCAAGGAGCAAGGTCCCGCGGCGATGGAGTTCTACAGCGATTACAAGACCGTCTACCTGAAGTACTAGCCATGCGCCTGGGACAGATTCGTTTCCATCACGAGATCACGGCGGCGGTGTTCGTGGAGGGCGGCGCCCGCCCCATTCCCGGCCACACCATGGCCGATCTGATCCACCGTTCGGAGAAGGAAGGGATTCCGCTCCAGGAGCTGGCGGCCCAACTGGCCATCCGGCACGCCGAGACGGCCGAGGCGCTGCTGCCGATCCACCCGGCGGAAGTGTGGGCCTGCGGCTGCACCTACGAGATGAGCGCCAGCTTTCGCGACGCCGAGCATGGCACGCGCGAAGGCATGTACGCCTACGTGTATCGCGAGCCGCGGCCGGAGATCTTCTTCAAGGGCACGGCGCGGGTGTGCGTGGGGCCCGGCCAGGCCATCGGGATCCGCGCGGATTCCCAGTTTACCGCTCCCGAGCCGGAGCTGGCGCTGGTGTTGGGCAGCCAGGGCCGCATTGTGGGCTACACCTTGTGCAACGACGTATCGGCCTGGGACATCGAGCGGGAAAACGCCCTGTATCTGCCGCAGTCGAAGGTGTACGCGGCCTGCTGCGCACTGGGGCCGGTGATCGTGACCGCCGACGACGTGGGCGATCCGTATCACCTGTACATGACCTGCACCGTCACGCGCCCGGACGGCGGGGTCAAGTTCTCGGGCAGCGTCTCGACCGCGCGGCTGCACCGCAAGTTCGAACAGTTGACCGAATACCTGCTGCGCGCCAACCCGGTGCCGGCCGCCTCGGTCCTGTCGACCGGAACCGGCATCATCGTGACCGAAGAAGCGGCGCTCGGGCCTGGCGACGTGGTCTCGATCCGGGTGGCGGAGATTGGCGAGCTGTCCAACCCGGCGGCCGTGGTGGGGTAGCATGGAAATAGGGCGTCACGGTGTTACACCGATTCCGAGTTAGCAACTTCAAGAGCCTCGTCAACGCCGAATTCCGGCCTGCCGGGATCAATCTTGTCGTGGGCCCCAACAATGCCGGGAAGACCAACCTCTGCCATGCCCTCCGCTTTCTCGCCCTCGCCACCAGAACGCCGCTCGACGAGGCGGCCAGGCTGTGCACGGCCGAGCCATGGAATCTGTTGAACGTGTATTCGGGTGCGGACTCCCTGGAATTGGAGGCGAACTGCACGCTGACATCGGAGGCCGAAGAGCTGAACTTCGGATACACGCTTCGGCTATCTGGTCCAAAGACGACGGGAGCAAGAGGAGTCAGCCGGCCATTTGCGGTTTGCTCGGAGCTGCTGAGAGTCACTGGCGTTGGACTCAACGACCGAGTCCTCCTGGAAAACACGGCTGGGAAAGTGAGGCTGTTTCACGAGCAGTCGCATGATCCGGATCCCTACCTCCAGACCTCGGCTCCAAATACAGCCACGATGTTGTGCCGACTATACGATCTGGAGACGAACCGGCTGGCCAATCTCTTCAAGCGATACCTGGGATCGTGGGGCTACTACAACTTCGATCCCCTGCAACTTCGATCCAACCTGGCGACGCCCATGGATCGGGCGCTGGAAGCCAATGGCGCCAACCTTTGCTCGGTTCTGTACACTCTTCATAACGAGCGTCCCCGAGTGGAGAGAACGCTCGTTGAGGCGGCCAAACTGGTGGAGCCTCGGTTGGATCTGATCAGCTTCCAGGCTCCCGACCCGGATCACGTGTACATGTTCTTTGAAGACAAAGCGGGCCATCGGTTCGGGGTCCAGAACCTCTCGGACGGAACATTGCGGTTCCTGGCGATGTGCTACCTGATCGTCGCGCATCGTCAGGAGGGCAGTTCGACGCCGGGCCCACCGGTTATTGTGATCGAAGAGCCGGAGAATGGCATCTTTGTCGGACACCTCAAATCGCTGTTTGAGCGAATCGACCCTTCCGGCAAACAGGGTCAGTTCGTCTTTACATCGCACAACCCCTACTTCATCGATCTCTTCGATGGCTCGTTGGACGGGTTGGTCGTGGTCAAGCAGGCAACGACGCACTCGGTGGTCCTGCCTCCCGATCGAGAAAAGGTTCAGGAGCTCCTGGGCAAGTTTTCCCTCGGCGAACTGCACTTTCGAGGCCTGCTCGAATGACCATTGGGTATTCCGTTGAGGGCAGCACGGATCGCGCCTTGCTGAAAGGCTTACATCAACGCTGGTGTCCGGAGGCGGACCTGATTGAGGGGAGATTTCGCGGGAGCACCGGGCAATCGCTGCGCAGAGAGTACAGAAAGATTTGCGATGAGTTTGAGGCTCGCGGGGTCGAAGTCATGGTGTTCCTCACGGACGCGGACGCTGGGGAGTGGAGGGAGGTCCAGAAAAACGCACGCTCGAAGTTCCCGTCCGGCCAACTGACGCGTGCAATTCACGGCGTTGCGGATCGGAACGTGGAGTGCTGGATTTGTGCGAACCCCGAATGGCTCGCCAAGCTACTCGACGAGTCCAACCCCGAGCAGTTCATGTGCAGCGACCCCAAGGGTGTGTTCGAGCGGGCCTTGAGAATTGACCGAGACGACCGGAAGGAGAAAGAGATCGCGGAACTGACTCGACTGGCGCCTCTGGGTAGTTGGCTCAAGAATGCTTCTTTTGAGGACTTCTACGAGCAGGTCCGAAGCCATAGCCTCCAACGCCGGTGCCACGTCGAGAATCTGAGGGAGACGCGCTCCTAGCCGCCTGGCGAAACCGGTATAGAATGAAATGGCGCTCTCTTATGAGGCCTGCAGCTATTGCCGTTGCGACGGCCGTCACGCTGTGCTGTGTTTTGGCCGCCGACCGGACGCTGGACTTCAACCGCGACATCCGCCCCATCCTGTCCGACAAGTGCTATCTGTGCCACGGCCCGGACGCCGCCGCCCGGAAGGTTCCACTGCGGCTGGATCTGGAATCGGCGGCCAAGGGCGACCTGGGGGACCGGCGCGCCATCGTGGACGGAAAGCCGGAGGCGAGCGAGATGGTCCGGCGCATCACCGCGGAAAGCAAGGCGGTGCGGATGCCGCCCGTCTATTCCGGGCTGAAGCTGGGCGAGGCGGAAATCGAGACCCTGCGCGCCTGGATCGCTCAGGGGGCGCGGTGGCCGAAACATTGGGCCTTCGTTCCGCCGCAACGCCCGGCGCCGCCCGCGGTCCGGCGCAGCGGCTGGCCACGCAATCCGATTGACGGGTTTGTCCTGGCGCGGCTGGAGCGGGAAGGAATCGCGCCCTCGCCGGAAGCCAGCCCCGAGACGCTGCTGCGCCGGGTGTCGCTCGCGCTGACCGGCATACCGCCCACGGTGCCGGAGATCGACGCGTTCCTGGCCGACAAGTCGCCGAACGCCTATGAGAAGGCGGTGGACCGCCTGCTGGCCTCCCCGCGCTACGGCGAGCGCATGGCCGCGCGATGGCTGGACGCGGCGCGCTACGCCGATTCCAACGGCTATCAATACGACGGCGAGCGCATGATGTGGCGCTGGCGCGACTGGGTGATCGACGCCTTCAACCGCAACCAGCCCTGGGATCGCTTCACTCTCGAGCAGATCGCCGGCGACATGCTGCCCGGCGCGACGCTCGAGCAGAAGATCGCCACCGGATTCAACCGCAATCACCGCGGCAACACCGAAGATGGGATCATCCCCGAAGAGTACGCCGTGGAGTACGTGGTGGACCGGGTCGAAACCACCGCGACCGTCTTCCTGGGCCTGACGCTGGGCTGCGCGCGCTGCCACAACCACAAGTACGACCCGTTCACCCAGAAGGAGTTCTACCAGCTCTTCGCTTACTTCAACAACGTGCCCGAGCGGGGCCGGGCGATGAAGTACGGGAACTCTCCGCCGCTCGAGGCCGCGCCCGTGCGCGAGCAGCAGGCCGCGCTGCGCGACTTGGAGCGCCAAATCCAGGGCCGCCGGGATTACCTAGACCGGCGCGCAAGGTCCATCGAGCAGGCTCAACGGGCATGGGAGAAGCGGATCGCACGTGAAGAACCGCGCTCCTATTCCTTATCCAGCGGCGTGGAAGCGGCCTTCTCGTTCGAGACGGATGCGGAGTCGAGGCCCGTCGGCGGCACGATGGCCTTTGCGCCGGGACGCGCCGGACGCGCCGCGGCGTTGGACGGCAAGACTTACTTGGATGCGGGCAACCTGTGCGGGTTCGACATCGGAGACCGCTTTACGATTTCGGCTTGGATCTACGCCGAGGACACGCCCGACGGCAGCGTCGTCAGCCGGATGGTGGACAAACCCAAGGGGAAGGGCTACGGCCTGCACCTCGACAAGGGCAAGGTACACGCGCACCTGACCAGCAATTGGGACGACGACGCGCTCCGCCTGGAGAGCGAGGAGACCCTGGAAGCCAAGCGCTGGTATCACCTTTCCATGACCTACACCGGCTCGCGGCTGGCCGGCGGACTGCGCGTCTACATCGACGGCCGCCCGGCGAAAGTCAAAGTGGAGCAGGATACCCTGTACCGGCCCTTCCGCAACGCCGGCTCGGTGGTGAAGGAGCCGCTGCGCATCGGGGCCGGATGGGGCGTGGGGCGTCGCTTCCGGGGACGGATTGACGAGGTCCGGATCTACGGGCGCGTGCTGAGCGACGAAGAAATCGGGGTGCTGGCGGTGGGAGGCCCCGTGAATGAGCTGGCGCGGAAGCCAGTGGATCGCCGCACTCCATCCGAGAAGCTCCAGTTGCGGTGGTACTTCCTGGAGAACGCGGCCCCGCCGGATATTCAGGACGCTTGGAAGGGGCGCCTGACTCTCCAGCGCGAGAAGGAAAAGCTGGAGCGGAGCTTTCCCACCGTCATGGTGATGGCGGAAAGTCCCACCCCCAAGGACACGTTCCTCCTGATCCGCGGCGTCTACGACAAGAAGGGCGACCAGGTGCGGCCGGGCGTCCCGGCCGTGCTTCATCCGTTGCCGGCTGGCGCTCCGAATAACAGGCTGGGCTTCGCCCGATGGCTGGCCGATCCCAGCAACCCGCTGCTGGCCCGGGTGACGGTGAACCGTTTCTGGCAGATGTATTTCGGAAGCGGCTTGGTGAAGACGATCGAAGATTTCGGCTCGCAGGGCGAGTTTCCCTCGCATCCGGAGCTGCTGGACTGGTTGGCCACGGAATTCGTCCGCTCCGGCTGGGACGTGAAGGGACTGCAAAAGCTGATCGTGACTAGCGCCGCCTACCGGCAGTCGTCGAAGGCGACGCCGGAGCTGCTGCAAAAGGACCCGGAGAACCGGCTGCTGTCGCGCGGCCCGCGCCACCGTCTGCCGGCCGAGTCGATCCGGGATCAGGCCCTGTTCGCCGCCGGCCTGCTGGCCGAGAAGGTGGGCGGACCTTCGGTGAAGCCCTACCAGCCGGCCGGGCTGTGGAAAGAGATCACCATGCAGGACAGCGAGTATGTGCAGAGCCGGGGCCCGGATCTCTACCGGCGCAGTCTGTACACGTTCTGGAAGCGCACGGTGGCGCCTCCCATGCTGGCCAACTTCGACTCGGCCATGCGCGAGAGCTGCGTGGTCCGCGAAACGCGCACCAACACGCCATTGCAGGCTCTGAACCTGATGAACGACGTCACCTTCCTGGAATCGGCCCGCTTTCTGGGACAGCGCATGATCCGGGAGGGCGGCGCGGAGCCCGGGTCGCGCCTTCGCCGCGGATTCCGGTTGGTCACCGGACGCGCTCCCTCTCCGGCCGAAGAACAGATCCTGCGCGACAACCTGAATTTCCATCTCGACTACTTCGCCGGCCGTCAGGAGCGGGCGCGGGCTTACTTGAGCCACGGGGACTCGCCGTCCGACCCGGCGCTCGACCGGCGCGAACTGGCCGCCTATGCGTCGGTGGCGAGCCTGCTGCTCAACCTGGACGAAGCCGTCACCCAGCAATAGCCATGGACCCGATCGAAGAACGAAAACGGCTTCTGACGCGGCGGCACTTCTTCAGCGTGTCGAGCGGCGGCCTGGGAACCGCGGCGCTGGCGTCGCTGCTGGCCGCCGACGCGCAGGCCGCCAAGGGACTGCCAGGCCTGCCTCATTTTTCCGCCAAAGCCAAGCGCGTCATTTACCTGTTCCAGCATGGCGCGCCGTCGCAACTGGACCTGTTCGATTACAAACCGGGCCTGGAAAGGGCGCGCGGCGCCGATCTGCCGGAATCGATCCGGATGGGCCAGCGGCTCACCGGCATGACCGCCTACCAGTCGAGCTTCCCCACCGCGCCGTCGATCTTCCGCTTCTCCCAGCACGGCCAGTCGGGCCTCTGGCTCAGCGAATTGCTGCCTCACACCGCCCGTGTGGCGGACCGGATCGCGATCCTGCGGTCGATGCGCACCGAGGCCATCAATCACGATCCTGCCGTCACCTTTTTCCAGACCGGTTTCCAACTGGCGGGCCGTCCCAGTATCGGCTCCTGGATCTCGTATGGGTTGGGCAGCGAGAACCAGGATCTGCCGGCGTTCGTTGTGATGGTGTCGCAAGGCAAGGGCGGTTCCCAGGCGCTGGCCGACCGGCAGTGGGGAAGCGGCTTTCTGTCGACCCGCTATCAGGGCGTGAAGTTTCGCTCCGGCGCCGATCCGGTGCTGTACTTGTCGAACCCGGCCGGCTACGAGGATCCGGCGCGCCGCCGGTTCCTGGACGACCTGGGCCGTCTGAACGAGCTGGAGTTCAAGGATTATCAGGATCCGGAGATCTCGACCCGCATCGCACAATACGAGATGGCTTACCGCATGCAGAGCTCGGTGCCCGAGCTGACCGACCTGTCCAAAGAGCCGGAGTCGACATTCGCGCTCTACGGTCCGGATTCGCGCCAGCCGGGCAGCTACGCGGCGAACTGCATCCTGGCGCGCCGCCTAGCCGAACGCGGAGTGCGGTTCATCCAGTTGTTCCATCGCGGGTGGGACCAGCACAACAACCTGCCGCGCGAGATCCGCCAGCAATGCCAGCAGACCGACCAGCCCACCGCCGCGCTGATTCAGGACCTGGCGCAGCGGGGGATGCTGGACGACACGCTGGTGGTCTGGGGCGGCGAGTTCGGGCGCACGGTATATTCCCAAGGAGCGCTGACCCAGGACAACTATGGGCGCGACCACCACCCGCGCTGCTTCTCGATGTGGCTGGCCGGCGGCGGCGTCAAGGGCGGTCTGACTCACGGGGAGACCGACGACTTCAGCTACAATATCGTGCGCGATCCGGTGGAGGTGCACGATCTGCACGCCACCATCCTGCACTGCCTGGGAGTGGACCACACCCGGCTGACCTTCAAGTTTCAGGGCCGTCACTACCGGCTGACCGACGTGCACGGCAACGTCGTGCGCGGCATCCTGGCGTGACCGGCGGCCCCGGTCGCGGTGCGAATTAGGCGTGAGACCTCTCCGCGGAATCGCCAAGCACCACGCGCGGCGGCTTTTTTCCGCTACCCGGGACGATCCGCTGGCCTTCGTCGCGCAGGCGTTGTTCCTGCCGCTCGACTCCGCCTGGGAACTTCGGATTCAGCGAGCCGTCATCCTTGAGCACGCGCCAGTACGGTGTAATTCTGGTCTTGCCCGCCGAGGCGTCTTCCTCCGCCGCTTCCGCGGCGATCCGCACGAAGATGCCCGTGACCAGCGGGCAGGTAACGTCCGCCGCATACTTCCGCGCCAGGGTCTGGCGGATCTGCGAGACGGTAATCACGCTCCTCTTGCGGACGGTCCGGATGAGCGCGTCCACTTCGCGCGGGCTCGGCACCAGCATGACGCCGCCGCCGAACCGCCTTTGCATTTTGGGCGGTACGGCGACCAGCTTCGGCAGGTTGGGGTTGTTCATCTTTTGCCGCCAACTCTTGCGCGTCTTCATGGTTCCACTCCAGTCTCGTGCGAGCAATGCACCTAGTATAAGCTCCCTCGGACGGAATCGCTTGATGGATCTTGCGATGTCGCGCACGAGCGCCGTGCCTCAACAGGCCCTTAGGCATCGTGCAAGACAGCTACAATATCGTGCGCGATCCAGTGGAGATGCACGATCTGCGGGCCACCATCCTGCCTGGCGGTGGACCACACCCGGCTGACGGGCGTGCACGGAAACGTCGTGCGCAGCATCCTGGGGTGATCCGCTCCCTCATCCGCTCGGGAACCAAGCCGCAAGAATGGTGTCTAAAGAGCCGGGAGGTCTGTGATGCAGTAGTGATCCAGGCTGTCCAACGAGCTTCCACGCGTTCGGCGGCGCCGGTTCATGGAGAGTTGAAACGCGGTCTGAACAGCCTCGCGCCTATTGCCTCCATCGCTGGGTGGGCCGGGCTGTTCGGCACCGTGCTGGGGATTGTGAATTCGTTTCCGGGCTGTGGCGGGGAACGGTCCGCGTGCATGGCGGCCGCGGCCGAGAGGCTCTCGGATTCGTTCGTGCCCACCGGGCTGGGACTTCTGGTGGCGCTGCCCGCGTTGTGGGGCTACAGATTCTTGTGCCGCGAGATGGACGCCTTGGACATGGAGATGGAAAACGCGTCCCTTGAGTTGGTGAACTACCTGACCGTCGGGCGCGGGTTTGCGGGTCCCTCCCTTCCTGAAGCATACTAGAGCAGCCCGTGGCGGATACGCTCCCTCACGGTCGCGGCTCGGTGCGGGCGCCATCCACGGGAGGAGGGACAAAGGGATGAAACAGGCAGGGTTTCTCATGGCGGCAGTTGCCGCACTGGCTTTCGCCGCCGAGCTGGATCTGAACGACCTCGGCGCTCCTCCCAGCGAAATGCGCGGGGCGATCGAGCGGTACGTGGCCGATCGCGGCAGCCTGCTGCGCTTCTATACGGTGGAAGGCTCGCCCACGCGCCAGAACCGGCTGAAGCAGTTCTACGCGGAATGGCTCGCCACCATCGCACGGCTCAATTTCGACGCCATGAGCGCGGACGGGCGCATCGACTACGTGCTGTTCCGCAATCACCTGGACCATGAGCTGCGGCGGCTGGACATCCAGGCCAAGGCGCGGGGCGAGATCGCGCCGCTGATCCCCTTCGCTGGCGTCATTCAAGACCTGGAGGAGAACCGGCGCCGCATGGAGCCGGTGGACTCGGCCCGAGCGGCCTCGGTGCTGAACGGCCTCGCCAAGCAGATTCAGGAGACACGCAAGACGGTCGAATCGGGAGCCAAAGTCAAGCCGGCTCTGGCCAATCGGGCCGCCACGGCCATCCTGTCTCTGCGCAACACGCTGAAGAACTGGAACGGCTTCTACAGCGGCTACGAACCCGTC
The DNA here is from genome assembly GCA_016178945.1 of Acidobacteriota bacterium. Lineage (GTDB taxonomy): Bacteria > Acidobacteriota > Terriglobia > Bryobacterales > Bryobacteraceae > JACOSH01. Next base: position 19,332 of record JACOSH010000337.1, read on the forward strand.
TTCACCTGGTGGACGGCGGAGCCCTACAAAGCCGCCGACCAAAGACTCCAGGAGTACGCCGCGTTCCTCCGCGAGAAAGTGGCCGGAGTGAAAGCGGGCGATGAAGAGACCATCGTGGGCGACCCGATCGGGCGCGAGGCGCTGCTCAGCGAGCTGGCCTTCGAGATGATCCCCTACACGCCCGAAGAGCTGATCGAGATCGCCAACCGGGAGCTGGCCTGGTGCGAAGCCGAGATGAAGCGCGCCTCGCGCGATCTGGGCCACGGCGAGGACTGGAAGAAGGCGCTGGAGCACGTCAAGACGCTGCATGTGGAGCCCGGCAAGCAGCCGGAATTGATCCGCAAGCTGGCGCTGGAAGCGCTGGAGTTCCTGGACCGGAACAACCTGGTGACCGTCCCGCAACTGGCGCGGGACACCTGGCGGATGGAGATGATGCCGCCGCGGCGCCAACTGGTGAATCCCTTTTTCACAGGGGGCGAAACTATCAGCGTCTCGTTCCCCACCAGCGGCATGCAGCACGAGCAGAAGTTGATGAGCCTGCGCGGCAACAACATCCACTTTTCGCGCGCCACGGTGCACCATGAGCTGATTCCCGGCCACCACCTGCAAGGCTTCATGTCGGCGCGCTACCGCGCGCATCGCGGCCTGTTCCGCACGGCCTTCGCCCAGGAGGGCTGGGCGCTGTACTGGGAGCTGCTGCTGTGGGACCTGAAGTTCCCCCAGTCGGCCGAAGACCGCATCGGATTCCTGTTCTGGCGCATGCATCGCTGCGCGCGGATCATTTTCTCACTGAGCTTTCACCTGGAGAAAATGACGGCGCAGGAGTGCATCGACTTCCTGGTACAGCGGGTGGGGCACGAGCCGGCCAACGCCGCCGGCGAAGTGCGGCGCTCGTTCAACGGCAGCTACGGGCCGCTCTATCAGGCCGCCTACCTGCTGGGCGGGCTGCAGATCCGCGCGCTGCACCGCGACTTGACGGGCCCGGGCAAGATGACCGATCGGGATTTCCATGACGCGGTGCTCAAGCAGAACGGCATCCCCATTGAAATGATTCGGGCGAGTCTCACCAAGCAGAAGCCGGCGCGCGACTTCGTCACGGCCTGGAAGTTCTACGGGCGCTGACGCGGCTCACCAGGCCACGGCATAGGCCGAGACCCTGGGGTCGGCGCCGGCAACGAGCACGCCGCTCTCCGGGTGCACCTGAATGGCGGCGGTCATGTTCATCGACCAGGGACCGGCTGCGCGCACCTTGTGGCCGCGGCGGCGCAGCGCTTCGCGGACCGCCTCGGGGATACGGTCCTCCACGGACAGATCGCCCGGATACATGGTGTGGGGGAAGGGGGAGGAGGGAAAGCCGCGGGTCGACCAGCGCGGGGCTTCAATGGCCTGCTGGAGGTTCATCCCGAAGTCGACGATGTTGAGCAGGGTCTGGATGGTGCGCTGGCACTGATCGTCGCCGCCCGGGCTGCCGGTGGCCAGGAAGGGCTTGCCGTCCCGGGCGACCAGGGTCGATTGCAGCGTCACGCGGGGGCGTTTGCCGGGCGCCAGCGCGTTGGCGTGTCCCTCGACCAGCGAGAAGTAGTCGCCCCGGCAGTTGAACGAGAAACCGAGATCGGCCATCACGACCCGGGTTCCATAGCCGGAGTGCAGGCTGGGGATGAACGACACCAGGTTGCGGGCGGCGTCGCCCACCACGATATAGCTGGTGTCGCCTTCGTGATCGCCGGAGGTCCCGAAGGTGACGTCCAGCGGGCCGCCTGGCGCCTCGCCGGGACGCAGCTCGAGCGAAGCCTTCTCCGGGTCGACCAGCGCCTGCCGCTCGCGGGCGTAGGGCTTGGACAGCAGCCGCTCATAGGGAATCTGCACGAAATCCATGTCGCCAAGATACTTCTCGCGGTCGGCGAAGGCCAGCTTCAGCGCCTCGACGTTGGCATGGATGTAGGCGGCGCTATTGTGGCCCATGGCGCGGAGATCGTAATTCTCGAGAATATTCAGCGCCATCA
>JACOSH010000338.1 GCA_016178945.1 Acidobacteriota bacterium
GGCACGGAGGCCAACGAGACGGCCATCGTCGCCGCGCGCTGCTACACCGGAGCGAGCGAGATCGTGGCGCTGCGCCATTCCTACCATGGCCGGTCGGCGCTGGCCATGACGCTGACCGCGAATGCCAACTGGCGGCTGGGCGGGGTCTCCCATCCGGCCATCGTGCACGCGCCGAACGCCTACTGCTACCGCTGCCCGTTTGGGCTCAAGTATCCCGAATGCGAGGTCAAGTGCGCCCAGGACGTGGAGGAAGTGATCCGCACCACCACATCGGGCAAGATCGCCGGATTCATCGCCGAGCCGATCCAGGGAGTGGGCGGCTTCATCACGCCGCCCAAGGAGTACTTCGGCATCGTTGCGTCGATCATCCGCAAGTACGGCGGCGTTTTCATCTCCGACGAGGTGCAGACCGCCTGGGGCCGCACCGGCGGCAAGTGGTTCGGCATCGAGCAGTGGGGCGTGGTGCCCGATGTGATCACCAGCGCCAAAGGCCTGGGCAACGGCTTCCCCATCGGCATCACGGTGGCCAAGCCTGAGATCGCCAACGCCATGAAGGGCGCGACCATCTCAACCTTCGGCGGCAATCCGATCGCCACCACCGCCGGCAAGGCCGTTCTCGACTACATCGAGGAGCACAACCTCCGTGTGAATACCGCCGAAGTGGGCGCGTACCTGCGCGAGCGGCTGATCGAGTTGCAGGACAAGCATCCGCTGATCGGCGACGTGCGCGGCATGGGGCTGTTGCAGGCCGTGGAGCTGGTGGAAGACCGCAAGACCAAAGCGCCGGCCACCTCGGCCACCCTCCAGATGATGGAGGCCGCCCGCGAGAACCGCATTCTGCTGGGCCGAGGCGGGCTCAACGGAAACTGCCTGCGCATCTCCCCGCCGCTCAATATCGGCAAGCGGGACGTCGACGATTTCGCGCGCCAACTGGACAAGAGTTTCACGCAGTGCGAAGCGATGGCGGGCTCGGCGCGATGAGGCAGGCCGCGCCGCCGCTCTCCGCGGCGGACTTCGAGGGCAATTTCGCCGAGATCCATCCGCCGCTGGCGCCCCAGGCGGCGATCGCGGAGGCCAATCGCTGCCTGTTCTGCTTCGACGCCCCCTGCGCCACCGCCTGCCCCACCCACATCGACGTGCCGCGCTTCATCAAGAAGATCTCGAGCGGCAACCCGCGCGGCTCGGCGCTGACCATCCTGGACGCCAACATCCTGGGGTTGAGCTGTTCGCGCGTCTGTCCGGTCGACGTGCTCTGCGAAGGGGCCTGCGTGATGCACCACGACCACAAGGCGCCCATCGAGATCGGCCGGCTGCAGCGTCACGCCATGGACTATTTCTACGCGCACGGCCCGCGGCTGGCCGCCGCCGGACGGGAGACCGGGAAGCGCGTGGCGGCGATCGGCGGCGGTCCGGCCTCGCTGGCTTGCGCGGCGGAATTGCGGCGGCGGGGCGTGGCGGTCACCGTGTTCGACGCTCGTCCCCTGCCCGGCGGACTCAACACCTACGGAATCGCCGACTACAAGTTTCGCCCCGCCGACAGCCTGCGGGAGGTCGAGCTGGTCCGTTCGATGGGCGTGGAATTCCGCTGCGGGGTCCAGGTGGGCAGCCAGGTGGCGATCGAAGAACTGGAGCGCGAGTTCAACGCGATTTTCGTGGGCGTCGGTCTGGGTCCGACCGAGGCGCTGGGAGTTCCGGGAGAGCAGTTGGCCGGCGTGGTCGACGCGCTGCGCTTCATCGCGGAATATAAGACGGCGGAGGCGAAGCCGCGCGTGGGCCGGCGCGTGGTGGTGGTCGGGGCGGGCAACACCGCCATCGACGCAGCCACCGCCGCGGTGCGGCTTGGCGCCGAAGAGGTCACCATCGTCTACCGCCGCGGCGAGCGCGAGATGCCCGCCTTCAAGTACGAGTACGAGATCGCCAAGCAGGACGGCATCCGTTTCGAATGGCTCGCGCAGCCCGCGGCCATCCACGGCGCTACGTGTGTGGAGGGCGTGGAGTGCGCGCGCATGGAGCTGGGACCGCCCGACGCGACCGGTCGCCGCGCGCCGCGTCCCGCGCCGGGCGTGGTCTTCCGCCTCGACTGCGACATGGTGATCACCTCGATCGGCCAATCCCGGCTGGTGGCCTTCCTGCGGCAATGCCGGGGCGTCCGGGTCGAGTCGGGACGTGTGGTGGTCAATCCCCGCACGGGCCAGACGGCCAACCCCAAGTACTTCGCCGGCGGCGACTGCGTCAACGGCGGCCGGGAAGTGGTTGACGCCGTGGCCGAAGGCAAGCGCGCCGGCCAGGGGATCGCGCAGTGGCTTCTCGGGTAGAATAGCCCCATGCCCACCCGGCGAACCTCGATCGGAAAAGGCGCCCATGCCTGCGCCGCCGCCGTGGCTGCAGGAGCCGCGCCGCTGGCGGCCCAAAGCGAAGGCGGCAAGCAGAATTACCTCCTGCTCGGACTGTGCGGCTCGGAGAACCCCACGCGGGCCAACTTCCCCTTCGTCTGGGCCGCGGCTCTGCGGGATGCCGGCAACGAAGTGCGCCTGGAACTGGCCGGCGACGCGGTCGTTCTGATCCGCCACGCCGTGGCCGGCAGCGTCACTCCGGTCGGCTGGCCGCCCTTCAGCCAGGCGCTGGCCAAGGTCATCGAGCTGAAGATCCCGATCTTTGTTTGAGAAGCTTGCGCGACTGCCCGTGGGGTGGCTGACGACGACCTAGCCGGAAAGAACGCCCAGTTCACCAATCCGAAGCTGACCGCCGCCACCATGGCCTGGGCGACCAAGATCCTGGTCGTGTAGTGTTGGCGGTCCTCCCGATTCTGTTTGGAGCCTCGCTCACCGTCGCGACGTGCTGGGCGCTGGGCAGGCTTGTTCTGCGGAGAGTTCCACTCTGCCGCGAGGAATTGCATCTGCTCGCTTTCGTGACCGGATCGGCCTGCCTCAGTGCACTCACGTTTCTGCTTTGCGCGCTGCATCTGGCGCGCCCGGGTGTGTTTCTGGCAGTGGCCCTTCTGGCGATTTGCGGGGCGGCGCTCCAACGCCGCGGCCGTCTTCCGGCCAAGCTGGAGCTGGTCTACGACTTCGACTTCGGCGCGGAGGACTACCGCAAGAACGCCTCGGCGTGGGGCCTGAAACTCCTGGGCGCGGACGGCGCAGCCCGGCTCTATGGCTCTGAGTGATACACGACGACGCGCAGCGCGCCCTCGCTGAGCGTCTCGACCTGTTTCATCCCGGAGGCCGGCGGCGGATTGGGGGCATCGCTCCACACGAACCACCAGGCCGCGCCGGGCGCCGGCCTTGACAACAGTCGATGGCGCCCGATACGCGAGTGAACCAGCGTGCGTTGGTAGTCGGGCGGCGAAGTGTCCATCGACTCCAGGACTCGCCGCGCCTGGCGAAGCGCCGGCTCGCCGCCCCGGCGCGCGACTTTGTCCAGGTAGTTCCGCATCAGCTCCGGCGGCATGGGCCGGGCCAGGATCACCGCGGTCTCTCGCTCGCGAACCGCGCGGTCGATATAGCGGGCCAGGCGATAACTGAGCCGCAGATGCGGCTCCGACGTGTCGCGCCGCAAAAAGCGGTGCGCATCGAAGACGCCCCAGGCGATCCCCAGCGCCGCGATCCACGCGAGCCAGCGGGTTCGCGCGAATCCCGCCGCCATCGCGACAGCCGCGATCCACAGCGTGGCTTCCCGGGCCGTCACTCGCCGCTCCGGGTCCGGCGACTCGCCGTGCGCCGAGAAGGGAATCGACAACAGGAATAGCACGAAGAAGACCGCCAGCGTGCGCAGGCGCCGGTCGTGCGGCCGTTCGAGCAGGCCAAAGGCGGCCAGCACCCACACCGGGGCCGGTGTGTTCTTGAGCGTGATCCAGGCCAGGTAGAGGTAGCGCACCAGACGGCCGAACGTGGCCGGCCACTCCGCCACAAACGTGCCGCCGGGGGACAAGCCCAGGTGCAACACGATCCAGCCGAGCGGCGCCCAGCCGAACAGCAGCGCACTCACCGGCAGGCGTCGAGTCAGCCCGGCGTGGGCCAGGGCCAGGACCGGACATGCCGCCCAGGCCTCGTACCGCGTCAGGCAGGCCAGCCCCAGCGCCACGCTGGCCGCCGGCAGACGGCGCGCCAAGTAGAAGTGGAACGCGAAGCAGAGGGCCGCCAGCATCAGGACTTCCTGATAGGGCACGATCGAGAGCTCGATCAGGAAAGGATTCGTCGTCAGCAGCAGCGCGGCCCAAGAGGCGCGCGCGCGATCCACGAAGTGGGCCGCCAGGAGATAGAAACCCACGCCCGCCGCCGCGCCGATCAGCGCCATCAAGAGCCGGGTGGCCCACAGGTCCGTCGTGATTTGCGAGAGGCCCCAGATCAAGCTCTGCAGCAGCGGCAACTGGTAGGCCAGCAGAATGCGGTCGCGATTGGCCAGCCGGAGGATGGTGTCGCCGCCGAAGACGATGGGAAAGGCGTGGATCAGCCAGAGACGGACGCCCAGCCCCGCCGCAAAAACGATCGCTGGCCGGACATTCATGGGCTCGCGCGCCGGTAGAGGGTTTGGGTGGCGTGCGTGTACTTCCAGTCGTGCGGAGCTTTGGCTTCGCCCAGAGTCGCCCAGCCCAGGATGCGCGGCGCCTCCCAATGCCCAACCTTCACGTAGCGGCTGGCCAGTAAGTCGCGCGCCTTGGGCGGGAGCTGCTCGCCGTGGAGATTGGTGTCCAACACCCAGGCCGGCGGATCGCGCGTGAGGTCCATCAGGAGCGGATTGAGACCCATGGGATAGACCTTGCGGTCGAGGGGCGGCATCTCCGGGACCAGGCGGGCGACGGCCGTGCCGGGCGGAACTTGAGCCAGGATGAACGGCAGCGCCTGATTGGCCGGATGCGGCGTCCGCTGGTAGCTGATCTGCGCCAGGCTGGCCGCCAGCGGGAAGGTCAGGGCCGCCGCCCCCAGCGGCCAGCGCCACAGCGGCGGAATCGCGGCGAGGGCAACCGCCGCCGCCAGCGCGACAAAGGGCAACAGCGGGATCTGGTAGCGCAGCAGAGGCCAGAGCAGCGGGACCAGGCTGACCACGACGCCGGCGAGTCCGGCCAGCAGGAGCCAGCCGGTTTGCGAGCGCTCGCGGGCGATCCGCCACAGGCCGCCTAACGCCAGCAGCGCGGCCACCGGGCCCACCAGGAATCGAGCGACCGCCGCGGCATGCCAGGCCAGCAGGCGCCTCGGGCCGAGCAGGAACTGGGCCTGGGCTTCGTGCCCCGCGAGCACCTGCTCACGCACCTGGGTCACCATCTCCGGCAGATGCAGCAGGACGTAGGGCTGGCCCAGCAGGGCGCCGGCCGCCATTCCGCCCATTACGGCCAGCGTCGCGCGGCGGGGAAAGCGGCGCTCCCACAGCGCCGCCAGCAGGATGGGCGTCACCAGGAAAATCGCCGTGTACTTGGCGACAATCGCCAGCCCCGCGCACAGGCCCAGGAGCAGGAAGATCCGGACGCTCGCGCCCTTCTGCGCGCGCAGGCCGAGCCAAATCGTTCCGGTCAGCAGGCAGACCATGGTGAGGTCCACCCGGATCTGCGTCGAGGCCAGCAGGTGAACCGGAGACGCGCCCACCAGCGCCGCCGCCCAGAGTCCCGTGGCCGCGCCGTAGACGTCGCGGCCCACGCCATAGACCAGGATAATCAGGACCAAGCCTTCCAACAGCGAGAAAAGGCGTCCGGCGATGTAGACCCGGTCGAAATCTCCGGGAACCAGATCGTAGTAGGCCTTGCGCCACGGATAGCCGCAGCAGCCCAGCTCCTCGGCCCCGGACATCCAGGCGCGCAGCAGAATGAAGTGCAGCGTGCCCCAGTGGAACAGGCGCGGCTGGTCGAAGGAGACGTGGGTGAGGATGTCGTCTTCGTCGAAGGCGTAGGAGCAGCGCAGGTCGGAGGCCCTCACCTCCGGAGTCGCCGGCGGCAGACCCCAGCCGAGTCCGGGCAGCCGCAGCGCCAGCGCGGCCAAGAGAATCGCGGCTAGGACCACCAGGCGCGCGCGGGGCGTCAGGCCAGCGCCTTCCGGCAATACTCCAGGCACTTCTTCACCTCGGCCACGGTGTCGCTGCCCTTGTACTCATACTCGATGTTGGCCGGGATTTTGTAGCGATTCTCCTTGAGTGTCTGGAGGACTTCCTTGATGGGGGTTTCGCCTTCGCCAAACGGCAGATTTTCGCCCTGGTTCTTCTTCCGGTCCTTGATGTGCAGGGTGACGATCCGCTCGTGATGTTTTTTCAGGTAATCGACCGCGTCGAAGTTGGCGGCGGTGAAGTGGCCGATATCGAGGTTGATGCAGATGTACTCCGACATCCCGCGCATGGCGTCCTCGAAGTTCTGGGGCGTGGCGAACTCGTTGTCGGCGATCCGCGAATGGTTGTGCATCCCGACCCGCATCTTGGCCTTGCGGGCGTGGGGATCGATGCGTTTGGCCGTGGTGACGTTCGAGGAGGCGGTGATGCACTTGGCGCCCAGAGCCTTGGCCATCTCGAAGCCGCGCGCGATCTCGTCGTCGGTGAAGTTTTCGCGGAAGCTGTAGTTGAAGGCGTAAAGCTCGATGCCGGCGGCGTCGAACTTCTTGCGCACGTTCTTGAACTCATCGAGCGAGGCGGTGAGCCGCCACTTGCGCAGGTCTTCGCCGCGGAGATCTTTGGGCTCGACGTGGCCGGAGTATAGCTCGCAGGAGCTCAAGCCCACGTCGACCATGGCCTGGATGGCCTCGTCCAGACCGCGGTCCCGGAAGCTGTAGGACTGGACGCCGATCTGGACGCCGTTGATCCGGGAGTTGGGTTTGGCGGCGGCCAGCGGCGCGGCCAGCGCGGTGGAGGCGAGAAAAGTTCTTCTGGATAGCATAAGGGGAGTTTACACCATCCGCCGGGGGCCGGAATGCAGTCACGCGACCGTGAGGGAGCGGTTGCCGCCCTTCTTTGCCGCGCCTAAATCGATTCCAAATACCGGGCCAGCTCCCAATCGGTCACGGCCTTCTGGAACTGGCGCACTTCCCACTCGCGCGTGCCGGCGTAGTGGTCGACGAATTCCTCGCCCAGCCAGCGCGCGGCCACTTCGCTTGCGCGGAACAGGCTCGTGGCCTCGCCGAGCGTGCGCGGCAGCGGCGGCGCATCGCCGGTGTAAGCGTTGAGAGTGGCCGGAGGCAGCGGCAGCTTCCGCTCGATGCCCTCCAGTCCCGCCGCCAGCGAAGCGGCCATGGCCAGGTAGGGATTGATGTCCGCGCCGGTGAGCCGCATCTCGATGCGCGTCGATTTGGCTCCGCCCGGAATGGCGCGCAGGGCCGTAGTGCGGTTGTCGACGGCCCAGGTCGCATTGACCGGCGCCCAGGCCCCCGGTACGGTGCGCTTGTAGGAGTTGATGGTCGGGCAGTAGATCGCCGCCAGCTCCGGCAGGTGGGTCACCAGCCCGGCCAGGTAGTGCCGCATCAGCGGCGTGATGCCCCCCGCGCCGTCGGCAAACAGGTTTTTCTTTTTGTCGGCGTCGAAGAGGCTCTGATGGAGGTGGCCGCTCGACCCGGGAAGGTCGGCGTTCCACTTGGCCATGAAGGTCGGGATCGCGCCGTGCTGCGCGCCGATCTCCTTGACGGCGGTCTTGAACAGCGCGCCTTTGTCGGCGGCGGGCAGCGCCTCGTCAACCGCGATGGCGGCCTCGTAGACGCCGGGGCCGGTCTCGGTGTGAAATCCTTCCAGCGGGATGCCGAATCCGGCCAGATCGGTGAACAACTGCAGCGCCAGCGGGCCGTTCATCGAGGCGCGCAGCACGCTGTAGCCGAACATCCCGGGGCTCAGCGGCGTGAGGTTGCGGAAGCCCTTCTGGCGCAGCGTCTCGGGAGTCTCTTTGAAGAAGAAGAATTCGTATTCTGCCGCGAATTAGGGCGTGTAGCCCAGCCCGCGGGCCTTGTCGATCACGCGCGCCAGCACCTGCCGGGGCGCAATCGCCGCCGCGCTCACCGCGTCCAGCAGAAAGAAGGCCGTGCCCCGCTCCCAGGGGATGGTCCGGAAGGTCGCCAGGTCGATCCGCATGGCGGTGTCCGGATACCCGGTGTGCCAGCCGGTGAACTTAACGTTGTCGTAGAGCGCGTCGCCGATGTCCCAGCCCAGGATCACGTCGCAGAAGCCCACGCCGCCGTCGGCGGCGGACCAGAATTTATCCAGGCTGATGTACTTGCCGCGCAGAATGCCGTCGATGTCGACGACCCCCAGCTTGATGCGCTGGATTTCGTGCTGTTCGAAGAGACCGCGGATCTCGGCGATGGTCATGGTTTGCTCATGGGGGCTGGTGCGGCCTGATGGCGGGCCAGACTCCACTCCGGACCCTTGTACCGCCGCCGCGCAACCGCAGCATACAACACCAGCAGCAGCGCCAGCAATCCCGCCAGCGTCTTGCCCGCCAGCTCGTTGGGCGGCATCACCAACATCACGCACACGAACAGGCAAAAGACAATGGCGATCAGATTCACGGCTTCGCCCCAGCGTCCCAGGTTCCAGACGGCCTCCTGGGGCCAGCCCGAGCCGCTACGCCGCGCGCGCCAGGCCAGCGCCAGCGGGATGCCATAGGCGATGTACAGCGCCACCGTGCTGAGCGAGGTGACGATGGGGACCGCGCCGCTCCAGATCATGGCCGCGAACGAAGCGGCCACCATCGCCCAGATGGCCGGAGCCGGCGTGCCGTGCTTCGGGCTGACCCAGCTCAAATGTCCGGCGAAGGGCGTGCCGTGATCGCGCGCCAGCGAGTAGACGGTGCGCGACGCCGA
>JACOSH010000036.1 GCA_016178945.1 Acidobacteriota bacterium
TACGGCAATCTGGTCGCGATCCCCGGCGAGCGGCACCAGTATTCCAACCTGGGCTATGGCGTGATCGACTACGCGATCTCCCGCGTCTCGGGCAAGCCCTACGCGGACTTCATGCGGGAGGAGGTTTTCGTCAAGCTGGGGCTCACGCGGACTTCGGTGGATATCGGTCCGGGCCTGAAGGAGTTCGCCGCCACCCGCTACGGCTCCGATGGCCGCCCCATCCCGTTCTACGATTTCGACCATCCGGGCGGCTCGGCCATCTTTTCGAGCGCGCACGACCTGGTGCGCTTCGGGATGTTCCACCTGAAAGCGCACCTTGACGGCCAGAAAGCGATCCTCACGGACGCCACGCTGGACGCGATGCACAAGCCCACGGTCAAGACCGGTGAGCGCGGCGGCTACGGCATCGGCTGGAGCTCGACGGAGCGGCCCGACGGCTATCGAGTGGTCGCGCATGCGGGCGGTATGGGCGGGGTGTCGACGTCGCTGCGGCTGGTGGAATCGGAGAAGCTGGCGGTGGTGGTGCTGTCTCCGAGGAGATTTTCGCCGCGATGCGGCCGCGCTGGAAGAGGGCGCCGGCCGGGCCGCCCAAGCCCCCGCGGGAGTTCCGGCCGGGACCCGAGCTGCTGGGCGAGTGGAAGGGCGCGCTTTCCACCTATAAGGCCGAGCTGCCGCTGGCAATCCAGATCCTGCCGTCCGGCGACGTCCACGTGCGCATCGGGGATCAGTTGAAGACACTGCTCAACCGCGTGAGTTTCGAGGATGGCCGGCTGAGCGGCGCCACTACGGGCGATATCGGCACGGAGGACGCCAATCGCCGGCCCTACTTTCTCCAGTTCGACCTCGCGCTGCGCGAGGGCGGTGTGCTGAACGGCGCGGCCACGGCGATCTCGCGTCCTGGGCCGCGGGCGGGCAATGCGCTGACCAGTTGGGTGGAGCTGAAGAAGCGGTAATCATTCCAGGCGGAATTTTTCAAGGATCTGGGGAGGAACGCGCGCGGCCAGGGAGGGGAACCTCTCGATCAGCCGCTCGATGTCCTTCGGAGTCGCGGCGCTGTGCGCCTTCTTGGGCGAGCTGGGGCGATTCTGCGGCAGTTGAAGCTGGAATGAGCCCTCACACCTTCACCCAGCCGCGGGTCTCGCAGGACTGGAGGGCGGCCTCCAGCACCGCCTGGCAGCGGAGGCCGTCGGTGAAGGAGGGCGCTCGCGGCTTCCCCAGGCGCACGCTCTCGACAAACTGGAAGGCCTGATCGTAGCGATATCCCCAGCGCGGGTCGCCCTGGTTGGGATCGCGGGGCGACCCCGGCAGCTTCAGGAACTGCTCCGGCACGGCACGGCGCTCCAACACACTAGAAGGATCCTCGGCCGCTTCTCCGGAGAGCACCCGCACTCCCCAGGGGTCCTGAAGCGAAAACAGGGCGCTGCCCTGGGTTCCGTAGAGCTCGATGAAGATGTCCTCCGTGATGCCCGCGCCGCGCCCGGCGCACACGCGCGAGATCTCAAAGGTCCCGCGGGCGCCGGATTCGAACTCGGCCAGGAACGCGATCCAGTCCTCGACATCCGAGGCCGGGTCGTCCCGAAAGCGGCGCTGGGAGGCCGACAAAGCCGCGATGTCCCCGCACAGAAACTGCACCAGGTGGATCAGGTGCGAGCCGATGTCGGCCAGCACGCCGCTGCCAGCCTGCCGCCGTGTCGATCGCCAACCCAGCAGGTGCTTGGACAGGGCCATCAGGTAGGCCGCGCGCACGGTCCGAATCCGTCCCAGCTCGCCCGTGTCCACCAGATGCCGGAGATACTGGATGGCCGGCGCATAGCGATAGGTAAAGGCGGTCATGTGCACCAGGCCGGAGCGCTCGGCCGCGTCGGCCATCTCCCGCGCTTCGGCCAGGTTCAGGGCCAGGGGCTTTTCGCACAGCACGTGTTTGCCGGCCTCCAGCGCCGCCAGGGCGATCTCCCGGTGCAGATAGTTGGGCGTGGCCACCACCACGGCGTCCACGTCGCGGCGCGCGAGCAGCTCGGGATAGCTTGTCACCGCCTCCCCGGCCTCCAGCGCCCGCGCGGCGCCGATGTTCTCGTCGCAAACGGCGGCGATCCCGGCCTCCGGGCACATCCGCAGCCCCGGAACGTGGATGGTGCGGGCCACCCCCCCTGCTCCGATAATGCCGACCTGAAGTTTTTTCATTTCAGTGGTATACTCATCCCGCGGGTGTGTAGCGCATAATAGTCTTGAAGTGTTTCTTGTGATTATACGTGGTTCAACCCAGAGGGATCCATGGTCGACCTCATTGTCATACGGATCGTTTTTGTCGCCGTCTTAGCCGCCTGTGCCTACGTCCTGAAGCCATTTGGGGCCGGCGCCCCAGAGGCTACCGCGGGCGGGCTTGCGTTGGGTGTCGCGATCATCCTGTTTGAGATGCGCGTCCGGCAGATCAGCCTGAAGCGGCTGATTGGCGCAGCCATCGGGTCGGTGATGGGGATCTTTGGCGCGTTTCTGATGTCGATGGTCATTAGCAACATCGGGGCCAAAGATTCGGCTACCATCCATTTCATCCAGGTGGGTCTCCTGTTATGGATGACCTACGTGGGACTGGTGATCGGCGCCAACAAAGGCGACCTGCTCAACCTCTCGGCGCTGGGAGGGATCTTCGGAGGCGAGAAAGGGCCCAAGAAGGCCTTCAAGATCCTGGATACCAGCGTCATCATCGACGGGCGCATCGCCGATATCGCCGAGACCGGCTTCCTGGATGGCCTGGTGGTGATCCCGCAGTTCGTGCTGCGCGAGCTGCAACTGGTGGCCGACTCCTCCGATTCGATGAAGCGCAATCGGGGCCGCCGCGGGCTGGACATCCTGCAGCGAATTCAGAAAATGGCGCACCTGAGCGTCCAGATCATTGAAGAAGATTTCCCCGCGGTGCGGGAAGTGGACATGAAGCTGATCGAGCTGGCCAAGGTTCACGACGGCAAGATCATCACCAACGACTTCAACCTCAACAAGGTCGCGCAGCTCCACGGCGTGCAGGTCCTCAACATCAACGAGCTGGCCAACGCCATGAAGCCCATCGTGCTGCCGGGCGAGATCATGCGCGTGTTCATCCTGAAAGAGGGCAAGGAGTACAACCAGGGAGTGGCCTACTTGGATGACGGCACCATGGTGGTGGTGGACAACGCCAAGAAGATGATCTCCAAGACCATCGACATCTCGGTGACCAGCGTGCTGCAGACCACGGCCGGCAAGATGATCTTCGGACGCTACGACGATCGCGTTCACGGAGGCGCGGTGGAGAAGCACCCGCCCAAGCGGCCGGAGCAGACCCCGGTGGAGTCGTAAGGGTTCCATGAAAGTCTCCGTTCTGCTGCCCACCGCCGGCCTGGGTACCCGCATGGGCCGAAGCCGCAAGCAGCTTCTGCTGCTTAAAGGAGTCCCGATCTTCCTGCACACCGTGCGGAAGTTCGCCCGCGTCCCGAGCGTGAGCGAGGTGATCCTCGCGGTCCGAGGCGAGGACAAGCCCGCGGTGGAAGAATGGATCGCCAAGGAGCGGCTGGCGATCCCGGTTCGCGTGGTGGAGGGCGGCGACACGCGCCAGCAATCGGTGGAGAACGCGCTGGCCGCGGCCGATCCATCCAGCGACCTGATCGCCGTCCACGACGCGGTCCGTCCGTTCATCGATACGGCCACCATCGAGAAAGCGATCCAGGAGGCGGCCGAGTCGGGCGCGGCCATTGTGGGGGTGGTGCCGGTGGACACGGTCAAGCAGGTCGGCAAAGTACATGCCAACCGCGCCAAGATCCGCGCGACCATTCCGCGGGACCGGCTGGTGCTGGCCCAGACCCCGCAGGTGTTCCGCTACGCGCTGCTCAAGCGCGCCGTCGAGGCGGCCCGCGCCGACGGCTTCACCGGCACCGACGAGGCCAGCCTGGTGGAGCGCCTGGATGAGGCCGAGGTCAGCGTGGTGCTGGGCAGCGACCGGAACATCAAGATCACCAAGCCCGGCGACATGGCGCTGGCCGAGTTGTTCGCGCAGGAAGGATTGGTTTGAGCGAGTACCGCACCGGCTTGGGGTGGGATGTCCATCGCCTCGCGCCGGGCCGCCCGCTGATCCTGGGCGGGGTGACCATTCCGAGCGACGCGGGACTGGAAGGCCATTCCGACGCCGACATCCTGCTCCACGCCCTCACCGACGCGCTGCTGGGCGCCGCGGCCCTGGGCGACATCGGCATGCACTTTCCGGACAGCGATCCGCGCTGGAAGGGGGCAGACAGCTTGCAGTTTCTGGCCCACGCCCGCGACCTGGCGGTGGCGGCCGGCTACACCCTGGTCAACGTCGACGCCACCGTGATCCTGGAACGCCCCAAGCTGAAAGACTACAGCGCTCCCATCCGCGAAAAGATCGCCGCGGCGCTGGGACTGGACCTGGACCGCGTCTCGGTGAAATTCAAGACCAGCGAAGAGGTGGGCCCTGTGGGAACGGGCCAGTCGGCCGAAGCGCAGGCCGTGGTGACGCTGCGAAGAGGCTGACCGGCCGGTCTTAGACCAAAGCGTGATGTCCGATCCAGGAGGCGAACAGCGGGACGGCAAGCCGGTCGTCGGGAGTGAGCAAGTAGCGCTGCATCAGCCAGCGGCGCGCCGCGGGCGCCAGAGGGGACGCCCCTCCTTCAGCGAGACCGGCGAGGGCTTGGCGCTCCGCCTCAGGCGCGGACTTGTAGGTATCTCGAAAGTA
>JACOSH010000339.1 GCA_016178945.1 Acidobacteriota bacterium
GCCTGGAACGGGTGCATTGAAAGACTGCACATAGATGAACTTCGTGAGCCCTCCGGCGACGAAGGGGTTGTACGCCGGGTTCATGATGAAGCCGATGGCGGTCTGGTTGATATGCTGGGCGCCCAGAGTGTTGCCCCCTAGCGACGCGTGGAAATCCGGGTCATGACCGGTGAGAAATATCGAACCCGCATTCGCCGCGGACACTCCCAACAACAGGGCCATTCCGGCCGCTCGAACGGACTTCACAAAACGGACAGTGCACTTCATGCGCGAAAAACCTCCGGCGCGAGTGGGGCACGCTAATGGCCAGTCCATCAGGCTAATTCCGTACTCTCTGGAATCTGTAACTTGAGGTTATGGATGCAAACGATTCGATGTTCAGAACTTGGAGAAAATGTCCCAGACGTTTGCACCGGGCGCAAAATCGCGGGTCGTGTCGCTTGCCAACATGTTGTTGCCGCGAGCGCTCGAAGGGTGTCTGCTGGTATCCTCAATTCCATGAACCGGCGCCGCCTGCTTCAAGCCGCCGCCCTGTCCCCGGCCGCCGCCCGCGCCGCCGCGGACCCGGCGATTTCCAGGATCAAGATCACCGGCCTGGAGATCTTCCGCATCCCGGTCAACCGGCGCGGGGACTGGCTGCTGGTGCGCCTGCACACCAGCGCGGGGATCAGCGGAATCGGCGAAGCCTCGCACGGGCGTCCGGAGCAGGACACCGTGTCGCTGCTCGGGAAATATTTCGAGTTCCTCAAAGGGCGCGGCATTTTTGAGGCGGAGCCGTTGCGCGCCGAGGCCGAACCGGGCATCGCGGGCCTCACCCAGGCGGGAGCCTGCGCGCTGAGCGGGCTGGAGCAGTGCCTCTGGGATATCCAGGGTAAGGCTGTCGGAGTCCCCGCCTGCGATCTGTTCGGCGGCCGCCTGCAAACGCGCCTGCGGAATTACGCCAACATCAACCGCTCGACCGAAGAGCGCACGCCCGCCGGGTTCGCGCGCATGGCCGAGGCGGCGGTCCGGGCGGGCTTCGACGCGATCAAGCTGGCGCCCTTCGACGACATGCCGCGCCTCGACGCGGCAGGGGACGTCATCGAGCGGTTCACGCGGCTGGGGATCGAGCGCGCGGCCGCGGTACGGAAAGCGATCGGGCCGGATCGGGACCTGCTGGTGGACGCCCACAGCCACTTCGACGCGGAACGGGGGTTGAGGCTGCCGGCCCGCCTGGAGGCGCTCAACCTGTTCTGGCTGGAAGAAGTGACGCCGCCCCGGCCGCTCCACAACTTGGCCGCGATCAACCGCATCGCCAAAATGCAGACCGCGGGCGGGGAATCGATCTATGGGGCGCGGGGCTTCTACCCCTACATCGCGGCCCAGGCCGTGGACATCGTCATGCCGGACGTCAAGTACTGCGGCGGCATGCTGGAGCTGAAGAAGATCGCGGCGCTGGCCGAAGGGGCCGGTTTGCAGGTCGCGCCGCACGGCCCGGCCAGCCCGGTGGGCAATGTGGCCGCGGCGCACGTGTGCGCCACCATGAGTAACTTCCTGATCCTGGAGTTCTCATTCGGCGAGGTCGACTGGCGCGCGGACCTGATCGAGCCGCGCGAGGAGCTTGTCAAAGGCTACTTGAATCTGTCCGGGCGGCCGGGCTTGGGAATCACCCTGAATGAGAAGCTCGCCGGGCCGCATCGGATCAGCAGCGAGCGGGCGTAAGCGCCAGTTTCTACTGCCGCTGGTTGAGACTGAAATCGATCTCGATCTCCTGGGTCACCGGCACGGGCTTGCCATCCACCAGGGCCGGCTCGTACCTCCACTGCTTGACCGCGTCGGTGACGCCGGCCAACAGCAAGGGGTGGCCGCTCAGAATGCGCTGCCGCTGCACCGTGCCATCTTCGGCGATGGTCACTTCCAACCGCACCAACCCGGAGACCTTCTGATTCACGGCAAGCTGCGGGTATTGCAACCCCCGTTGGTCGAGAATCCGGGCGCTGCGGGTCGGCCCAGAGGAGGAGAGAGCGGCGGCCAAAGGGTCGCCGCTCTGGGGGCTGGCGGTCGAGGAAGTCTTGGAAACGGGGGGAACCTTGGCCGGCGGCCGCTGTGGGCGGGCGGCTCCGGTGGCGCGGCGGATCGCCTGGGGAGCGCGCTTCGCAGCCGCTTTGGAGCTTTCGGGGGGAACGGGATCTCGATTCACGCGAACCGGCAGGGAAGTTGGAGAGGGCGGGGCCGGCGCCGCCTGGAGGGTCATGGAGCTGACTCGGGCGGTTCTCTTGGCCAGATAACCCGCGGTTGCGAACATGCCCAGGCAGACCAACGCCGCCGTCGTCACCGTGATCGCAAAAGAGGTAGCGGCTTTGATCACCGGTCGCCAGGGACCCTGCTTTCTTTCCGGTTCTTCCGCCGCCGGTTCGGGGGGAGGCGCCACGAAGGGCGCGGGCAGCGGCGGAGGCTCCGGCAAGGGGGAGGCCAGGACGGGCTCGGGCGGCTCTGTTTTCGAGGGCTGGCCGCGCCGGCCCACCAGGTTCTCATACACCGCGACCAGGTGCAGGCGGAGGCTTCGTCCGGCCGAGGCGTCGCTCAGAAGCTCCTCGGACAGGGTTCCGTCCGGCTGGAACATCGCTGTCCCGTACAGCTTCGTACGAGAGTAACGGGCCACTCGCTCAACGCCGAACTCGCATTGGTAGCTATTGGCTGCTACGCGTGAGCAAGCCCCGGGTTTCTCCCCGCGGCCGGCGTCGAAGGAGTCCAGCACCTGGCAAAACAAGGGGATGAGCTGCTCACAGCGGGCCGGGTCGACGCGGCGCACCAAATCCTCCAGCGTCTCGCCGGCTACGAATTCCAGAATGACATAGGTTTCGCCTCCCGGCCGCCGCACCAGGCAGTACAGAACCGTAATGTCCGGCTCACTATACCGTTCCTGAACCGCCAGCTCATTCCAGAACTCGGACACCAGCCGCGAATCGTTGACCAGCGTCGCATGCAACTGAGGGATCGCGTACAAGCGCCCCAGGGCCAAATCCATGCCTGCAGGTACTGTCTGGGGTTGGGGACTGTTGGCTTCAACGTAAGTCATTGTCATAAAGCAGCCTCTCATGGGCTTGAGCTAAAGTATCAGAACTACCAGTACTAAGTCAATCAGGGTAACATCTGGTCCTGGCATCCCGGTGGGACTGTGGACGCGGACGTACTAAGGTTTTCGCCTGCCCCTTGCACTTTTGCGCATACTCCGCTATCTTGATAGAGATTGGGCAAATTGACGCCAACTGAGGACTCGACGGCGCGGGACATCCTGGCTTGGGCGCTGGACACCTTTGGCCGGCGGTTCGCCATCTCGACCAGCTTCCAGGACTCGGGAATGGTGATTCTGGACATGGCGGCCAGGATCTCGCGCGACGTGCGGGTCCTGACGCTGGACACGGGGCGGCTGCCGCAGGAGACCTACGCCATGATCGAGAGCGTCCGTGAACGCTACGGCGTGACGGTGGAGGTGGTGTCGCCGGACGCCGCGGAAGTGGAGTCCATGGTGAGCCAGCACGGGCCCAACCTGTTCTACCAGGAGCCGGCGCTGCGCACGCTGTGCTGCCATATCCGCAAGGTGCGCCCGCTGGAACGCAAGCTCCGGGAGTTGGACGCCTGGGCGGTAGGGCTGCGCCGCCAGCAGGGAGAAACCCGCGAGGGCGTGCCCAAGGTGGACTTGGAGGCGACGCCGGTGAAGCTGAGCCCGCTGGCGGACTGGACCAAGGAACAGGTGGAGGAGTATCTGCGGCGGCAGGATGTCCCCCGCCACCCGTTGTACGAGCAGGGCTACGCGAGCATCGGCTGCGCGCCGTGCACGCGCCCGGTCCGGCCCGGCGAGCACGACCGCGCGGGACGCTGGTGGTGGGAAGAGGAATCGCACAAGGAATGCGGTATCCATTTCGGGCCCAACGGCAAGGTCCGGCGCACGCTGGACGTGCTGCTGGAAGAGGTGCTCTCCTCCGACTATGCATAAGGGATTCACGCTCTGGTTCACCGGATTGTCGGGAGCCGGAAAGAGCACCATCAGCGAAATCATCGAGCAGCGGCTGCGCGCGGCCGGCGCCAGGGTGGAAGTGCTGGACGGCGACGTGGTGCGGACGCATCTGTCCAAGGGCCTGGGCTTCAGCAAAGAAGACCGGGACACCAATATCCGGCGCATCGGGTTCGTGGCCCGCCTGCTTTCGCGCAACGGCGTGATTGTCATCGTCGCGGCGATCTCTCCATATCGCGCGGTGCGCGACGAAGTGCGCTCCTGGATCGACCATTTCGTTGAAGTGCACGTGGACTGCCCCATCGCGGTCCTGGCCGAGCGGGACGTCAAAGGACTCTACAAGAAGGCGCTGGCCGGCGAGCTCGCCAACTTCACGGGAGTTTCCGATCCTTACGAGCCGCCCCTGCAGCCGGAAGTGACGGTCGACTCATCGCGGGAAACGCCCCTGGAGAGCGCGGACAAAATCTGGGCTACACTGGAGCATCTGGGGTTAGTCGCGTTTGATCGATCTCCACACCCACACGAACGAGTCGGACGGGACCTACAGTCCCGCGCGGATAGCTGAAGAAGCGGCGGCGCTGGAGCTGGAGGCGGTGGCCATCACGGACCACGACACGCTGGCCGGCTACGACAAAGCGGCGCCGCGCGCGCGGGAGCTGGGGCTGGATCTGGTCTGCGGCATCGAGCTCTCCACCAAGCTCAACGGCAAGACGGTCCACCTGCTGGGGTATTTCCTGAGCCGGCCTCCCTCGGAAGAATTCCGCACCTGGATACTGGATATGCAGGAATCGCGGCGGGACCGCAACCGGCGCCTGCTGGAGCGGCTGCGCTCGCTGGGGATCGAGCTGACGCTGGAAGAAGTCACCCGGAAGGGCCGCAACATGACGGGCCGGCCGCATTTCGCCAAGGCGATGCTGGAGAAGGGATACGTCGCCACCATCCAGGAGGCCTTCGACCGGTACCTGGACGAGTCGGCCCAGGGCTACGTGGACCGGCGCGAGCCGCTGCTCAGCGAGGGCATCGAGCGGATCAAGGCGGGCGGCGGGCTCACCTCCATTGCGCACCCGGTGCGGATGGGCAAATATGGGCGCGAGCAGATGCGGGAGCTGATGGGCCAGATGAAGGACATCGGACTGGACGCGATCGAGGTGTACCACAGCGATCACCGGCCGCGCGACGTCGAGCAGTACCTGGAGCTGGCCCGGGAGCTGGACCTGGGGATCACGGGCGGCTCGGATTTTCACGGCGAGGCCAAGCCGGGCGTGAAGCTGGGAACCGGCCCGGGGGCCTTGCATATCGAGCGATCGGTCCTGGACCGGCTGCGCGCGCTACCCTCTAAACACCGCGATGCCCAATGATCTCTTGAAGAGTGACCTGGTCGATTCGCTTGTCCACCAAACCCTGCATGATCACGTGCGGTTGCATCAGCGGGTTTCTGAATCTGAACCGGAACTTGTGTTTCACGCCTGTTCGCAAGAGTACTTCCCCCCTTTCCGTCCCGCCAAACTCCCTGAGATGCTTCGCGTAGCCGGCAAAATCATATTCGCGTCCCATGATCCGGCTGAGTGGTTCGCGCACATCGCCGGCGGCAAAATAGCCGAATTGATCCGGCTCAGCCAACGCACAGGCCAGGAGCACGTTGCCGTGGAGGGCGTCTTTGCGAGGGCTTGTTACGGCCTTATAATACGTGGCCTTGAGGCTCTGTTGGGCATTCTCAACGGCCTTCTTGACGGCCACGTTAACATCATCGGAGGTGACTTCTTCACCCTTCCTATCGATGCAAGATCTCACGGCATGAAGCGCCAGCAGGTGTGTGTAATGGGGAAGGCCCTGAGAAAGTCCCACAATTTGATTCACAGCGTCGGGAGAGAACACTATTTTTAGCTTCTTTCCTCCCGTGGTCAGGATCTGTGCGCTCTCATCCGGCGACATCCGCGGCATTGGAATCTGGACCAGGCATCGCTCGATACTTTCATGCTCCGCAATGAGCGCATCCACACTATCGGATACGCCGACCACGATGATCGTCGTTGGAACAGCGTGGTCTGAAAAGGTCTTGATTGTATCGGCAACTGCGCGCTTCGTTGCAGGTTCCACGAGACGGTCAAACTCGTCAATCACGATGTAGACCAGCCGATCCCCCCCAATCAGAGTCAGGAGCCGCCGAATATCGTCGGGTGTTGGTTCGTCGCCGACGACTTCCGCCGCGGTCTTGGTTTCTTCAAACACGGTCATATGAAACCCTATCGCGGCTTTCTTTTTGATCAAGTCGATCTCCGACAGGACCTTTCGCCAGAGGGAGGCGAAGGTATCTGAACTTTCGCAGGTGACCTTCGGCGCCAAGGCATCCGGGGCCGAGACATCGGCGCGGCCACCCGCGCGCAGCTTCGTGGCGATGATATTGGACAGGGAGGTCTTCCCCACGCCTCGCTCGCCGAAAATCACCGCATGCTGCCCATCCTGGTTGATCGCATCTACCACCCTTCTGATCTGTTCGATACGACCCGCGAAGAGGTCGGCTTCCCGAACCGGTGTTGCTGGCGTAAAAACCTGGCTCACCTGAACGTCAAGTCTATTAGCATCTTGGCTCATAACAGTAGTCACTTTACCAAGTGACAGGTAGAATGTACAGTCACTTGGCGAGACTTGACAAAGTGTACCCGGTCAAGTATGATGATGATTAGTAACTGCGTGCGGCGGCTGTTCGAGCTGTGACGCGGCCTTCATCAGGACTCGCAGCGCCTGGTTCACCGACTCGGAGTCGGGAAATACAGCGGCGACGTCAGGCTCGAGGAGTACAAGGTTCGTTCCCCCCATGTCCTGCAAATGGACCCCAATCGTCACCGCCGACGGATCACGGCGCGGCCGGGACCCTCACTTCTTAAACAGGCGGTCGAAGGCGTTGCGGGCGTCGGCAGCGGTGCGGGGGGTTTCGTCGACCGGCACGGGCGCGCGGTCGCGGGACAAGGGCATGGTGCTGGCGGCTCCATCTCGAGCCACGGTGACGCGGGGCGAGAATAACGTGCAGGTGTTGACCTTGTCCTTGACCGGAATCCGCTCCGGGATGGGTTTCAGGCACTGGAATCGCGTGGACGGCTCGAAGTGGGAGCACTGCTTGCAGCAATGCAGCTCGGCGTTGCACTTGGGGCAATTTCCGGTGAATTCGGTGTCCGGCGCCAATTGGGTGGCGCAGTTGAAGCAGCGCGCCGCCGCCACCGCCTGCACCAGACGCGGCAGGCGAGGCCCGGTGACGTCGATGGGCGGACGCGGTCCTTGCGGGCGCGGACGGTCCTCGCGCGGTCCTCGCGGTTCGGAATCCATGTAGCCCCGTTGCCGGTACTTGCGGTCGCCGTCCATGGGAGAGGGTGTGCTCCTTGCTATCGGATGTATCGGATGGTTTCTTTAGTTGTTGCCGGTTATGCCAACGCCCCGGGGCGCTTCCGGTACCGGTCGATCACCACGCCGGCTGTCCGATAGGTGAGAGCCACGGCAGTCAACGTAGGGTTTCCAGAAGGGTTCTGGGGAAACGCCGAAGCACCCAGCACAAACAGGTTCGAAACTCGCCAGTGCTGTAAGTACCTGTTTACCACGGATTGAGCCGGATTGCTACCCATAATCGCGCCTCCCTGAATGTGGGTCGACTGATAACGGGTGGCATCGTAGCGTTTCAACCCGGGAAAAGGCGTGATCTCACGGGCCCCCATGGCGCGGGCGATCTCGACGGCCTTCGAGGACATGAACTGGGCCATCCCACGTTCATTGTCGCGCCAGTCGAGAGTCAAACGCAAGAGGGGATCTCCGTTGCGGTCCTTGTAGAGCGGATCCAGGTCCATGTAATTGTGCCGGTAAGCCAGGTGTTCGCCGTAGAAGGAGATTCGGCCGGTCCGGTCGTAATAGTGCAGGGCCTGCTTCTTCCACTCCGACCCCCAGCGGGCCTTCACCGTGGCCGGCAGCAGGCCGAAATTCGCCATGGGCCGGAATCCGTAGCAGACCGTGTAGAGGGAGCCGCCGCGCAGGAAGGGCAGATTCGAGTGGTCGAAGACGTCGCCATCGAAGTCGTTGACGGCGATGCCGGCCGAACCGGCCCCCATGAACCGGTTGAGCGGCTTGTCGAAAAACGCCATCGCCGCGGGGATCGAAACCTGGTGGGTCAGGTTCTTGCCGACGGTGCCCTGGCCGGTGTCCGGCCGGTAGGGATCGCCGATCTTGGAGAGCAGCAACAGGCGGGTGTTGTTGAGGGTCCAGGAAGCCAGGAAGACGATTTCGGCCGGCTGAAAGAACTCCCGGCCGGAGGGATCGACATACTCGACACCGCGGGCTTGCCCGCCTTTGGCCCCGCCTTCGACGACGATGCGCCGCACCCAAGCGCCGGTCTTCAGGGTGAAGTTCTTGCGCTTGTTCAGGACGGGCAGCAGCGTGTTGGTGGGCTGCGCCTTGGCCCCGATCATGCACCCGAAGCGTTCGCAGTAGCCGCAGTAGGAGCAGCCCGCGCGGGAGATCCCGTCCGGATTCTTGTAGGCCTGGCTGGTGGTGGCCGCCGGGAGCGGATAGGGATGATAGCCCAGCCGCCGCGTGGCCTCTTCGAACAGAGCCGCCAGGTAAGGTGTTTTCATCGGCGGCGTCGGGTACTCGCCGCTGCGCAAGCCCTCGAAGACGTTGCCCCCTTCGATCCGGCGCCCCCGCAGATTGCCGGCTTTGCCGGAAATCCCCATCATGGCCTCGGTGCGAGCATAATAGGGCTCCAGCTCGTCGTAGGCGACGCCCCAGTCCTGGATGGAATGATCTTCGGGGAGGCGCTTGACGCCATGTTTCTCCACCGTGCGGGTGAGCAGATCGAAGGCGTCGGGCAGGTAGCGGTAGGAAATCCCGCTCCAGTGTTCGCCCGCGCCGCCCACCCCGGTGCCCGGCAAGAACGATCCGTACTGGCGCACCGGCAGGGCGCGGTCGCGGGGTGTATGACGGAAGGTGACGGTCTCATCGGCGATGTCCTGCATCATGCGCAGCCGGATGGCGTAGTCGAGCTCATCCATATCGTCGAGATAGTCGCTGGTCTTCCGCGCCGGGCCGCGCTCCAGCGCCAGCACGTTCCAGCTTGTGCGCGAGGCCAGCTCTTTGGCCATGGTCAAACCGGTCCAGCCGGCGCCGATGATCACCACGTCAGTGGCAGGGAGGGTCTTCATTCCTCCTCGCTGGGCTTCACCCGTTTGCCGAGCACCTGGGCCAGGCTGAGCGGCTTGGGCCGGAAGGGCAGGCCGTGGTACTGCTCGATTTCGTCGCGATAGCTCATGCGGGGGCCAGGAAAACCGATCCACTGCCAGCCGATCATGTCGATATTGCCGCCGTGCATGGGATCGCAGAACATGCCTTCGATGGTGTGGGTGCGCAGGAGATTGAAGAACAGGGTGTCCTCGAGGGTGCGCAAGAGTTGGTCCTGGGCGGCCGGCTGCAATCGAGCCATACCGGCGATGCGGGCCAAGCCTTGGCGATAAATGTCTCGTGGCGACTCGCGGCCCTGATAGCCCTGCTCGGGCGCCCCTTCGGCGAAAGGCCCTACTGAGTACCGGTACTTATCTCTACCATAAGGTCCAGCGAGCTGTCTGTCGATATATACCACGACGCCCGCTTCTGAAGCTCCTGGACCGGATTCATCGGAGGGAAGAATGCGGGCCGCGGCGGCGGCCACATCCAGAGCCTCGGATTCAGTGAAGTGCCGCAGGTCGATACGTATAGAACCCAGGGAGAGGCGCTCCTGGGCGAGCACGCGGTGGGGGCGGCGGTCCAGGCTGTAGATCAGCAGCCCGCCCACGCTGGCGACCGAAACGGTGAGGAAGTGGCGGCGGCGCATCGAGCAGGACGTGATGTCTAGTATAACGGGCACGAACCGGTTGTGGTAGACCTAAGGGCGGCACTGGTACTGTTGAGGAATTTGCTTTCGAACCGGGGAAAGGTAACCTGGATCTAAGGGTATGCTGCGAGGAGTCATCATCTGTCCGGATCACGAACTGGGCGACCGGCTGGAGAATGCCTTAATCAGCTCCCGGCGCATCGCGGTCACGCGCCGGCTGGAGACGTATCCGCGCGCCGCCGAGATGTCCCGCTTCCTGCGCGGCGCCGGTCCAGAGGTCGTGTTCCTGGGAGTGGAAGCCCGGCTCCAGGCTCTGGAAGCCGCCCGGCTGATTGAACAGGAGGCTCCGGGCACTCAACTGGTGGCGCTCAGCCGCACGGTGGACTCGGCGACGCTGCTCGAGACCATGCGGGCCGGGATCCGCGAATTCCTGGCTCCGCCGTTCGAGGCGGCGGCCATCGCCGAAACCGTCAACCGGATCGAAGAAGCGTTGCTGCAGCGGCCGCTGGCGGTGACCTCCACCGATGCGGTTTTCTCTTTTCTTCCCGCCAAAGCCGGCTCCGGGGCCACCACCATCGCCGTCAACAGCAGCCTGGCCATGGCGCGGATGCCCGACACCAGCGTGCTGCTGGCCGATCTGGATCTGAATTGCGGCCTGGTGGGCTTCATGCTGCTGTTGGAGAGCCAGTATTCGATTCTGGACGCCGCGGAGAACGCCCTGGACATGGACGAGAACCTGTGGCCCAAGATCGTCTCCAAGGTGGGCAATCTGGACATCCTGCCGGCCGGCAAGATGACTCCCGGCTACCGGATCGAGCCGGCCCAAATCCGCCACATCGTCGACTACGCCCGGCGCAATTACAGCGCGATCTGCTTCGACCTGTCCGGCATGATGGAGAAGTATTCCATCGAGATCCTACAGGAATCCAAGCGCGTCTTCCTGGTCTGCACGCCGGAGCTGCCCAGCTTGCACCTGGCGCGCGAGAAGCTGTCTTTTCTGCGCAGCCAGGATCTGGACAACCGCGTGAGCATCCTGCTGAACCGCTCGCAGAAGCGCCACCAGATTTCCATTCAGGAGATGGAGAAGCTGTTCGGGCTGCCGGTCCACATGACTTTGCCCAACGACTACAACGGCGTCCACAAGGCCTTGACGGCCGGCAAGCCGGTCGACTCCGGCTCGGAGCTGGGCCAGAAATACCGCGAGATGGCCGAAACCATGCTCTCGCGAAAGCCCCAGGCGGAGAAGAAGCGCAGCCTGATGGACCTGATCCCTCGTAAGAAGACGCCCCTGGCCGTGTAGCGGGACCTTTCACCGTCCGTACTTGCGGAGGATTTCCTTCAGCCGGTCGATGGGCAGCGCCTCGGCCGTGTGCCCGCCGAACCCGGTGGTGGTCCTGGCCTTGAGCAGAGAGTTGTAGACGGCCTCTTCGGAGGCTTCGACGACGGCCTGGAATAGCGGGGTCAGCGCCTGATCTTCGAGGAGCGGGGTGCCGCGCGCCGTCGAGAAGGCGATGATGTAATCGCCGCTCCCGTGGGCGGCCGGCGAGCCGGTGCGCGCCAGCCCCAGCATGCCGCGGCGCGCCAGGCGCTTGAGCTGGCGGGCATCGACCGGCGCATCGGTCGCCGCCACCACGATCACCGAGCCATCGCCGGTCTGGCCCTGCAACAGGTAGCGGCCCAGCTCGCGGCCCACGGGCACGCCGTCCATGCTGAGCACTCCGCCGAAATTGCTCTGCACCATCACGC
Organism: Acidobacteriota bacterium; assembly: GCA_016178945.1. Lineage (GTDB taxonomy): Bacteria > Acidobacteriota > Terriglobia > Bryobacterales > Bryobacteraceae > JACOSH01. Next base: position 11,586 of record JACOSH010000339.1, read on the forward strand.
CGACGGTGTGGCCGCCGACGCGGCGCGAGGACGTGCCGATGCCGCCCTTGAATCCGAAGGCCTCCGTGCCGGTCCCGGCGCCGACCGCGCCTTCTTCCACGGGGCCATCCCGCGCCTGGCGGATGGCCTGGATGACGTGGCGTTTCTCGACGTGCAGCCCGCGAATGTCGTTCAGGCGTCCGTCGTTGGTTTCGCCGACCAGCGGATTGACCGACATCACCTTCTCGTTTCCCGGCAGACCCAGCGTGTACTCGACCACCGCTTCAGCGGCCCGCCACAGGCTCAGCGTGTTGGTCAGGATGATGGGCGTCTCCAGCAGGCCCAATTCGTCGACCTGAGTCGAGCCGGCCAGCTTGCCGAAGCCATTGCCGACATGGATCGCGGCGGGCAGCTTGTCCTGAAACAGGTTGCCGGAGTGGGGCAGAATCGCCGTCACTCCGGTGCGCACGTGGGCGCCTTCGATCAGGGTGACCTGGCCCACCCGCACTCCGGCCACGTCGGTGATGGCGTTCAGCGGTCCCGGAGAGAGGATGCCGGGCTTGAGTCCGATGTCGCGGGCGCGGGGACGATCTTCCGGCAGGGCGGGCACTAAACCGAGTATAGCCGCCAGGATCAGACGCACACGAATATCATAGCGAAGGCTGCGCCGGAATCACGTCAATCCCATTTTCCGCAACAGGGGCCCATAGCGCGCATCCGCGCGGATGCGGTCGTAGAACGGATCGGTCGGCACGGTCAGGACGATGGGGTCGCGCTCGGCGACAGCTCTGTCGAGCCAGGCGTAGGTCTGGTCGAGGTCGCCCAGACCGGCGTGGACGCAGGCGATGCTGGTGGCGGGCACATAGGCGCCGGCCGCGGCGGCTTCCATCCGGCTCAGAATGACCCGCGCCGGTTCGCGCCCGCCGGCAACGCCGAGAAAGGCGGCCAGGCCGCCCGCCACCAGCGGGTTTTCGCCGGCCAGCGACTGCGCTCTGCTCGCCGACTCGATGGCCTCGACCATCCGCCCCTGCTGCACCTGCGCGGCGCCGAGCATGGCATGGGCGACGTAGTAATTGGGATCCATTTCGAGGGTGCGGCCGAACTGCTCGACGGCTTCCCGGTAGCGCCGCGCGAAGTACAGCAGGTTTCCGAGGTTGACCTGGTAGAGCAGCGAGAGGGGGTCATTATCGAGCGCCAGGCGCATGTCGGCGATAGCCTCGTCCATCCGGCGCATGGGGCGGAGGTAGAACATGGCGTGGCGGAACCGGCCCAGCGGCCCAGCGGGATCCAGATCCAGCACGCGGCGGAATTCGCGCGCCGCCTCGTCCCAGTGGTAGTCGTACACCGCATAGACCAAGGCCAGCAGGGCATGGGCCTCGGCCAGCGAATCGTCGAGCGCCAAGGCGCGTTCGGCGGCGGCGCGCGCCTGCGGCATGGCCTCCCGGGGAGCCAGAAGGCCCAGCCCGCCGATAGTCCAATAGAAGTCGCCCATGCCGGCGTGAGCCAAGGCATAGTCGGATTCCAGAGCAATCGCCTGCTGGAAATATTCCTTGCTCTTCATCAGGTCGGCGCGTGTGAAGCGGTAGCGGTGGTAGCGGCCTTTGAGATAGGCGCTATAGGCTTCGATGCTGGCCGTCTGTCGCTTCCCGGCCGGCCGCTCGCCCACCAGCTTCAGGCGCAGCCTGGCGACGATCGCTTGCGAGATCTCGTCCTGCAGGTCGAAGATATCGGTCATCTCGCGATCGAAACGATCGCTCCAGATCTGGTAACCGTCGGCGGCATTGCTGAGCTGGGCGGTCACGCGCACGCGCTGGCCGGCCTTGCGCACGCTGCCTTCAAGCACGGTCGAGACATTGAGCTTACCGGCGATGCCGCGGATGTCGAGATCCTTGCCGCGAAAGGAGAACGCCGAGGTGCGGGCGGTCACCCGCAAGCCGGGCACATTCGCCAGGGCGTTGATGATCTCCTCGGCCAGGCCGTCGCTGAAGTATTCGTTCTCCTTGTCCGGGCTGAGGTTGGTGAAAGGCAGCACGGCGATGGAAGGGGCGATCTCGACCGCGGGGATGCGCCGCGAGGCGGCCACCGACGTGGATTGGAGCGAGCGCAGGTCCTCCAGCGCCAGCCGGACGTCGAGCATTTGCGGAAAGCGCTGCGCGGGCTCTTTGCGCAGGCAGCGCGCCACAATCTCCTGCAGCTCGGACCCGGCCTCGGCGACCGGCGGCGGATCGTCGCGCAGCACCGCGGTGAGGATGGCCAGGTTGGAGGGGCCCTGGAAGGCCCGGCGGCCTGCAATCAACTCGTAGAGCACGGCGCCCAGCGAAAAAATGTCGGAACGCCCGTCGACCTGCCGGGCCTGGGCTTGCTCGGGCGACATGTAGGCATAGGTTCCCATCACCATGCCGGCTTCGGTGAGCGGCGCGGCCTGGGAGACAGTGGCCTCGCCGCTGCCGGCGGTGAGCGCCTCGTTCAGCTTGGCCAGGCCGAAGTCGAGGATTTTCACCAGGCCCTGCGTCGTCACCATCAGGTTGGCGGGCTTCAGGTCGCGATGAACGATGGCGGCCGCGTGGGCGCGCTCCAGCCCGGCCGCGATCTGGACTCCGTAGTGCAGCACCTCCTTCAGACGCAGGGGACCGCGGGCGATCAGGCGGTCGAGGGTTTCGCCCTCGACAAATTCCATGACGATGAAGTCACAGCCGTCTTCGCACCCGATCTGGTGAATGGTGACGATATTGGGATGGTTTAGCGCCGAGGCCGCCTTGGCTTCCTGGATGAAACGCTGTTTGCGATCGGGCCGCGCGGCCTTTTCCGGCGGGAGGATCTTGATGGCGACGGAACGGTCGAGCTGGGTGTCGAAGGCCTTGTACACCACGCCCATGCCACCCTCGCCCAGCTTTTCCCGGATCTGGTAGTGCAGGAGCCGCTCGCCGACCATTGGTCCCGATCTTAGCAGGATACGGAGGCGGAGCGCGGCCGGATCTGCCCGCGCCTTAGAGCACGCGATGTCCGGCCGCGGCCAGGGCGCCGCGAGCCGCTTCCAGCGCGGATTCCTTGACCAGCACGTAGTCGGTGTCGTAGGTCGAGAGGGCAAACAAGGTGACTCCGGCGGCGGCCAGCGGCTGGGCGAGGGCGGCCAGAACGCCGGTCAGCGCGAAATCGAGCGGGCCTTCCACTTCGAAGGCGCGCCAGCCGGTCTCGGCGGTTGTGCCGGAAGGGACCGATTGCTCCGGACAGACCACGGAGATCTCGCCCGCGGTGCGCGTCACGGATGTGAGCGGCGAAGGATCGAGCGCCCAAGCCGGAATCCGGGCTCCGGCCGACAGGCGGCACACAGCCAGGCGGCCGTCCAACAGTTTCAGGGTCAGGGTCATGGCGTCCGGAGTTTCGCCACCAGGGCGCGGATCCTGGGCGCGTCGGGCGAGTCGGGATGGCGCTGGAGGAAATCCTCGAACTCGGCCAAAGCGGCTTCCGGTTTGCCCGACCGCAGGTGGATCTCGGCCAGAGTCAGTTGCGGGTGCGAGAAGTGAGCCGGATCGAGCCGTTTGGCGATCTCCAGATACTTGTGTGCCAGCTCCAGGCTGCCCACGGCGAAGTAGGTCATGCCCAACTGCGAGTTGGCCAGCGCATCGTTGGGACGGCTCAGCACGGAGTAGAGATTGTATTGCAGGGCTTCCTCCAGCTTGCCCAGGGTCAGGAGCACGCCGCCGAGATTGACCAGCGGCTCGAAGGCCCGCGGGTCGTGCGTCAAGGCCCGGCGAAAATAGGTCTCGGCCTTGGGATAGTGGCGCGTCTGGTAGGCCAGGGTCCCGAGA
>JACOSH010000340.1 GCA_016178945.1 Acidobacteriota bacterium
GAGCGAGTGAATTTGAAAGGAATGCCGGCGACTTTCACGCCTTGGAAGTCGATCTGACTGGAGGCGCGGCTGACTTGCACTTGCCCCTGCCAGGAGTCCCTCCAGTCGAACCGGACCGCCATACCCTGGAAGTTGATCGCGTCGCCGCAGGGAATGAGCAGTTGCTCATAGAAGAGATGTTTCGCGACCCGCCTGAACGTCGGAATGCCGTCCTCGAAGCGCAGGCGCAGCGTCCTGCGCTGGGATTCGCCGGACAGCGCTCCAGGATTCCACTCGAAGCCGATATCTGTTGTCCCAGCTTGCGGTTGGCTGGGTTGCGGGGGCCACTCAGGCTCCGGGGTTGGAGCAGTGAAGTCACCGCGCCGGTCTTGCCAGACGACGTAGTCCGGCCTGTCATTCAAGCGCGTTCGCCGCCAAATGAAGAGTTTTTCCAGAGGGATCAAGTTCTGATGACCCATTGGGCAAGGGATGTCGATGTGGTCGCTCGTCACCGGCAGGACAGGATCCGCCGCGCGGCGAGTGAGAAGGTCGCTACAGACTGCACAACGGGGGACATACCGCCTCTCTGTCGGCTCCCCGCGATCAACTACATAGACGTCGAGCCTGTCGACAACTTCGCCCTGTGCGTGTTCGGTCCCCCGATGAAAATCCACTGCGCGCAGGACACTGCAGGTGACCGGGCGTAATGCGTAGGGTTCCGCCGCTGCGGCAACGATCGAGTCTCTCTCCCGCACCAGGAGTTTGCGGAGTTCCGATTGCACTGGGCGATTCGTCCCGCCGCCGGTTCCCAGAAGGTTCTCCAGGCTGTCGACTAAGTGAGAGAGAACCTCCCGGACCCGCGTCCGATCCTCCGGAAACTCTTTCAGTTCCATCTGAAGGTCGGGCAGGGGACGGACAATCACCACGGGACTAATCACCCCGATGGTGATGCGCTCTTCCCCCTGAGGCAACACCAACCGCTGCGCCTTCCGGACGCCATAGGGCGCCGTGAACTTGATCATGGGCAGCGGTATAGCGTCTTCTTCCACTATCAGCCGCCCCGCTAAGAAAAGGGCGAGCAAGCGGCGCCACATTTCGATCTGCTTCGCCCAGGAGTCCGGCTGGTAGACTGCGTCCTGCAGCAGAATCCAAAGGTAGGCCAGATCCCAATGGAGCAGGTGTGGAATTGAGGAGGGGTACAGAGTGAGCGGCTTCCAGCTTACGGGGATCTCCGCGATTTTCATACCTGGCCTCCATGACGAAGCAGGGTGAAAAGCAACAGCCTGGCGATGCGCTTCCGGAGTCCCTCGGCTGTACCGAGGGAGGCGCGATCAAGGTCATCGGGAGCAGAAGGCCAGGCGCACCGCACGATGGCGTCCACGCTGGTCAGCGAGGCAGGGATCTGCGGGAAGACGTGGGACAAGCCATATTCGCCTGCGGCGACAGGAGCCCAGGCACGGCCCATCTCCCCTTGCAGGTCGTGCGCCAGCGCCGATGCCCTCACTTGTTCGAAGCGGGAGTACGTGCTTATGCTCCGGACGAGGTTCTCTCCCCAGACCCGTACCGGGAAGGCCTCCTTCGCCAAGCGATCGAGAACTGACTTGCCGAGAAAAGTGCTTACCCGAGCGAGCGCCCGGCTGAGCACGTCGCGGGCTGTTTCCCTCGGGATCGCGGCAGCCTGCACGCTCCCGCCGGTTTCCTGCACGGTTTCCGCGAGCAGGGCGTGCACGCTGGAGGCCGCTTGCCAATAAGGGGACCGCTCATCAGGCCACGGCAGGTTGCGGGCGGACTGCTCGGCAGCTTTGTCCCGAGTCATCTGCGGTTCTTCGATGAATGCATAGTGCTGCATATTGCGGAGCGTTTCCTGAACAGCCTTTAAGAAGAACAGCCGGTTGGACCGGAATCTATTGTCCTGGTCCTTGAGATTGTCTTCTCTTGAGGAGGACTTGAAGAAGTCGCCGAGTAGAACCGCCCTCAACAGAAGGTTTGCACCCGGGCGATTCTCAAGCCGCCACAGGATCGGAGCGGTGAGCCCGCCTCCGGTTCCGCCAATGCAACTAGAGACAACAGCCACGACGCTGGCGGGAGCTATTCTGTTCAGACACTCCAGGGATTCATCGAGGGCAAGCACTGCGGACAACGCCGGTCTGCCATACAGACCCTGCATGACGTTCTCCTTGTAGTCCGATTCGGAGAAGAACGCCTGAATGGGGTGGTGGAATCCTGGCTGGGCCGGCAGAGCGCATCCTGCGAGAATCTCGGAGACCAGGCCCTGCTTGTCTTGCGGCTTAAGCGTTTGCAGGCTGATTGTAGGGATCCGTGCCTTGACGGCCGGACCCGCAGCAGCACCGACCTGTTCAAAGAACTCGCTGAGGAACCGGAGTGAAGGTGAGAACTCGTCAGTATCGAAGACGTAGGCGTGGTACGGATCGCGGACTAGGCCTGTCAGGAACAGCTGAGAGTAGTAATGCAGCACCATCTGGCCGGTGCCGCCAATTGCAATGATGACGCGGTCCATGGGATCTCCTCAGCGGGAAACTTCGAGTCCTGCACGCCATTTCCTGATGAACAGAAAAAGCAGCCAGTAGAGCGCGCCCCAGATCCCCAGCGCAACCAGGATCGACGCGCCCAGCACGTACGGATATTGTGGCGCCAGTCCCTGCCGTGGCATCCCCGTCGGAAGAAAACCATAGAGGGGGCTTCGATTAGTTACGCGCGTTCGGCAAGGATCGCAGGCGTCGATAAAACCGGGATCCACGCCCAAATACTTTAGCAATCCAGCCTGCGGAGTTACAGGAGCGACCTGGGGCAGAAACGGCACAAACAGGATCAGTGCAAGCACAACCGCGGCTCCCGTCAGCGTGGGGAAGAGCCAACGCTGCAGGTGCGAGGTACGCCACCACGAACCCCGGGCCCCGAAAATCCCAATGACAAATGGAAGGGCGAAAAGGAAGGTGCCTGGGACAGCCAGCAGGCAAATGAGGTCAAAAGCGCCCAAAAACTTGGTGTTTTCCGCGGTGCACTGCGTAGCCGAGTAGTTGTTGCGGCAATCCTGAGATGTCTCAGGTGGGGGCGCGGGTGCGTCCTGGGAGACGACGGGCGATTGCGTCGGCGGTTGGGTTTGACCGGGCAGCAGAGAACCGCAGAAGACGAGACAGACAAGAAGGAGCAAGGCAATCGAGCGAGTTCTGCCCGGGATCTTCATTCTGGTTTCCCTCCCGGATAGCATATAACAGAGTTGCCTGCAAGTGCTGGTCGGTATTCCTGGCGCCCCCTGAAGTGCTCCCGATTGTCAGGACCGTTTGTCGGCCGAATTTGGTCAAGTTTAGCCGGTCCCGTTGAACGAATCACCACGCGTAGTTCAGCGTAGCGCCCGGATCGCTCGCTCAGGCGTCGAGCGCCCGAGGCCGCTGATCGAGGCAACGTTGACGATTGCGACACCGCCCCGCGTCTTCAGATGCGGGATGGCGAACCGGGTCACCACCGCGGAGCCGATCACGTTAACGGCCAGCTCCTTGTCCCAGTCCGCCGCTGTCGGGGCCTTCACGTTCTTTTGCGAGAAGTCGGCGGTGTTATTGACCGGGTGTCGATGCCGCCGAGCGCGGGCGGCTGTCGCCTCGGTGACGCGGCGCGCTCCCTCCTCGGCAAAACTCACGCTCACATCGCCGATGCCAGCGCCGGTCACGATGGCAACCTTGTGCCTGAAGCGCAAGGCCACAACCCGGGCCGGCAGATACGCCATCGCGCGACACGAGCTTGACTGGCTGACTCAGCGCGACCCGCTCATCAAGTGCGCGGCAAGGGCCTCGTACGCGGGCAGCGACGTGGGATCGATGTTGACATTGCCCGCCATGGGATGGGAGGCAAACCGGGCGATTACCATCTCCGCCTTCGGATCGATGTAGATCGCCTGGCCATGAACGCCGCGCGCGGTGAACGCGCCGTGGCTGTTGTGGGAGACCCACCACATGTTGCGATAGCTCCACCCCGGCAGCGTCTTGTAACCGGCGGGCGCGAACTGTTCCCGGCTGCCGCCCCGGCGAATGTCGTCGATCACGGCGGCCGGTACAATCTGGCGGCCATTGTAGCGGCCTCCCAGCCGCATCATCTCGCCGAAGCGCGCCAGGTCGCGGAGGCTCGCATTGAGCCCGCCGCCGGCAAACTCGGTCCCGCCGGAATCGACCGTGAAATAGGCGTCCTGCTCGACGCCGAGCCGGCTCCAGATTCGTTCCCGCAGAAGCTCCGAGAGCGGCCTCCCCGTGACGCGCGACATCACCCAGGCGAGCGCGTCCGTGTTGACCGTCTTGTACACGAAGCGCTCGCCGTGCGGGTATTCCTTGCTCAGGGTTTGCAGGTAGGCGTAGGAGGTCTCGGGGCCGTGATAACCCGCCGGGCGGGGCAAGAAGCCGTTGGCGCGGCAAAACTCCCAAACCGGAGAGTTCGCGTCCACGTAGTTTTCCGAGTACTTCAGACCCGTGGTCATGTCCAGAAGCTGGCGAATCGTGGCGTCGCCGAAACCGCTTTCTTTTAGCTCCGGCACATAGCTTGCAACCGTGGCCCGCTCGTCGAGAACGCCTTCCGAGATCAGCGCCGCCGCGAGGGTCGCCACAAACGACTTGGTCACGGAAAACGCGATGTGCTGCCCCGCGGGCGTGAGCACACCGAAATAGCGCTCGTAGACGATGCGGCCTCGATGCAGGACCAGGATGCCGTCCGTGTAGTTGACCGAAAGCGATTGTGCCCAGGTCATCGGCTCAGCGCCGCCTATCGGCTGGAAGCGGATGGCATCGATGTCCGCGCGTTCCGCCCGGGGCAGCTCACTGGCCGCCGCGTTGCCGCGCGACACCGCGCGCGTGGGGACAAACTGCCGGAAGTGGGAGAACGTCCAGCGGGTTTGAGGAAAGCGGAAGAAGCTCCCGTCTCCAAACCGGATCATCTTGCCCGGAGGAGGCGGGGCGCCTACCATCCAACCCAATGCAACCGGATCGCTGGCCCGGGCGTCGAGCGTCGCCGGGCCGGTCTGCGCCGGTATACCCGCCATCCACCATCAAATGGGTCCCCGTGATGAAGCTGGCCTCGTCCGACGCCAGAAACAGCACGGCGTTAGCCGCCTCGCGCGGCTCGCCCAGCCGGTTCAGCAGGTGTAGGGGCGCCACGCGGTCGCGCCATTGCTCGAACGTCAGGCCCAGCCGCTCGATCTCGCGGTGGGAGGCGCTGGTGAGGATGCATCCCGGACACACGCTGTTGACCCGGATGTTCCAGGGCGCCAGGTCGAGCGCCATGCACTTGGTGAGCGTCAGGACCGCGCCCTTACTGGCGTTGTAGGTGGCAAAAGCCGGCTGCGCGATGAGGCCGCTCATCGAGGCCACGTTGACGATCGCGCCGCCGCCCCGCGCCTTCAGATGCGGGATTGCCGCCCGGGAGACCAGCGCGGTGCCGATCACGTTAACGCCCAGCACCCTCTCCCAGTCCGCCGGGGTCGCGGCCTCCACGTTCTTTTGGGTGAAGTCGGCGGCGTTATTGACCAGGATGTCGAGGCCGCCGAACGCGGCGGCGGCCTCTTCGGCGATGCCGCGCGCGCCCTCCTCGCGCGAGATATCGGCGACTACCAGCGTGGCTTCCGCGCCCAGCTTTTTCACCCGCTCCAGGGTGGCGCGGCCCTTCGCCTCCTGGATGTCGTTCAACACCAGGCGCGCGCCTTCCTCGGCAAAGCGCGCCGCGATGGCTTCGCCGATGCCGGCGCCGGCGCCGGTCACGACGGCAATCTTGTTGCCGAGGCGCAAAGCTACGACACCGGGACCGGCAGATTCACCGCGTCGCGGCTGGAGATCACGCGGTCGATCATTCCGTACTCGACGGCCTGCTCCGGGCCCATGATGTAGTCGCGGTCCACGTCGCGCGACACCCGCTCGACGGATTGGCCGGTGGAGCCGGCCAGGATCTGGTTGAGCGTCTCGCGCATGCGCAGGATCTCGCGGGCGTAGATGTCGATGTCGGTGGCCTGCCCGGCCAGCCCGTGCATCGACGGCTGGTGGATCATGATGCGCGAGTTCGGCAGGCTGAAGCGCTTGCCCTTGGCGCCGGCGGCCAGCAGCACCGCCGCCATCGAGGCCGCCTGGCCCACGCAGATGGTCACGATGTCCGGCTTGACGAAGCGCATGGTGTCCAGCACGGCCAGGCCCGCCGTGATCGAGCCGCCCGGCGAGTTGACATAGATGGAGATGTCCTTCTCCGGATCCTCGGCTTCCAGGAACAGCAACTGGGCGATGATCAGATTGGCGATGTTGTCGTCAATCGGCGTGCCCAGGAAAATGATGTTCTCCTTCAACAGCCGGGAGTAGATGTCGTAGGCGCGTTCGCCCCGGGAGGTTTGCTCCACCACCATCGGGACCAGAACGGAGTTACCCATGGATCTGTTTTCCTCTTTCTCGCTGGGATCAGGATTTCCTGCCGGAGCGCTTGGCCCGTTTGGCCTTCTCCGGGACGGCCCGCGTTTCCTCCAGGGCCCTGGCGACATCCGCGATCGTATTCTTCCCCAAATAATCCATGATACGCGAATGCAGGGCCTTCCAGCTATCCAGGATCCAGGGCACCTGCCCGGCGGACTCGGCCAGCGCCTTGCCGTCCAGCGCCTCGACCAGATCGAGCAGCTTGATCCGGTCCGCCGGCAGGCGCAGCGCAAAGCCGCCCGACGGCCCCTTGTTCGACCACAGCAGGCCCTTGCGCGTCAGGTCTTGCAGGATCTTGGCCAGGAAGTGCGCCGGAATCCGCTCCCGCTCGGCGATGGTTCTGGCCATCACGTACTTGCCTTCCGAGTTCCGGGCCAGGTGGACGAAAGCGCGGATGGCGTATTCGGCCGAGCGGGAGTAAAGCATGGGGCTTTTCTATTATGATCGATTCGATGCGGATTGCAATCGGTGGAATCATGCACGAGTCGAACTCGTTCAACCCGGTCCGGGCAGGCCTCGAGGACTTCCAGGTCACGCGCGGAGACGAGCTGCTGGCCGTATGGCGCGACGCGGCGCATGAGATGAGCGGATTCATCGAAGGCGGGGCGCGCTTCGGATTCGAACCGCTGCCCACCTTGATGGCGACCGCGATTCCCT
>JACOSH010000248.1 GCA_016178945.1 Acidobacteriota bacterium
CGGCCCGCCAGGCCGCCGGCGGCGCCAGCTACGGCGGTCACCTGGCGAACTGGCTGGAAGCCACCACCACGCGCTGCAAGTGCCTGATCAGCCACGCCGGCCTGATCAACCTGGAGTCGCAGTGGGGGACCAGCGAAACGATCACAGCCGCGAGATCGCCAACGGCGGGCCGGTCTGGGAACAGGGAACCGTGTGGCGCGAGCAGAACCCATCCGGCGCGCCAGGAATTTCCGGACGCCCATGATGCTCACCGTCGGCGAGTACGACTTCCGCGTGCCGCTCAACCAGACGCTGGAGAATTGGAGCGTCCTGCAACGGCTGCAAGTGCCCAGCCGCCTGATCGTCTTTCCGGACGCCAACCACTGGACGTGGCTGAAGAGGTGGTTGTGAGACACGACGGCTGCGCCCCATGAGCGCCGCGCGAGATGCTCTCGGTCCCCGGAAGGATCCCACTTTCAGATTATCAGGCTTGTCAAGAGAGTTTGTGCAGAAATGTGTGCAATGTGTTGAAAAGAGACGGAAGATAGTGCTGTGACGGGAGTAATCCGCCGCTCTCCACAAGATCGGGTTCATGATCATGGTCCCGAGCCGGAAGCGAGCGCTACGAATTCGGGCACGGTCGCTCTCAGGATATCGAGGAGTCCATAACTTCTCCCGCTTTATTTTATTCTTCGTGTCCACCGGCGCCACTGGTTGCCCCCGCCGCTGAAAGACTTGGATCTTGCGGTTGATGTGCTCAAACTGTGCGTTCCGGTCTGGGTGCGATGATCCTTCCCTGGTCTTGCGATTGGCCTGCAAACTGTACTCCATCCGGTGCAGCAACTCGGCCACCGTGCGCGGCCCGATCGGGTGTCCTCTTTGGCGCAGTTCCTCAGCCAACTTGGTAGTGCTCCTGCAAGTCCATCGCAGCGGGGATTGCGGATCTCCCCGAGTACTTGGTTCCACGAGTGCAACACTCCTGGATCGGCTTCCGTCAGCGGCTTGCGTCCTCCGCCCGGTTGTCGCACTCGGCCCTCTGGCGCACGACGCACTCGCCCTCGGGGAAGCTCTTGCAGCCCGGCTCCAATGGTAGCCCGCGAAAACCCCGTTGCCCGGGAAACCACAGCGATGCCTCCGCGGCCCAGAGCTTTTGCCTCAGCGCCGGCCCCCAAACGCCGCGCTTTTCGCTCATCGTCGAGCGCAAGGCCCGAAATCGCTCCCGCACCGCGGCGACCGCAAAACGATCAGGGCCACGCTTGGAACTGCGAGTACTCACTCCACCACACCAGAAGTACTCGTCTGCCGCAATCGCTAGTGACTAAGTTATTTATGCGCGGCTCCTTAGAGGCCACCCGACTGACAAACTGACCAACTGACGAACTGACCAACTTCCTACAACAACTCCGCCGCGCTGAAGAAGAACGCCAGTTCCTCCGCCGCGGTTTCGGGCGCATCCGAGCCGTGGATGCAGTTGCGCTCGATGCCGGCGGCGTAGAGCCGGCGGACGGTCCCCTCGGCGGCGTTGGCGGGATTCGTGGCCCCCATCACCTCGCGCAGCTTTCGGACCGCGTCCTCGCGCTCCAGCGCCATCACGATCACCGGACCCTCGGTCATGAACTTCACCAGGCTGGGATAAAACGAGCGCTCGCGGTGCACCGCATAGAAGCCCTCGGCCTGCGCCTGGGTCATGCGCAGCATGCGGAGCCCCAGAATCCGAAAACCCGCCCGCTCGATCAACGCGAGGATCGCTCCGGCTTGTCCGGCCGCCACCGCGTCCGGCTTGAGAATCGAAAATGTACGTTCCATGGGTCCTATAGACGTTTCCGGATGTTCTCTCCAAGATCGGCGGGCGACTTGCACACCGTGATCCCGGCGGCTTCCATCGCCGCCATCTTGTCCTTGGCCGCTCCCGTGCCGCCCGAGATGATCGCCCCGGCGTGGCCCATGCGGCGGCCCGGCGGCGCGGTCTGGCCGGCGATGAATCCGACCACCGGCTTGCGCACGTGCTCCTTCACGTAGGCCGCGGCGCTCTCCTCGGCGCTGCCGCCGATCTCGCCGATCATGATGATGGCGTGCGTATCCGGGTCCTCGTTGAACAGCCGGATCGCGTCGATGAACTGGGTTCCGACGATCGGGTCGCCGCCGATGCCGATGCAGGTGGATTGCCCGATCCCCAGGCTCGAAAGCTGTCCCACCGCTTCGTAGGTCAGGGTGCCCGAGCGCGACACCACGCCCACGTTCCCGGGCTTGTGGATGTGGCCCGGCATGATCCCGATCTTGCATTTCCCCGGCGAGATGATCCCCGGGCAGTTCGGCCCGATCAGCCGCGTCTTCCGGCCCTGGAGGAACTTCCAGGCTTTCACCATATCCAGCGCCGGGATGCCCTCGGTAATGCAGACCACCAGCGCCAGGCCGGCGGCGGCGGCTTCCATGATGGCGTCGGCAGCGAACGGCGGGGGCACAAAAATCACCGAGGCCGTCGCGCCGGTCTCGATGACCGCGGCCTCTACCGTGTCGAACACCGGGCGATCCAGGTGCGTGGTCCCGCCTTTGCCCGGCGTCACGCCGCCGGCAATCTGGGTCCCGTAGGCGATCGCCTGCTGGGCGTGGAAGGTCCCTTCGCGCCCGGTGAAGCCTTGCACGATCACGCGGGTATTCTGATCGACGAGTATGCTCATTGTGCCAGCCTGACCACCTTTTCGGCTGCGTCGCGCATGCCCTCGGCCACGGCGAAGTTGAATCCGGATTCGGTGAGGATCTGGCGGCCCATCTCCACGTTGGTGCCTTCCATGCGCACCACGATGGGGACCTGGATGTTCAGATCGCGCGCCGCCGCCACCACTCCAGTGGCCAGGGTGTCGCAGCGCAGGATGCCGCCGAAGATGTTGATCAGGACCGCCTTCACATGTTTGTCCGACAGCAGGATGCGAAAGGCGTTCTTGACCTGCTCGGCGCTGGCGCCGCCGCCAACGTCCAGGAAGTTGGCGGGACTGCCGCCGGCGTATTTGATGATGTCCATGGTCGCCATGGCCAGGCCCGCGCCGTTCACCATGCAGCCCACCGAGCCATCCAGCTTGATGTAGTTCAAGCCGAACTTGGAGGCTTCAACCTCCAGCGGATCCTCCTCATTCAGGTCCCGCAGCTCCAGCAGGTCCTTGTGGCGGTAGATCGCGTTGTCGTCCAGCGTGATCTTGGCGTCCAGCGCGTACACCTTGCCGTCCTTGGTCAGGATGAAGGGATTGATTTCGGCCAGCGACGCGTCCAGCGCCTCGTAGGCCTTGGCCAGCGCGGTCATCGCGGCCACCGCTCCGTTGACGCCGGCCGGCGGGATCCCCATCCCGAACGCCAGCTTTCGCGCTTGGTAGGGAGTGAGCCCCAACCCCGGCTCGATCGTCTCCTTCAGGATCAGCTCCGGCGTCTTGGCGGCGACTTCCTCGATGTCCATTCCGCCTTCGGCCGAGGCCATGAACACAGGCTTGCCCTGCACCCGGTCGAGCACGATCCCCAGGTAGAGCTCGCGCTCGATGGGCAGCGTCTCCTCCACCAGCAGCCGCTGCACCAGGCGGCCTTCGGGGCCGGTCTGGTGCGTCACCAGCGTCATGCCCAGGATCTTCCGGGCGATCTGCCCGGCTTCGGTCGCGTCCTTGGCCAGCTTCACTCCTCCGCCCTTGCCGCGGCCTCCGGCGTGAATCTGCGCCTTCACCACCACGCTGCCGGCGATCCGCTTGGCGACGTCTTCGGCTTCCGCGGCGGTGTAGGCCACCTCCCCGCGCGGGACGGGCACATTGTACTTGGCCAATAGAGCCTTGGCCTGATACTCGTGGATTTTCATGGATTTGATTCTGACGCCGCGCCGCTCCCCAACCCCGGCAGCGGCGGCGGATATACTAGAAACTTCCACTATATCATGCCCCTGCTCCCCTTCCTGCATCGCGTCCTGGACGGCGAAAGCCTCAGCGCGCCCGACGCCCGCCTGGCGATGGAGGCGATCCTGGCCGGCGAAGCCTCGGCGGCCCAGGTGGCCGCGTTCCTGGTGGCTTTGCGGATGAAAAACGAGACGGCGGAGGAATTAACCGGCTTCGCTCGCGCCATGCGCCAGGCGGCCGAGCCCATCCCGATCGCTCTGGAAGGACGGCCGCTGCTCGACACCTGCGGCACTGGCGGCGACGGGGCCGGGACTTTCAACATCTCGACGATCGCCGCCTTCGTCATTGCCGGCGCCGGTGTGCGCGTGGCCAAGCACGGCAACCGTTCCATCTCGAGCAAGTGCGGCAGCGCCGACCTGATGGAAGCGCTGGGCGTCAACCTGACGCTGGATCCGGAGCGCATCGGGCGCGCCATCGGCGAGGTGGGCATCGGCTTTCTGTTCGCCCCCGCGCTTCACAAAGCCATGCGCTTCGTCCAGCCGGTGCGCGTGGAGCTCAAAACGAGGACGGTGTTCAACCTGCTCGGGCCGCTGACCAATCCGGCCGGGGCCACGGCGCAACTGGCCGGCGCGCCTTCCGAGGGAGCCGCCGGTCTGATGGCGCAGGCCCTGGCCGCGCTCGACCTCCAGCGCGGTTTTGTGGTGCACGGCGCCGACGGTCTGGACGAAATCACCACCGTCGGCCCCACTCACGCTTTCGAGATCCAAGACGGCCAGGTGACGCGGAGGGTCATGCAGCCCGAGGACTTTGGCGTTCCGCGCGCTCGGCCCGCCGATCTCAAGGGCTCCGGCAAGGAGGAGAACCTCCGCGTCGCCGAGGAGATCCTGGCGGGCTTCAAAGGTCCCCGGCGCGACATCGTTCTGGTGAACGCCGCCGCCGGACTGGTCGCGGCCGGCTGCGCCGCCGATTTCAGCGACGGCATGAAGCGGGCCGCCGAATCGCTCGACTCGGGCGCCGCCCGCGGCAAGGTGCGGCAGCTCGCGGAGTTCTCCCGGCGGTAGCCTACAGCGTCCCGGCGTGCCGTTTGAGGATTTGCGGCAGATTGAGCGAGAAGGCCGAGCGGGGCATCACCATGTCGCAGCCGCTTTCGTGAGCCTGCTGCTTGAGCTCGCCCTGCACGTGAGAAAGGTAGCCGATCACGCTGATGGACTTGGTGCCGGCGTCGGCCTTGAGTTTGCCGATCAGTCTCAGCGGATGGACCGCATCGAAGTTCAGATCCAGGATGATCACCATGGGCAGGCTCTTGGCATGCTCCAGCGCCGCTTTCTCCTCGGTGACGTAGTCCACGGTGACTCCGGCCCGCCTGGCCGCTTCACTGATCTTGGCGACGAAAAACAGGTCGCTCACCACGGCGAGGACCTTCTTGTTGACGTGCTTCTGCATACAAATGGAACTGGCGATTCAGACCGCTGGCAAAGCTTGCGGGTGGGGAACTCCGATCTTACTGAGTTTTTCCGGGCTCCGCAACCGAACCTGGATTCGGAGCCGGAGCCGAGGTCTTGGCGCCTTTGATCGGGCTGATCAGGACGTGCGCGTTGCGGCCCTCCAGCCGCGGCATTCCCTCCACTTGCCCAAAAGCCGCCAGGTCTTCCGAAAACCGCAACAGCAACTTCTTGCCGAGGTCCGTGTGAGCGATTTCCCGCCCGCGAAACTGAACCACGGCCTTCACGCGATTCCCTTCCTTCAAGAAGCGGATGGCGTGATTCTTCTTGAAGTCGTAATCATGATCGTCGGTATTGGGGCGGAACTTCAGTTCCTTCACCTGAACGACGTGCTGCTTCTTCTTGGCTTCGTGCTGCTTCTTCTTCAGCTCGTATTGATAGTGCCCGTAGTCGACGGCCTTGGCGACCGGGGGAACGGCCGTGGGCGCCACCACCACCAGGTCCAGCCCCATGTCCTGCGCCTTGCGAAGGGCCACGGAGGTGGGCATGATCTCGGCCACCCCGTCCGGGAAGACCGCCCGCACCTCGCGGGCACGAATGGTCTCGTTCACGTTCTCGCGGCGGACCTGTTTACGCGGGGGAAACTTTCTGCCTGGAAACATGAGCTAGCGGCGTCGAAACCTAATCCTCATTGGCTTCTATCAGATCACAAGCCGGGGGGCAATGTCAAAGGACATTGAGCGCCGCCCCTGGGTATGCTAGGATGCAGGTGTCGACCGGTTTCTTCCACGGAGAGGTGGCTGAGTGGTCGAAAGCAGCGGTTTGCTAAACCGTCGTAGGGGCCTAAACCTCTACCGGGGGTTCGAATCCCCCCCTCTCCGCCAGAACTCCCGCCACGGAATCGCCCCGCTTATCGCTCCAACCGCACCACCGCCGCATTGCGATCAGCTTGAAGTGCGCGGCCGCTGCGGTCGCTTGCCGGTTCGTTTAGTGACGCCACGTCGCCGCGGCGTCCCCGGCTTACGGTTTCGACGCGACCGCCGTGGTCACCCTGCGTCAGCACGTTGCCTCCAAGTCAAAGGGAAAGGGGAAACCTGCTTGAATCTGACCGCCCGAGACGACCAGAGCCGGTAGCACCTTCCGCTTCACGTCCAAAATCCGAAGCGCGCGATGGGGACCACGTACCCCGCCCAATCCCGCTCGCGGCACCTCCTGGCACACCAGCAGGTGCTCATCGACCGGCGCGGCGTCGGCCTCGGCCAGCCGGTCCAGGGCGTGGGCTTCGAGGTCGTCGTCGGTGGGGTGGCTGCGCGGCCATTGTGGATGCCGAGATCCAGTATCGGGCATGGCGCGGCGGTGGGCGTGGCGTTCCTGGTCCCGTACGGACAGGCGTTACCGGGCGCGGGGTGGGCGCCCTGCGCGGTATTATCAAGGCATGTCCTGGCCTGATCGTATCGTGGTCGATCCCGAGGTGCTTGCGGGGAAACCCGTTATCCGGGGTACCCGGCTCGCGGTCGAGTTCATCCTGGACTTGCTTGCGGCCGGACAATCGGAAACCGACATCGTGGCGAACTATCCCGGCCTGGCGCACGAGGACGTGCTGGCCTGCCTCGCGTATGCCAGCCACCTCGCCCACGAGTACAAGGCGTATCCCCTCCCCGTCTGATGCGCCTGCTTGCGGATGAGAACTTTCCGCTGCCGACCGTGGAGGCATTGCGGCGGGCGGGCCACGATGTGTTCTGGGTGCGCACCGACGCTCCCGGCACGGGCGACGCCGCACTCCTGGATCTGGCCGAAGTAGATGACAGGGTGTTGTTGACCCTCGACAAGGACTTCTGGCAGATCGCAATCCAACGCCGCAAGCCGCTGGAACGGAGCGGCGTGATTTTGTTTCGCGTCCATCCGGCGATTCCGGAGAACGTCACTCCCCTGGTGCTCCGCACGATGGAAACCGACCAGGAATGGGGCGGGCACGCCAGCGTCGTCACCGTGGATCGCGTGCTGATGGTCCGGTCCAGACGACCCGAGACGCGGTGATTGGCCACCTTGACTGGGTAGCGGATTGTACACCTCCCGCGGGTGTACAAAAAAGCTGCCACCAAATTGCCACCCAAATTTCCGATATCCAGCCGAACTGAGCCGATGACGAATCAGCACCAACCGGCACGTAAGTTCCGACACCAGGTAGAACGGAGCGGAATGGCCGTCCACCGGTTGCTAAACCGTCGTAGGGGCCTAAACCTCTACCGGGAGTTCGAATCCCCCCCTCTCCGCCAGAACTCCTAGCGCTCCAACCGCACCACCGCCGCATTGCGGTCCTCGACGGCGGCCTCCACGGTCCGCCCGCTCACTCTCGGCGTGGAAGACTGCCAGATATCACGCCCGGCGGTGAAGGCTTCGTTCAGCGATATTCTGACTTCCCGGCGCGCGCGCGTGGGATTGATCGCCCACAGGTACGTGCCGCCCGCTCCCGAATGCAGGCGCGCCTTCACCAGCGGGTCGCTCACGCGGACCATCTGCTGCACGCCCGCCCAGTCAAGCAGCCCGGCGAAGAACGCCTTGGTATCCGGCGCGTGATGCCGGAAATAGCCGCCGCCGGGAAAACTGCCGATCAGCAGGGCGCGCCCCTTCCCGGCGCGGTGCTCGACCGCCGCGGGCTTACCGTCCGCGTACCGGCCGGCCACCGTGCCGCCGGAGGGCTCATAGGCCTGTAGGAAAAAGCGGCCCGCGATCTTCCTGCCTTGCACCTCCAGCGTCAGGCTGTCGAGCAGGTCCGGCGTGAACTCGACGTAGCTTTCGCGCGCGCCGAACAGCCCGTCGAGGCCGTAGTTGGGCTGGCGGACGCCCACCTTGCCGCGCTCTCCGAAATACGCCGGAAGGCCCTCGCTGATCAGCGTCCCGCCCTGCTCCACGTAAGCGATCAGCTTCTTCGCGCTGGCCTCTTTCAGGTGAATCGGGTACGGCAGATACACCAACGGATACTCGCCGATATGATCGATGCGGACGAAGTCGGCCTGGATGTTGGAGTCGAAAAAAGCCTGATAGGCGCCGCGCGCCGACTCCGCGTAGTGCTGGGTGCTCCCCTGCTGCACGTAGTTGAACACCTGCGATTCGGGCACGAACACGATCCCCACTTCGCCTTTCACGGGCCGCGACTTCCACAGCTCCGCATGCTGGTTCGCCCATTGCGCCACGCGGCCCGCCATTTCCGCCCGCGGCGTCACGCTTCCGTCCATGCCGAAGGCCCCGAACGCGCCGAACAGCGGGCCGTCGAGCAGCGGCCTCCAGCGCGGATACAAAATGCCCGTCGCGCCTCCGGCCATCGAGATCAGGTTCCACAGACGAACGTCTTCGGGATCGGTGATGCGGCCGTCCTCTCGCGCCCGCCCCAGCACCTGCGGCTGCATCCATAGCGGGCCGGCCTGCGCCTCTGCGTGCCAGAAGGGCTTGCCGCGCGACCCCGCGCGCACCAGGTCCACCGCGTGGAACTGTTTCCACGGCTCGGCGCCCTTGCGCGACGCCACAAACGTGAATCCCCACGTCTCCACCTGCTCGGCCGAGCGCCACTCGTCATTGGTGGCCGAAGGCAAAGCTTCCAGCGAGGAGGCTACGCCGTGCGCCACGATCTTATTCTTTGCGTCCAGCTTGCGGATCAGGTCCACGCGCCACTTCAGCAGCCGGAACTGGTTGTCGATCCGGAACTCCAGCCAGTCCAGACTCTCCGGGTATCCGCCCAGGCTGTGCGGCGGATGGACGAACTTCCAATCCGCGAAGCTGTAGCGATACCACGCCCTGCCGAGTGAATCGATGGTCTCGTACTTGGCCTTCAGCCACTCGCGGAACTTTCTCTGAGTGGCCTCACAGTAGCAATGCATGCGCTGCGGACTGCCGCCCGGATAGGAATGCTCGTTCCACAAGTCGTACGCCCACGTCGCCGCATGATTCCTGTACCGGTTCACCAGCGCGGCCAGAAACTTCTCCGCGCGCGCCCGGACGTCTTCGTTGTCCAGACACAAGCCGGGGAAACCGCCCGTCGCGCTCGACCCTGAGATCTGCGAATGGCCGGCGGAGCCGTCCGAGGCGAGGTAGCGCGCGTGCGCGTACTGGTCGAACATCCATTCAGGCGCGGCCGTGACCATCTCGGCGATCACCACTTTGATGCCGTTTTGCGCGGCCAGGTCCATCATGCGGTCGTAGTCGCGCCAGTCGTATTGGTCCGGCGCCACCTCGATCGCCGACCACATGAACCAGTGGCGGAACACGTTCATGCCCACCTTGGCCGCGGTGGCGTGGTCCCGCGCCCAATCCTCCTCGGGCGGATTCGATTTGCGGAAGTAGACCGCGCCGTACGGAAACACCGGGTCCGAGGCCAGGAGCGCCGCCGCCGCCAGGAAGCCGATCAGGTATCGCATATCAGAAAACCAGCTTCAGGCCAAACTGAATCTGACGGCCCGTCGCCGACGAGCCCGACAGCTTGCCGAACTCGGCATTGTTGTCGTTGCACGCCGAGCCGGGCGAGCGGCCGATGCAGGTCATCGGCGGGCTGTTCGAGCTGGGCAGCAGAAAGGTCGGCGTGTTCGTGAGGTTGAAAAACTCCGTGCGGAATTGCAGGCGGTAGCGCTAGCTGAAATGAATGTCCTTGAAGACGGAGAAATCGAAGTTCACCGAGCCGGGGCCGCGCGCCACCCGCCGGGCGGAGTCGCCGAAGGCCTGGATCGGCGCCCCGGTGCGGCTGGGCACGGCGCCCGGAACGCGGAACGCCGCCGGGTTGAAGAAGCGGTCCGGTCCGCGTTGGTCCGCCACCTGGATGGGCTCGCCCTTCACCCGGTCGGGCACATTGAAGGTGTTGAAGATCGGCGGGAGACGGTTGGTGCGGATGTCGGTGGGAAAGCCTCCCCGCAGCGTGGTGATGCCGTTGATCTGCCACCCGCCCAGTATCCGGGCTGCCGCCCGGTTCGAGGACAGCCAGCGCCTGCCCGCACCCCAAGGAAGCTGGTAGCCATAGCTGAGGCTGAAAACCCGCGGAACGTCGATCGGCGCCGGCCCTCTTTCGCGCGACAGGTTGTAGGTATCGAGCGCGATGGAGGTGCCCCCATTCTGCGTGAACGCGCTCGGCCCCGAGCCTCCCTCTTCCAGGTTCTTCTGGATGGTGTAGTTCACCAGAAACGCCAGCCCCGCGCTGTACCGCTTCTCCACCCGCAGGTTGAAGGCGTTGTAGTTCGACTTCGCCAGCGAATAGGTGGGAATGACCGTGCCGTTGATCATCGGGAAGGGGCGTGACGCCTGCGCGTTGCGCCCCTCCAGCGCGTACTCGAAGGGCACTTGGTTCCGGTTGATGAACAGCGTCGCCAGGTCGCGGCCCTGCGCGCCCTGATACGAGGTCTCGATCAGCAGGGATTCCCAGGGCTCGAACTGGATCGAGAAGTTGTACTGGTGCAGCATCGGAAAACGCGCGTCGTGAAAGCCCTGGGTGCGAAGGGTGCGGCTCAGCGGAACCGCCGCGCTGTAGCCGTCCAGAGTAGGCGACGACGGCCCCGCCACCACCGCATCGTTCAGCGTGTAGGGCGGCGCAACGGTCCGCGAGGCGCTCACCGGCAGCGCCACCAGCGCCGGCGTGTTCGGATTGTTTCCCGCGATCTGCGTGACTTCCTGGTTCTGATCGCGCAGGCCGAAGAAGATGCCGTACCCGCCGCGCAGCACCCACCGCCGGCGCACCTGGTAGGCAAAGCCCAGGCGCGGTCCGATGTTGTTGTGATCGCCGTCCACGATCGCCCGCGTGTAGCCGTCCTTGCCCGGTATG
>JACOSH010000249.1 GCA_016178945.1 Acidobacteriota bacterium
CGCATTCTTCTTTCTGACGTACCAGCAGGGCTCATGCTGATACCAGTAGTGCGTGCGCGTGAGAACCGTGCGCCCTTTGTTCCAGATTATTTGCTGCGGGTAAAGGAACCCTATGCGAAGCAGGCCGTTCAGCACTTCGCGTGTGAAGATGGACGCGTGCCAGACGTAGGCGATTTGCAGGCTGAGCACCAGTTCGAAGGCTTCCGACCAGTCGGCCCGCGTGTCCCCTGAGATACCCGTTTCGGTATGACCCTGGGTGCGGTGTTTCATATAGCTGGCCTCGGCAGGCCCGCAACTATTCAGCCCCGCCCTGTCCCGCCATTCGGAGTCCAGTTCGATGCCGTACGGAGGGTCGGTGACCATCAGGTGCGGCGTACGCTCTCCCAGAAGTTGCCTCACCGCCTCCGGGCTGGTGGCATCTCCGCACAGCACCCGGTGCGGACCGCAAAGCCACAGGTCGCCCGGTCGCGTGACGGGATTCTCGGGCAGGCCGGGCACCTGGTCTTCGCGCGGGTCTCCCGTGCCGAGAAGTAACTTGTCGATCTCGCCGGTGTCAAAGCCGGTCAGGTCCAGATCAAACGCCAGATCTTTCAGCTCGCTCAGTTCTGGACCGAGCAGCTCCAGGTCCCACGTGGTTTCCTGGTGGGAGCGATTGTCCATCAGGCGGTAGGCCTTGATCTGCGCGGGGGTGAGGTTGTCGGCCACATGCACGGGCAGGGTCGTCAGGCCCAGCTTCTTCGCCGCCAGCAGGCGCGCGTGGCCGACCACAATCACGCCCTCTTTGTCGACGACGATCGGCTGGCGAAAGCCGAACTCCTTGATGCTGGCCGCGACTTTGTCGACGGCCTTGTCGGGAATCTGCCGGGCGCTTCGGGCATAGGCTACCGGCTTTGCAACCGGCCACTGTTCAATCTCCATCAGGCACCTCCTTCGGGTCTCTTGCCGCTGGGGCGATTACCCGGGCGACCGCGCTCTAGGCCAGAACTGCCTCGACGGAACGCTTCGCGAGCGTTCAGGCTTCTTGTTAGCACTATGCGATTTCAGTCGTCAACAGAGAAACGTCGTGCCGGCGTCCATTTCGGTGCACTGGGGCGAATTGTGAGTATTGTGAGGATTGTGAGAAGCACTACCGCTACTTCTTTGCGGTAGCAACATCGGTCGGAAGGGAAACTGCAACGTCCGACGCCCTGGACCTCAAATGGACCTCAAGTCCGAGGGCGTCGGAAGGCTACAGGCCTGTAAGTGTTTGAAGAATTGTGGTGGGCCCGACAGAACTCGAATCTGTGACCTCTACCGTGTCAAGGTAGCGCTCTAACCAACTGAGCTACGGGCCCGGAGGGGGTGGATCACCTTCAGCTTAGCATAGGCGTTCCGCTCAGCGCGAAAAGTCGCCCGCCCACAGCTCCTCGAGAAACTGGGTGTAGGGCAGGATGCGGATTCCGGCCACCAGGCGCGCAGGTGAAACTCTTCAGCTTCTTCTCCTCCTTCAATGCCAGCAACCACAGCCGGTGTCATATCTGTCGTCAAATCTCATGACAAATGACGACACCGCCGTCAATCAATCGATGTACGATAGACGCTGTGCGAATCGCTGGTCTTCTTCTCATCCTTTTCCTCTGCGGGTGCGGCAAGTCCGGCCCGCCCTATAGCGCCCAGGACGCGCTGAAGAGTTTTCGCATCCAGCCCGGCTACCGGGTCGAGCTGTTTGCCGCCGAGCCCGACGTGGTGGACCCGGTGGCCATGGAAGTCGACGAGGCCGGGCGCATCTACGTCGTCGAAGACTCCGGCTATCCGCTTAACACGGGCAAGGTCGGCAAGGTGAAGCTGCTGGTTGACACCGACGGCGACGGCCGCCCCGACCGCACCACCGTGTTCGCCGATCATCTCACTCTGCCCACCGGAGTGATGCGCTGGAAGAAGGGCATCCTGGTCACCGATGCCCCGGACGTGATCTATCTGGAAGACACCGACGGCGACGGCAAGGCGGACATCCGGCGCGTGGTCCTGACCGGTTTCCCTTTGACCAATCCGCAGCACACCGTCAACGGCCCGGTCTTTGGGCTGGACAATTGGATTCACCTGGCCCACGAAAACGCCACGACCGCGGTGATCTTCAAAGAACAGTTCGGGGACACCGGAAGCGACATCCGCTACCCGGAGCATCCCGAGACGGCGCTGAAAGTGCGCGGCCGCAACATCCGTTTCCGGCCCGACACCTGGCAACTGGAGGCCCGCTCCGGGAGCTCGCAGTTCGGCCATGCTTTCGACGAGTGGGGCCATCACTTCACCATGAACAACTCCAACCACCTGCGCCACGAAGTGATCGCCGCCCGCTATCTCCGCCGCAATCCCGACCTGCCGGTGATGAACGCCATGCAGGACCTCTCCGATCACGGCAACGGCGCCGAGGTCTACCCGATCACTCGCAACCCCCGCTACGAGATGCTGACCGAAGTGGGCACCATGACTTCGGCCTGCGGCCTGACCCTGTTTCAGGGCGCCTCGTTCGTGGCCGAGCCGGTCCACGGCCTGGTGCACCGGGATCTGTGGAAGCCCGCGGGTGCGAGCTTCAGTGCCAGCCGCGCCTATCAGCGCGAGGAGTTCCTGGCCTCTACGGACGCCTGGTTCCGCCCGGTCAACTTCTACGTGGGTCCGGATGGCGCGCTGTACCTGATGGATTACTACCGGCTCTCCATCGAGCACCCGGAGTGGATGTCGACCCATACCCATAACTCGCCCGACCTTTACGAGGGCAATGACCGCGGGCGCATCTACCGGATCGTGCCCGAAGGGGGCAGCCCGGCCGACCGGAATCTGCGCCTCGGCGAGGCGCCGGACGAAGAGTTGGTCAAGCAGTTGGGGAATGCCAATCCCTGGTGGCGGCGCAACGCGCAGCGGCTCCTGATGGATCGCAAAAGCGTGGCCGCGGCGCCTCTACTCGAGCGTATGGCCCGCGAGGACGCGTCGGCCGTTGCGCGGCTCCACGCGCTATGGACGCTGGACGGTCTGGGCAAGCTGGATCGGGGACTCATCGAACGGGCGCTCAACGATCCAAACCCGGGCGTCCGCGAGAACGCCATCATCCTGGGCGAGGCGCATCTGCCGGCTCTGGGGGCGAAGCTGATCGCGATGGCGTCCGACGCGGATCCGCGCGTCGAGTTCCAGCTTCTGTGCACGCTCGGATTCATCGACAGCGCGGCCTCGCGCGCCGCCCGAGACGGACTGCTGTCGCGCCGCCTGGAGGACCGCTGGATGCAGATCGCCGCGCTGAGCGCCTCTTCCGGTGATGCGCCGCGCCTCTATGAGTGGGCGCAGGCGGGTGCGCCTTCCGAGGGGCGCACCAATCTGATCCGGCTGGCCGCCTCGGTGATCGGCGAGCGCCAGCGGCCCGCCGAGCTCCGCAAGGTGCTTGCCTCTCCCACTGCGGCCGGCCTGGAAGGTCTGGCCATGGGTCTGCGCGCCAAGCGCGGTCCGGGTGCGCAAACCATGGCCCTGGGCCAGGAGGCGCTGCTGAAGGTGTTCGACGGGGACGATGCGCCGCTCCGGAAAGCCGTGCTGCGGCTGCTGGAGGTGACCGGCCTTCCGTCTCGAGCCGCGGCCGGGGCCGCCGCCCGCGCCTTCGACGCGCAGGCCAAGCCGGATCAGCGAGCCGACGCGCTGGGCTTGCTCGCTCTGGCCGACCCGAAGCCGCACGAAGCGATGCTGCGGAAACTGGTCGATCCAGGCCAGCCGGAGGCCGTGCAGGCCGCCGCCATTCACGCGCTGGGCGTGATCCCCGGCGAAGAGATCGGCAAATTCCTGCTGTCAAAGTGGAAAACGCTGACGGCGCCGGCGCGCAGCGAAGCCGCCGACGCCCTCCTCAACGAGAACGGACGGGCCCGCCTGCTGGTGGCCGCCATCAAGGACGGTCAGGTGCAACCTTGGAATCTGGTCTTCCGCCACAAGCGGCGGCTCCAGATGCATCGCGATCCGGAAATCCGCGAGACGGCCCGTCCCCTGCTGGAGCCCAAGGCCGGCGAGCGCGAGAAAGTGGTGGCGCAATACCAGCCCGCCGCCGAGCGGAAGGGAGACACGGCTCGCGGCCAGGCCGTTTTCAAGGAGGTCTGCGCGAAGTGTCACAAACACAACGGCGTGGGGGCCGACGTGGGGCCCGATCTCGGGTCCGTGCGCAACCGCTCGAAGCAGAGCCTGCTCGAAGAGATCCTGATGCCCAACAAGTCCATCTCGCAGAACTACGAGGCCTATGTGATCGAGACCACGTCCGGAGCTACGCGGGAGGGCGTGATGGGGCCGCAGACTTCCACCACCATCACCTTGCGGCACGAAGACGGCAAAGAGGACGTCATCCAGCGCTCGAACATCAAGAGCATGTATGTGACGAATCTCTCGGCCATGCCGGCGGATCTGGAACACCAGATCAGCGTTCAGCAGATGGGGGATTTGCTGGAATATTTGACGAGGTAGTTAGTCAGTAGGTCAGTAGGTCAGTTGGTCAGAGGCCGGAATTCCAGGATCGTGTTAGGCCTGACGGTCACGAACAGGGTCTTGCCTTCACGACGATAGTACTGGTCGGTCCAGCGGTCGGTCATGCCGTCGCTGCGCTCCGGCAGGGGGGTTCCACTGGCGACCGGGCGCAGGGTGCTGGGGGCGAGAAACACCAGGGTGACGCTTCCGTTGTAAGTCTTGGGGTCGAGGTTGGCCGACACCGCGTAGCGAATTGGGCCTTTCAGCCGCCGGACCTCCGTGCGATCGCGTAGCGTGCGGTAGGCATACAACGGTCCCATGGGCACGTACCAGATGTCCGCGCGACGGGCGATGTGAGCCAGATGCCGCTCGTAGAAGGCGTCCGGTCCGTAGTCGAGCCATTGCGGGTGAGACATCAGGTTGTAGATGCCGCCCTGGGCGTAGACCTCGTCGAATTTGGCGTTGAGCCGGGCGACATCGGTGTTCCCGGACAGCGCTATCCCTCCCTTCTTCTGCGCGACCTGCGTATAGGCGGCGTTGTAGGGATTGGCGGCCCAGTCGTTCAGGTTGGGGACCAGGTGCCCGTCGCGCGCTTCGTCGGGATAGTTGCGCGCTACCAGATAGCCCGCCGCGGCCAGCCGCTGCTGCACGAATCCCAGGCCGGCGCAGTTGCCGCAGGGATAGCACCAGGACCAGACGTAGGGCTGCCGGGTGTGGGCCAGAATGTCGTCGCGCGAACCCGCGATTTCGGAGTCGCTATAGGCCGCGGCGCAGAACGTTTCGTCGTCCGGCCACTTGCATTGATGACGGCGGGAATGCGATCCGATTTCGTGCCCGTCGGCGATGGCCCGCTCCAGCCGCGGCCACAACGTCGAGATCGGTTCCCGCTCGGTGCTGACAAAGATCGTGGCCTTGATCCCGTACTTGTCCATCGCGTCCACGCAATCCGGGACGAACCGGGTGGAGTCGTCGATGGTGTGGGTGACAACGGCCCTTGCGCCGTTCAGGTACTTGGTCTTCCTGACAAAAACCGGGCTCTGCCCGCAGGCCAGGGCCGCCAACAACAGGGGCGCTAGGCGCGTTGCCCGAACGACCAGAAGTCCGCCAGGTTGATTTCCGGATGCGGGACGGTGACCCGGATTCCATCCTCCAGCAGAATCGACTCGACTTCCTTTCGCACCCGGCTGCGCCATACCAGAGTATCCATCGAAAAGAGATTTCGTATCATACAGTACCTCGCCTCGAAAAGTTCTAGTACCTGGGTACGAGTGTACTGGGACTTTGGTATTGAATACCATACTGTCGATGCCGTACGCCATCGCGCCGGGCCGTGCTACAAAGGTCGCATGGCCTTGGACTTCTCCGGAAAGAGCGCGGTGGTGACTGGCGGCGCGAATGGTATCGGACTGGCGGCGGCGCAAGCGCTGGCCGCGGGCGGCGCACGCGTGTGGATCTTCGATCTGGAGCGGGAGAGGCCGGCCGAGGCGGGCGGCGCGCTGGGCGGCGATGGCTGCGTGGTCGACGTCACCGACCGTGACTCTGTGGAGGCCGCGCTGGAACGGTCGGGTGCGCCGGATATCGTGGTGGCCAATGCCGGAGCCGGCGCCGAGGCGGAACTGAACGAGACTTCGCCCGACCTGTGGGAGCGGACGCTGGCCGTCAATCTGACCGGGATCTTCCACACGGTGCAGGCGGCCGCCGCGCGCATGAAGCCGCGCGGAGGCGGCGCGATCGTGCTCACCGCCTCCACTAATTCCTACGACGGCGAACCGCGCCTCATCGCCTACAACGCCAGCAAGGCCGGCGTGCTGGGGATCCTGCATACCGCGGCCAATGAACTGGGTCCCTTTGGGATACGCGTGAACGCGGTCTGTCCCGGCCTGATCCGCACGCGCCTGACGCAGCGCCATTTCGACAACCCGCGGGTGCTGCGCGATTACTTCCGCCACATCCCCCTGGGGCGTGGCGGGGAGGCCGCGGAAGTGGGGGCGGCGATTGCCTTCCTGGCTTCGGACCTGGCGTCGTACATTACC
This sequence comes from Acidobacteriota bacterium, assembly GCA_016178945.1. GTDB lineage: Bacteria > Acidobacteriota > Terriglobia > Bryobacterales > Bryobacteraceae > JACOSH01. Next base: position 6,498 of record JACOSH010000249.1, read on the forward strand.
GGGGCGGCGCTGCTGGTGGATGGGGGGCAAATGGCCGGGAAGTTTGGAACGTGGGATGAGAGCAGCGCCGAGTTCTCGGGAGGCCGCTGGCGTTTGAGTGTAAGATAAGAGAATGGCCTCGATCCCGCACTCGGCATCTTTGACGCAAACGGCGGCCGCGGCGCGCGTCCGCGTGGATTCGATCCCCTGGTATGTCTGGTGCTGCGTCGCGGCGGTAACTTCGGCCATCATTGGGGTCCAGTGGGACATCTCCTGGCATCGCTCGATCGGCCGCGACACCTTCTGGACGCCCGCCCATATCGCCATCTACATGTGTGGCGTGCTGGCCGGCATTTCGTGCGGATACCTGATCCTGCACACGACCTTCTCGCGGTCGTCGCCGCTGCGGGAATCGTCGGTGACGATGTGGGGCTTCCGGGGACCGCTGGGGGCGTTTATCGCCGCCTGGGGCGGCGTGGCCATGCTGGTGTCGGCGCCCTTTGACGACTGGTGGCACAACGCCTACGGGCTGGACGTCAAGATCATCAGCCCACCCCACACGCTGCTGTTCATCGGCAATGCGGCCATCCAGATGGGGGGCATCATCCTGATCCTGGGCGCCATGAACCGCGGCCAGGGAGAGTTCCGCCGCCGCATGAACTGGGTTTTCCTGTATGCCGGAGCGATGCTGCTGTCGCTGGTGGGCATCTTCATCATGGCGTACACGTTCGCCGTGAACATGCATAATGCCCTGTTCTACCGCGTCGTGTGCACGGCGGTGCCGGCTGCGCTGGTGGGTCTGGGCCGGGCCTCGCACATGCGCTGGGGCGCCACAAGAGTGGCGGCGCTGTTCATGCTCCTCTGGGCCGCGATGATCTGGGTGCTGCCGCTGTTTCCCGCCGAGCCGAAACTGGGCCCGGTCTACCAGAAGGTGACGCACTTCATCCCGCCGCCTTTTCCGATACTGATCCTGGCCCCGGCCTTCTTCCTGGATCTGCTGTTCGAGAAGATCGCACGGCGCGACCGGTGGCTGCAATCCCTGGCCGGGGGAGCGGTGTTTCTGGGAGCCTACTGGGCGGCGCAGTGGCCCTTCGCCTCGTTCCTGCTGTCGCCGGCCGCCCGGAATGCGATTTTCGGCATGCTGTACTTCGATTACGGCACGCGTCCGGAAAGCGCGGTGGTGCGCCAGGTGTTCACGCAGTGGGAGAAAACGCCCGTCGAGTTCTGGGGCGAGATGGCCGTGGCGTTGGCGATGGCTATCCTGATGACGCGCCTGGGCCTGGCCTGGGGCGACTCCATGCGCCGCGTGCGGCGGTAGTCATGCGCCTTCTGATCGCTGCGCTTCTGGCCGGCGGGCTGGCCGCCGCCCACGTCGGCAGTCCAGACGTGTTCCACGAGGGCAACGCCGGTCCCTACCGTCTGATGGTGACGATCCGTCCGCCGCAGGTGGTGCCGGGCGTCGCGGAAGTGGAGGTCCGCAGCGCTTCGCCCGATATCCGCGAGCTGAAGGTGACGCCGGTGCCGCTCACCGGGCCCGGCGCGAAACTGCCGCCCGTCCCCGACGTGATGCAGCGCTCGAAGGACGACGCGCAATTCTATACCGCATCGGTCTGGTTAATGGCCTGCTGCAACTGGCAGGTGCGTATCTTTGCCGACGGCCCTCACGGCAAGGCGGAAATGCAGGTACCGGTGGTGGGGGTGGCCCAGCGCACCCTCAAGATGGAGAAGACCATGGGCGGGATCCTGGTCTTCTTCGGCCTGTTCCTCACGGTGGGCGCGATCAGCATCATCGGGGTCTATGCGCGGGAAGGACGGCTGGATGCGGGCGCCGAACCGGGCACGGCGGAGCTGCGCCGCGGACGCATCGCCATGGGAGGCGGCGCGGTCCTGATTCTGGTCATGATCTACCTGGGCAAGATGTGGTGGGACGCCGAGGACAACGCCTTCCAACGTTTCATCTACAAACCTCTCAAGATGACGACGGCCTATGAGGCGGGCCGGTTGACCCTGAGCCTGGAGAAGGGCGGCTGGTTCCAGGATGTGGACGATTTTATTCCCGACCACAACCACCTGATGCACGTCTACATGGTCCGGCTGCCGGAGATGGAACGGGTCTGGCATCTGCATCCGGAGCGCAGCGGCAGCGGCAAGTTTGTCCACGAGCTTCCGGCCATCCCTGCCGGCCGCTATCAGCTCTATGCGGACTTGGTCCATAAGAGCGGCCTGCCGGAGACGATTCAAGCCGAGATTGAGCTGCCCGAAGTCACCGGCAAGCCCCTCACCGGAGACGATGCCGCGGGTGTGGCGCCGCCGCTGGGCAAAGCGGATAAAGGGGCGCAGTTGTCGGGCGGATATCGCATGGTCTGGGAGGCTGGCGGCTCACCGCTCAAGGCCAACCAGGGAACCGGATTCCGTTTTCGGGTGGAAGACTCGAACGGGGCCCCGGCCACGGACCTGGAGCTGTACATGGGGATGCAGGGTCACGCGGCGTTCATCAAGTCGGACCGCTCGACCTTCGCGCATGTTCATCCGACCGGAACGGTATCGATGGCGGCCCTGTCCCTGGCGGTGGCAGCCACGGGTTCCGCGGCGGCAGCGGACCCGCACGCGGCTCACTCCATGCACAGCGGATTGCCGGCCGTGGTCTCCTTCCCGTATGCGCTTCCCCGGCAGGGCGACTACCGGGTCTTTGTCCAGGTGAAGCGCGCGGGCCAAGTGGAAACCGCCGCCTTCGACCTCCGGGCGGAATAAGCCGCTACTGAATCTCGAGCCGGAGCAATTCCTCCAGCCACGCCGCTTGCGCCGCGTTGATCTTTTCGCGGGCAGCGGGCAGGCGAAACCACTCGCCCCGGTCCACCTCCGGGAATTCCCGCTGCCGGCCGGAGCGCGGGGGCCACTCCATGGAGAATGTGTTGCTGCGCATCTGAGCCGGATCGCAATCCCCCTGGACGGCCCACGCCGCGACCCGCTTTCCGCTCTTCTGCACTACTGGCGTCAAAGGGTGGAGCTCGCCCTCGACCGGGAAACCGGTCTCTTCCCGGAACTCACGGAGGGCGGCTTGGAGCGGGTCCTCGGAATCCTCGTACTCGCCTTTGGGAATCGACCAGAAACCGGCGTCCTTGCGGGCAAAGAGGGGGCCGCCGGGGTGAACCAGAAAGACTTCGAGGCGCCCTTCGCGCCGGCGATACAGCAGCAGGCCCGCGCTCTGTTTCCCAGCAGCCATCCTGTTACAGCGCGGCCAGCACCTGGGCCGCGTGGCCGGCCGCGGTCACTTTGCGGAAGATCGCCGCTAGTTTGCCCTTCTCGTCGATCACGAAGGTCGAGCGCTCGATCCCCATGGCCGCCTTGCCGTACAGGATCTTCTCTTTCCACACGCCATAGGCCAGGGCGGCGGACTTGTCCACGTCGGCCAGCAGCGTGAAGGGCAGCTCGAACTTGTCCTTGAACTTGGCCTGCGAGTTCACCGCATCCGGCGAGATTCCGATGATCACCGCGTTCTTCCGGAGGAACTGCCTGGAGGCGTCGCGAAACTCGCACGCTTCCACGGTTCAACCGGGCGTATTGGCCCGCGGATAGAAATACAACACGACCTTGGAGCCGCGCAGCGCGGAGAGACGCAGCGGCTCGCCGCCGGCGGTCTGGAGCTCGATGTCCGGCGCCGGATCGCCGATATTCAGCATAGTTTTTTCCGTAACAGCTCATTGACCGAGCCGGGATTGGCCTGGCCGCGCGAGGCCTTCATGACCTGGCCGACCAGATACCCCAGGACCGCGGTCTTGCCGCTCTTGTACTGTTCCACCTGCTTGGGGCTGGCGGCGATTGCGTCGTCGACGATCTTCTCGAGCGCGCCTGAGTCGCTGATCTGCTTGAGGCCTTCGCGCTCCATGATCGCGGGCGCGGACTCGCCGGAAGCCAGCATCTTGGGGAAGATCTCCTTGGCGAGCTTGTTGGAAATCTCGCCGCCGCGGATCAGCGCCACCAGCTCGCCCAACTGCCGGGCCGAGACCGGCGATTCCTCGATGGCCTTGCCCTCGGCGTTCAACGCCCCGGTCAACTCGCCCATCACCCAGTTGGCCGCGGCGCGCGCGTCGCCCGACACGGCGGCCACGGTCTCGTAGTAGTCCGCGGTGGCCCGGGTCAGCGTCACGACCTGCGCGTCGTAGTCGCGCAGCCCGAAGCTCTCGACGAAGCGCTGGCGCTTCTGGGCCGGCAGCTCGGGCAGGGTGGCGCGGATCTGGTCCAGCCAGGCGTCGCTGATCCGCAGAGGCGCCAGGTCGGGCTCGGGGAAATACCGGTAGTCGTGGGCATGCTCCTTGCTCCGCATCCCCACGGTCTCGCCTGTGTCGGGGTTGAACAGGCGAGTCTCCTGGGCCACTTCTCCGCCGCTTTCGATCAGGGCCACCTGGCGGGCGATCTCGTATTCCAGCGCGATTTTCACGAAGCGGAACGAATTGACGTTCTTGACCTCGGCCTTGGTGCCGAAGTTGGCGGCGCCTTTGGGCCGCACCGAGACGTTGGCGTCGCAGCGCAGGTGGCCCTTCTCCATGTCGCAGGTCGAGACCTCGACGAATTGCAGCATCTGCTTCAGCTCGGTGAGATAGGCGTAGGCTTCGTCGGCCGAGCGCATGTCGGGCTCGCTGACGATCTCGATCAGGGGCGTGCCACAGCGGTTCAGATCCACGTAGGTGTAGAGGTCCGAATCCTTGAAGCCGTCGTGAATGCTCTTGCCGGCGTCGTCTTCCATGTGGACGCGGGTCACGCCGAGGCGCTTGGTCTGGCCGTCGATGCGGATATCCACCCAGCCGTGCTCGGCCAGGGGCTCGTCGTACTGCGAGATCTGGTAGCCCTTGGGGAGGTCGGGATAGAAGTAGTTCTTGCGCGCGAAGCGCGACTGCGAGCGGATCTGGCAGTTCAGCGCCAGCGCCGCTTTCACCGCCAGCTCCACGGCGTCCTTGCTCAGCACGGGCAGGGCGCCCGGCAGGCCCAGGCAGACCGGGCAGACGTTGGTATTGGGCGGCGCGCCGAAACTGGTGGGACAACCGCAGAAGATCTTGGTGACGGTGGCTAGTTGCACATGCACTTCCAGCCCGATCACCGGCTCGTAGCGCGCAATGGCCTCCGCCGAGGCAAGCTCCAGGGTGGGGGTGGACATCTCTCTCATTATAGAGTCCAGGCGGGCCGATGCGCCGCAGGCTAAGCGACTTCAACGCACAAGCGTTATCGCCACCGTATTACTCGGGGCCACTCCCCGGAAGACGGTCACGTTGACGCTCCCCGGCGCCAAGTCAGAAGGAATCTGAGCATTGATCTGCCCAGGGGAGACGTAATAAAGCGGAGCGTCCCGGCTGCTTACGGCCACTCGCGTGGGGCTGCATGCCAACTGCGCCGGCCAAGGCAGCGTGTCCGCGGTGCACGTACCGAGAGCCAGGTTTGCGCCGTATATCTCTACAACGGTCCCGGGTGAGACACCAAGGGCGCGGTTCGAGGAATTGACGATGCCGCCGGAACTTATCGAAGGGCTCGGAGAGGCCCCAGGTTCATAACCCAAATTCGCAGTGCTGGTGTCGATGCCCCTGGTCCACCAAAGGGCGTGGTCCAAACCGGGCAAACGGTAGGCCCTGATCCGCGCCTGAGTGGAAGGGCGCAGAAAATAGGACTGGAGGGCCGTGGCGCCCGCGGTATTCGCTTGCGGAAATTTCTCCGGCTTGACTACCACGGAAACCATCGTCCGGCTTAGCACAGAATCGTTCACGAGCAACGCTCGCAAATCTACACCTGTCTGCCTCTGGAACTGGAGGAACGGCACGAGTCCGAAAATCAGGTAGGCGCCCCTTTGGGCGGCTTGTTGCTGCGCGCCGTTGTCGGCGTTCAATCCCAAGTCGATGTACCAGGCCTCTTTGGGAGGGCGTCCCGCAGCCTCCCAAAGGACGTCCTCGACGTACTTTGGAATCGCACCATTATTGACTACGTAGGGAGACTTGCTCTCAGCAATGCGCCGGAAACCCTCGACGGCGTCCTGTAGATTCGCAACGCGCGCCGGGTCGCTCGATGGTCCGATGATGGCCTGCTGATTGGCAAAAACCGGGCGTGGCCACAGACCTAAGCCGTCCATCATGAAAGACTCCAGGTCGGCGTGCCCATAGTGCGAGATAATCAGATCCACTTGGCCGTTTCGCGCTCGAACAATCGCGTCCGACCCTGCATAAAGGTCGACCTGAAGGCCGGTCTGCCTCTCGAAGTCCGGCAGAAGATCGCTCAGGAGTCCGCTCTCCGCCGGCGTGTTCACGACCGCCAGCCGGACAAGGTTACTCTGTGCGCGCGCCTGTTGTGCGGTGAAATAAGCAGGCAAGTGAAGCAGGAGTATCAACAAGCCTACCCGGATTCGTGGTCGGCTTTGAAGTGAGGACGGCATTACTTTCGCTCCTTCTGCCCCAGGGTAAGGGGTTCCCAAGATTATAGTCCACAGCCTCCGTTCGAGTAGAATCAGAGGATGCCTGAAGCGGACAGCCCTCCATCAGAGCCGGTCCCCGCGCCGGCGCCGGAACCGGCGGTCCTGGTGACCGAGGCCGAAGCGGTGGCGCCAGCTCCGCCGCCTGCGCCGATGGCGCCGGTGGCACTGGGCGAGCGCATCGAGGTGATCGACGTTCTGCGGGGGCTGGCGCTGTTCGGCATCATCGCGGCCAACATGCGCGGATTCGCCGCCCCGGCGACCGCGTATTTCAACACCAAGCTGTTGTGGGACCACGGCGCCGACCGGATCGTGCAGGCGTTCATCGACTGCCTGATCCAGGGCAAGTTCATCACGCTGTTCGCGTTCCTGTTCGGCGTGGGATTCGCCGTGCAGTTGAGCCGCGCCGAGGCCCGTGGCGCCAGATTCCGGGGATTCTACAGCCGCCGCCTGTTGGGCCTGATCCTGATCGGCCTGGCGCACGAGCTGTTCCTGTGGTGGGGCGATATCCTGGTGCCTTACGCGCTGGGTGGGTTCCTGCTCATGCTGTTCCGCAAGCGCAGCGACAAGGCGATCCTCATCTGGGCCCTGGTTCTGTACTGGCTGCCGATGGTGGCCGCGCTGGGCTACGTGATTGCGATGCAATTCGGCGCTCCCGCCCCTCCCTCGAAGCCGCCGGACATGAGCAAGCTCCAGCAAACCATTCAGGTCTATCAGCAGGGCGGCATTCTCCAGATTTTCTGGAAACGTCTGGAGGAGCTGAGACCGCAGTATGGCGCATTGCCATTCTTCCTGCCCCGGGTGCTGGGGATTTTCCTGTTCGGCTTCCTGGCCTGGCGGCGCGGAGTATTTCAGCACGCCGCCGAGCGCCTGCCGCTGTTTCGCCGTACGATGGCCTGGGGACTGGCCCTGGGGCTGGCGGGTAACCTCGGCGTCACCCTGATCGATCAACTGCTGAAGGTGAACATGACGCGGCCCAATCCGCTGGCTTTGCTGGTGTGGTGTCTCCAGTCGCTGGCGATCCCCGCCCTGAGCCTGGGCTACGCCTCGGCGGTGATCCTGGCGTACCACAGCGTATCGTGGCGCGCGCTGGTGACGCCGTTTGGCGCGGTTGGCCGCACCGCCTTGACGAACTACCTGCTGCAGTCGCTGGTGTGCACGACCCTGTTCTACAGCTACGGATTTCGCCTCTACGGGAAAGTGGGCCCGGCCATACTCCTGCTACCGACCCTGGTCATCTACGCAGCGCAGGTTCCCGCCAGCGCGTGGTGGCTGGCTCGCTATCGATTCGGGCCGATGGAGTGGGTGTGGCGCTCGCTGACTTACGGAAAACTGCCTTCCCAGGTGTGAGAAGGTGGAGGGGAGATGAAAAAGATTGACCGCAAGAACGCTTACCGGAATCTCATTGCCATGATCGCCGTCGCGGCGTGTCTGACGTTTCCTGGTCGCGGGGCCGGGCAGGAAACCATCGACCCGTTGGCGGCCGCCGTCGCGCAGAGGTTCACGATGATCGAGCGATCGTTCATCGGTCTGGCCGATGCCATGCCGGCCGAGAAGTACGGGTTCAAACCGACCGATGGCGAGTTCAAGGACGTCCGCACATTTGGAGAGCAAGTCAAGCACGTGGCGTGCAGCAACTTTGGGTTCTTCAACGAAATCGAGAAGAAGGAACCTCCGGCACGGTGCGGCGCCGGCGGGCCAAGACCGGCAAAGACGAAGGCCGAGCTCATGACATACCTGCGCGAGTCGTTCGCGTATGCCGGCCGCGTGCTGCGAACGATGACACCTGCCAACGCGCTCGAGCCCGCGGGTGGACCGTACGGCGGCATGAGCACGCGCCTGGGACTGGCGACGCTCGCGGTCTGGCACGCGTCCGATCACTACGGCCAGCTTGTGGTGTACTTGCGCATGAATGGGATCGTGCCGCCGGCGAGCCAGCGCGCTCCGTCACGATGACGTGACTACCGGGCCCGGTACCTCTCCACTTTTCCCTCGTCCAGCTCGACGCCCAAGCCGGGCCGCTCGTGCGGCCGGGCGCTTCCGGCCGTGACCGGCAGCGGGTCCTTCAGCAAGTCGGATTCATAGAACAGCGGGCCGATGATATCGCAGGGGAACTCCTCGGCATTGATCCCCGGCGTGGCCAGACTCAGGTGAATCATGGCGGCGCTGGCCACTCCCAGCTCGAGATTGCTGCCCACCGTGCAGGTCAGCCCGGCGGCTTCGGCGACCGCGGCAATCCGGCGCGCCGGGCCGATACCGCCGCTCTTACCGACGTAGATCGAGAAGACGTCGGCCGCCGCGGCCCTGGCCAGCGCCATCGCGTCTTGAGGAGTATAGACGCTCTCGTCGGCCATGACCGGCACCTCGACCTGACGCCGCACGTCGGCCATCCAGGAGACATCCAGGGGCGCCACGGGTTGCTCCGCGAAGTAGATGTTGTACTCCCGCAGCCGCCGGATCATTTGAACCGCCACTCGCGGGGGCCAACCTCCATTGGCGTCCACTCCCAGACGAACTTCCGGGCCGATCGCCCGGCGCACGGCTTGGACCCGCGCCATGTCCTGGTCCGGGTCGAGCCCGACTTTCACCTTCATGGCGCGGAATCCGCGCTCCACGGCCCAGGCGGCGATCGAGGCGGCTTTGTCCGGGTCCACTCCGGAGACTGACCACTTGGTGGTCACGAATTCGCGCACCGGCCCGCCCAGCAGGCGGTACACCGGCAGCCCCGCGGATTTGCCCAGGATGTCCCACAGCGCCATCTCGACGGCCGCCTTGGTGAACGGATTTCCGGCCAGCGCGCGCGCCAGCTTCGCTGTCAGACGCTCGATGTGGGTGGGGTCCTCGCCCAGCAGTTGCGGCGCGAGAAGGGTCTCCAGGAAATGGGCCGCCGTCACCCGGTCCTCGCCGCTCCAGCGGGGCGTCGCCGAGACCTCGCCCAGGCCGGTAATGCCCTCGTCGGTATGCACCCTCACCAGCAGGAACGGCGAAATGGCGTGCGTGCCCAGGCTGCTGCGAATCACCAGCGCGGGGTTCACCGGCACATCCACGGGGATGGTTTCAATGCGCGAGATTTTCATGGTCAGAAGACTACCTTGAGGCCGAACTGCATCTGCCGCGCGTTGCCCGCCGACAGGATCTTGCCGGTGGTGGCGACACCGAGCGTCGTGTTGGGACTGTTGAGATTCACGTGGTTAGGAGCGTTGAACAGCTCCCAGCGAAACTGGAGGTAGCGCTGTTCGGCGAAATGGAAGTCTTTCAGGAGTCCCAGGTCCAGCAGGTGCGTTCCGGGCGCGTCGAGCAGACCCAGGCCGGAGTTGCCGAAGGCATAGCGCGCGGGCGACTGGAAGGCATCCGGGTTGAACCAGAGATCGGCGCTGGGAGCGGACACCCGCGGATTGCCCACCAGGTTGGGCCGCGTGCTGAAGCCGTTGCCCAGCGTCGCTCCCGGCACGGTGAAGCTCAGCGGCTCCCCGGAAGTGAAGCTATAGATCCCGGAGAGCTGCCAGCCGCCGATCACGGCGTTGGCCACCGGGTGCAGGCCGGCGCCCAAGGCGCGCCCGCGCCCCACCGGAAGCTGGTAGATGGAGTTCACGGTCAGGACGTGCCGGCGCTCCAGTTGGGAGCGGCCGCGCTCGTAGCCTTTGGGCGCGAAGGGAGTGGGGACGTCGGTGATCGAAGCGCCGAACTCGTCCAGGTTGCGCGCAAACGAATAGGCGAAGGTGTAGCCGAATCCGCGCTCGAAGCGCCGTTCGATCTTCAACTGGAGCGCGTTGTACCAGGACAGGCCGATGTTCTCGTACAGCCGCACCGTCCCCAGGGCCGGATAGGGGCGGGCAGCCTGCAGGTTGGTATACAGACCCGGCGCGACCTCGTTATGATCGACGCGCGTGATCATCTCGCGGCCGCGGTTGCCGACATAGGAGAGGGTCGCGGCCGAGCGAAGGCGCGGCAAGGCCGCCTGGAGCGACACATTGAACTCGTGCATCTTCATGGGACGCACGTCGTAGGCCGAGGCGGTCACCGAGGGCGCGATGAAGGCCGTCGGCTCGGCCGGAAAGGCCGTCTCCCAGCGCTGCAAGGAAGCCCGCGTAAAGGTCTGCCGCTCGAAAGTCCAGTAGGGCGGGCCGATCACTTGCGACCCGGTGATGTTGCCGTTGTAGCTGCTCGTATAGATCCCATAGCCGCCCCGCAACACCCAGTCGTCCTTGCCGGTGGGACGCCAGGCGGCGCCCAGCCGCGGCGACACCAGACCCGAGGCCACAAACAGTCCGCGCGGGATACCCGCCTCGGTGGCGGTGATCCAGAGGTCCTTGGTCGCCGCCGCGAGGTAGCGAGCCACCGGCTGCGCGGTCAGATCCACCTGCCCGTTCTTGTCGACGGCGGCGACCACTTTGCCGCGCCGCAGGTCGAAGGTGGCGCCGTTGTTCCGGACAAAGGCCTTTTCGTGCCAAAAGTCGTAACGCAGGCCCAGGCTCAAGGTCAGAGTGGGATGGACCCGCCAGAAATCCTGGACCCAGGCCGCCGAGTACGGCGAATGAGCCATGGCGAAGGCTTTCAGCGGATAGTTGCGCTCGTCGGAGGCCAGCAGCCCGAGCAGATAGTCGGCAAAGCCGTCGCCCGTGTACTGGTTGTTGAAGGCGAAAGTGCCGCGCGGGGAGCTGGAGGAATGAAAGGCCAGCGTGCGGCGGTCGTTGTACTCGTACCCGGCGCTCAACGAATGGCGGCCGCGGATCAAGTTGAGCGCAGCCTTGCCGTGCAGATCCTCGCGCCGGAAGCGCCCTGGCACCTGGGAAGGGACTGAGAATCCGGCGTAGCCGGTGAACGTCACGTTGGGCAGCCCGATGGCGTCCTCGCGGCCCTGGGTGCGGAAACCGCGGATCCCCGCGCGGTCGGTGAGGTTCTCCTTGCCAACCACCGGGGACAGCACCACGGTGTCCGACTGGAGGTAGCCGCCGCTGAGCGTGAACAGCATGGTGGGCGTGATGCTGTAGGTGTAGTTGAGCCCGAGGTTGTGCTGCACCAGATCCTGATTGCGCACCACGTCGGGCCGGTAGCCGCTCGTGTCGTCGGTCTGCTGCACGCGGATCCAGCGCGCGTAGACGCGCTGGCCGTCGCGGATCTGGTGGTCGACGCGCAGGAGCGAATCGAGCCCCGTGCTGGGCTGGGGCGCCACCGCGCGGAAGCGGTTACCCGGCGCGTTGGGCATCAGGATGTAAGGGTACAAGAACTTTGAGGCGCTCGAGATGCGGTCCGCGGGAATGCGATTGGCGGGGAATGGATTGTTCCCGTTGAGGGGATCGGTGATCCGGCGCGCGAGCGACGAGAAGTCCC
>JACOSH010000250.1 GCA_016178945.1 Acidobacteriota bacterium
AGAACAGCCGGATCGCGCGCATCGAGGCGTCGCGTCCGGCAAGCGTCCCGAAAGGAGACGTGGAGATCGACGCCACGGGCAAGTACGTGCTCCCCGGACGGATCAATCTCCACGGCCACGTGCAGGCCGAGCGCGCCCGCGTCCCGATGCCGGTGGACTACTGCCTCAAGCTCTGGCTGTCGGCGGGCATCACCACGGTGCGCGATCTCGGCAGCGAGTTGGAGAAGACCAAGGCGCTGAGGGACAAGAGTCTGGAGGGGACCCTGGCGGCGCCGCGGCTCTTCCTGTACCCGGTGTTCGGGCACTCTCCAGCGCCGCGCAACGCCGGGGAGGCGATGGCGCGAGTCCGGGAGCTGAAAAAGAAAGGGGCGGACGGCCTGAAGTTTCTCGGGACGTACCGAGACGTGATGCAGTACATGCTGGTCGAGGCGCACAACCAGCGGCTGCTCACCGCCCACCACACCGGCGTCGAAGAAACCAACGCTTGGGACGACATCAGCTTCGGCACAACCAGTATCGAGCACTGGTATGGCATTCCGGACGCGGCCTTGCGGGACGGGGTGCAGAGCTTCCCGGCCACCTACAACTACAACAACGAAACCGACCGGTTCCGCTACGCCGGAAGACTGTGGCGGGAGACGGATTCCGACAAGCTGCTGAAAGTCTTGGACGGGATGGTCAAGGCCAACGTGGCCTGGGACCCTACGCTCAACATCTACGAAGCCAGCCGGGATCTGCAGCGGGCCCAGAATCAGCCCTGGTTCCGCGAATACCTGCACCCGGCGCTGGAGAAATTCTTTGAGCCGAACCTCAAGAATCACGGCTCCTTCTTCTTCGGCTGGACCACCGCCGATGAAGTGTACTGGAAAGAGAATTACCGCATCTGGATGGCGGCACTCCGGGAGTTTGGGCGGCGCGGCGGCCTGATCGGAACGGGCGAAGACGCGGGCTACATCTACCAGATGTATGGCTACGGGCTGATCCGGGAATTGGAACTGCACCAGGAGGCCGGGTTCCATCCCCTGCAGGTGATCCAGCACGCCACCAGCAACGGAGCCAGGATACTGGGCCTAGAGTCGTCGATCGGGCGGCTGCGCGCCGGCTGGCTGGCGGATCTGATTGTGGTCAACGGGAATCCGCTGGAGAACCTGAAGGTGCTGTATCCGGGCGGGGTGGAGTGGACGATCAAAGACGGGATCCCCTATCACGGGCCAACACTGCTAGAAGAAGTAAAGAAGATGGTCAGCGCGGCGCGCGGAAAGTAAGCGGGCTTCAGGCGTTGCGGATCGCCTCTCGTGCGGCGTCTTCACTTTCAGCCAGCACGACGCGATCAAACAGGGCTTCGAGTCTTTCGAGGTCGGACTGGTCGTCGAGCTGGGGAAGGTCGCCGAGCGCAGGGAAGCGGATGGCGGCATACCTCCGGATGAAGTGCCGGACCTCACGGAACCGGCCTTCCTGGCGGCCTTTCAGAATGCCCTCGCGCAGTCCCTTTTCCACACCTTCTTCCAGGATCATCTGGTAGAAGATGGACTCCTTGATGATTTCTTCGTTGATCAGCATACCTCGCAGCCTTTCCAACATCCAGACTACATGGTCTCTCTTAGGATAGCGCAACCCGCCGAGCGTGATGAATTGCGCCGCCAGTTTGCCATCGCCCGCGCCTTTGATCTGGATCATGGCCTGTTCCAGCTCCGCGTCCGAGGCGTCCATCAGCATGACCCAGGGAAGCAGGTTCGGGTGACCTGCCTGCAAGACCGGTTTGGGGTCCAGTTCCCACAGACGGACGACATCGTACTCGTAGGAGATCTTCAGGCGGTGGATCCGGAGGGTGTGGGCCGCGGGAACGTGCTTGGGAGCATGCCGCTCGGCCAGGAGAATCAGCGTGGTGCGGATGGGAACGCGCTCTCGAAGGCTGAGCGCCACGACGTACCAGCAAATCCGCTCCGGAACATTGGACTTGTAGCGGGCTTGCGCCTCCAGGTGTTCCCACCAATGCTCCTCCCCCACACGCACATCGTAGACGGTGTCCACCTGCAAACCCGGCAGGATGATCTCGCGAGGCAAGGGCCTGACCTCGGCCGGGGCATTCAGCGGGAGATGGCCGATCATCCGCAGGAGCCCGACGGGGTCATCCTCGGCGAGGTTCTTGAAGATCTGATCGTACGGCTTCGGCACGACTACAAAGAATAGTGGGCGGCGGCGGGAATCCTCTCAGGATTATTCAGCGGGCGACGATCTCGAAATTGCTGCCGAACCGGCGCAGCAGGGGAGTTCGCCGCAGCACTTCGTCGGCGGCGCGAGAGGCCAGATAGCCGGCCCGCCATCCCGGAAACAGCCCGGCCAGCGGCGACGACAGAAAGTCGTAGTAATCGATCCGGCAGCGAAAACCGGCGTTGGCGAAAAGGTCCGCGGTCGCGCGGGGGATCAATTCGCGCTCGTCGGGCGATTGGTACTTCTTCATCAGACCAGGCACCACCAGGCGGCCGATGGCGCCCGACAGCCGGTACCGGTTCGGATCCAGTGAGTAGAACAGGCCGCCCGGCTGGAGCAGGCGGCGGACGTAGCGAGGCGCGCTGGCCAGCACCGAATCCGGAAGATGATGCAGGAAGAAGATCGCGATCACCAGGCTGAACTCGCCGATTTCCAGGCCGAGCCCTCCTTCGAGAAAGCGCGCGTTGCGCAGACCGGCGGCCTGCGCGTCGGCGCGGGCCTGGCGGATGGCGGCGGGCGACAGATCGACGCCCACCACCTCGCCGACGCGCGGGGCGAGCAGGATCTCGGTGTCGCCGATGCCGCAACCCAGGCTCAGGACGCGCGACTCGGGTCCGGCGCCGGAGATCCGCAGGATGCGCGAGACCAGGTGGGCGCGCAGCGCGCGCACCGCGGGCCGGGCAAAATGACGCTGCGCGAAACCGGCATAGAGGCGTTCGTGATAGGCCAACTCCCGCTCGAAAACGGCCTTGCCCGGGTCGGTGCTCACGCCTTCCAGTGTACAATCGCATCAATGACCCGAGCCTCCCTTCCGGTGTTCCTGCTGTGCACGCTGCCGCTCGCGGCGGATTGGCCTCGCTTCCGTGGACCCAACGGCTCGGGCGTTTCCGATACCGCGGGTTTGCCCGCGCAGTTCGGGCCGGCGAAAAACGTCGTCTGGAAGTCTGCGCTTCCGCCAGGGCATTCGTCTCCCATTCTGAGCGGGGAGCGCATCTTCGTCACCGCGTTCGAAGGCGAAAAACTCTACACGTTCTGCCTCAGCCGCGACAGCGGCAAGATCTTGTGGCGGCGGGAATGTCCGCGCGCGCGCAGGGAGCGGTTGGACTCGCGCAATAGTCCGGCCTCTCCCACCCCGGTCGCCGACGGGCGGCACGTGTACGTGTTCTTTCCCGATTATGGATTGCTGTCCTACGATTTTGAAGGCGTCGAGCGCTGGAGGACTCCGCTGGGCCCCTTCAACAACCTTTATGGGATGGGAGCCTCTCCGGTCCTGGCCGGCGACCGCGTGGTGCTGGTTTGCGACCAGAGCAGCCAGTCGTTTGCCGCGGCCTACGACGCCAAGACCGGCCGAATGGCCTGGAAGACCGCGCGCCCGGAGGCGCTCAGCGGACACTCCACGCCGATCGTGTATCAACCCAGTGAGGGTCCGGCCCAGATCCTGGCGCCGGGATCGTTCCGGATGGACGTCTACTCGGCGGCGACCGGCGCCATCGTCTGGCAGGCAAGAGGTCTGGCTTCGGAAATGAAGTCCGTGCCGGTTCTCAACGGCGAGACCGTGTACGTCAGCGGCTTCAATACGCCGGAGAACGATCCCGGCCGGCAGGTGACGATTCTCCCGTTCGAAGAGGTGCTGGCCAAGCACGACGCGGATGGCGACGGCAGAATCTCGCTGAAAGAGTCGCCCGACGAGCGCACCCGCAAGTATTTCCCCTATATCGATCTCGATCACGACGGGTACATGGACGCGTCCGAGTGGAAACTGTACGCCGCGTCTTCGGCGGCCGAAAACGGCCTGCTGGCTTTCAAGATCGGCGGCGGCGACCCGGTGTGGAAGTACCAGAAGGCGATTCCCCAACTGCCTTCGGCGCTTCTCTACCGAGGTGTGCTCTACATGATCAACGACGCGGGCGTGCTGACCACGCTCGATCCGGGCGCCGGATCGCCGCACAAACAGGCGCGCCTGCGGGGCGTGGCCGATCGCTACTTTGCGTCTCCGGTGGCTGGGGACGGCAAGGTGTTCATCGTCAGCCACAGCGGCGTGGCGACGGTGCTCAAGGCCGGTCCGGAGCAGGAGATCCTGGCCGTCAACGAGCTGGACGAGGAGTGCTACGCCACGCCGGCCATCGACGGCGGACGGATCTATGTCCGCACACGCAGCGCTCTGTACTGCTTCGGACTCGCCGGCGCCAAGCCGTGAGTTTCACGCAGCGAAGCGAACGCCATCATCTTGACGGCGCGCAGGACCTTCCGTGCCTCCTCCGGCGTCGCACCGGTGAGGTCGACAGGAGACCAGGCGGCCTCTTGACCGACGAAGGGCCGCTGCGCTGGCTGTTTGGAGGCGGCCACGCGATCCGCGTCGAGGAGACGCCCGAAGTCGCCCAGCGCCTTCTGGAACCTTCGCATCTGCTCGTTCCGGGTGGACCTGGCGCGCAGGGCTTGGATCACCTCTTTGCGGAGACGGGCGCGGGCCGGTTCGCCGCACGGGCGAATCTGCAAGCCCATGCGCGAGAGCCACCGGGCGAGACCCGCACCGTCCAGCCGGGCTCGCTGTTTGGCCAGGATTTCCTCTTCGGTGGGCCTGAGCGGCTCCAGCGCGTCGCTGAGGTTGTCGAGCTCGCCATGATGCCGCCGCACGAACAGATAGGCAAGCGCGGCATCCACCGCCGCCAGACCGCCCGCCACTTCCAGCAGGATTTCGGCGCTGAGCAAAGCGTGATGGCGAAGCGCCGGGGCGAGCGGTCCGCGGCCATCCAGCGAGTCCTGAAAGTGGCCGCTGGCTTTTCCCAGGTCATGACACAGTCCCGCCAGCCGGAGCAGCGGCCCGTCGAGACGCGCGCTCACTTCCACCAGATGATCCGTCAGCAGCTTGCCGGGATGCGACTCGCACTTGAGGAAATCCGGCGTCATTGACCTACAATACCTCCATGTGCTCCAAACTGCTTCTTGCGACAGCGCTCGCCTCCATTCTGCTCGCCCAGACACCTAAAGGGTGGGTGAAGGGCAAAGGGTACGGCTGGGTCTATGGCCCGCGCGATGAGGTCGGCGCCCTCAACGCGGTCACGTCGCCGGCGCAGGTGCTGCGCGCGCTGCGCGAGGTCAAGACGGGCAAAGTCTACGATCTCGGTGTCCGGATCGATCACACCTCCTACAAGTGGCCCGGCCACTCGCCGACGGCCATCATTTCCTACCGGAGTCCCGAGGGAGTGAAGCGCGGCCGCGATATCGCCGGCTTCACCGATCACCCCAAGAAGCTGGCGTTTCACAGTTGCGCGCTGTTCATCTCCGACAATGTGGGCACGCAGATCGACGGGCTCGGCCACATCACCACCGGCGCCGACGACCACTGGTACAACGGCTTCCGCGAGCGCGACTATGGCGGCGACTTCGGCATCGGCAAGGCCGACGCCGACTCGATCCCGCCGGTCATCGCCCGGGCCGTGATGATCGACGTGGCGTCCTGGAAGGGCGTCGAGGCGCTGCCGGCCAACTTCACGGTCGGGTCCAAAGAGATGCAAGCCGCACTGGCGTTCCAAAAGGTGGATGTCGAGCCCGGCGACGTCGTGCTGATCCGGACCGGCACGTTGCGCTATTGGGGTGAGACCGGCGCGGACCACGCCAAGATCGCCGCGCACGACTCCGCCGGCCTAACCCTGGAAGGCGCCAAGTGGCTGGTTGAGCAGAAAGGCGCGGTCCTGATCGGCGCCGACACCAGCGGCCTGGAGGTTGGCGCCGACCCGGCGCGGCCCGGCGCGGTCAACCCCGTGCATGAATACCTGCTGATTGAGCAGGGCGTTCACATCGGCGAGTTCCACAACCTGGAAGGGCCGGCGCGCGACCGAGTCTACCGCTTCGTCTACAGCGCCGCCACCAACCGGCTCAAGGGCGCCGTGGCGGGGACGGCGCTGCGGCCCGTGGCGATCCAGTAGCCCGTCCCAGAATTGGAAGGCCGTCTCACTCCGCGAGAATAGCGCAAGGTAGTAAAGTGGCAAGTTCTTCTCCAGAGACCGGACTAGCTTCATGCGAACCAGCGGCTTCTTGAGGTAACCGAGGGATTCCATGCTCCTGCAGAATTCGCCCGCTAAGAACGACCTGAAGTCGCTCCTCCTGATACCGACCGCCTTCCAGCGTTCTCGCCATCCCCTATTCCCAAGCGCCTCGTCAACCTTCTTGGAGTTGCCCTGAACGTAATGTTCATAATTACGATTCGCATCCATCCCGACGGCAAGGAGAACCACAAAATCCATGAAGACAGTGGAGAGTCTGTGCAAGGTCGCGAACTTGAGCCCGAAGTCGAACGGGTCCACGAGACAAAGGCTCAGCACCTTATTCGTCGGTGATGCCTTCGGTATGAGTTTGTAAATTTTCTCGATTTCAGCGTCGCAGTTGCCTGGGATGTACGCCACATTGGCTTGGGTCCCGATCCGCTTCACACGAGCCTTCAAGGCGTCTAGTAGGTCTTCGCGTTCCTCGCAGAAAGATGTATTTGTCAAAAGGATGAGCTACGGTCAGCGCGATCATGGGAGACGCCTTTAGGAATTTGCCCGTTCCCTGGATCCGGCTGTACCCGGCCCCTGCATACAAATCGAGATAGACTCGCTCATCCCACTTGTTCTTCATTCCGGTCGAGAACAACTCGTCGTACAGGGTGTGTCTATTTTGCGACGACACGTAACACTAAGCAGATCAATAGCTTAGCGTAGATCGATGTCCTGCGATAGTGAGCAAAACAGGGGGGTATGAAGATATCCCCCTGTTTTTCGCGCTTTGCGGTCAAGAACGAGGC
>JACOSH010000251.1 GCA_016178945.1 Acidobacteriota bacterium
GCGCGCGGCAGGGTCTCGACGTCCGGGTCGTCAAGCATCGCGACTGGCGGATCGAGCTGAGCGACATGGAGCGCGCCGTCAACAGCAAGACGCGGCTGATCGCGGTCTCGCTGGTCTCCTCCGTCAACGGCCATCTGGAGGACATCAAAGCGCTGAGCGATCTGGCCCACGCCCATGGCGCGCTGCTGTTCGCCGACATCATCCAGGGGGCCGGGGCCATCCCCATCGACGTGAAAGCCATGGGTATCGACTTGGCCTCAAGCGCCATGTACAAGTGGCTGCAAGGGGAGCATGGCTTCGGGTTCATGTACATCCGCGAGGATCTGATCGGCTCCACGGTCCGGCCCACCGAGTTCACCGGCCATCCCGACTTCAACTACCCTCCCTGGCTCAAACAGGCGCGCCCAAATCTTCCCGAAATCGTGAACCACGCCAACACGGGCATCGCGGCGTTTGAATGCGGTACGCCTTCGGTGATCACGTACGCCGCGCAGTACGAGTCCTTCAAGTACATCGAGAAGCTGGGCATCGACCGCATTCGCGCCCACGCGCGCTCCCTCACCGATCGCCTGCAAAAGGAATTGCCGCCGCTGGGATTCACGCCCATCACGCCAAAAGGCACGGAGAGCCCCATCGTCACCTTCCTGTGCAATGACACCGAGCAGGTGAAGGCCAAGATTCGCGCCGCTGCCGTCACCGGCAAGGCCAAGATTTCGATCACCGGGCCGAATTCGGCTCTGACCGTCGGACGCTTCGGCAACCACATTCGATTCTCGGTCTCGGTCTTCAACAACCAGGAAGACGTCAACCGCGTTCTGGAGGTGCTTTCATGAAGAAGATCCTTATCGCCGCGCTGCTCCTGGCGCTCCCCGCGCCTGGGCAGGTATTTCGATTCACCCGCGAGCAGATGCTCCACTACACGCCGCTCAATCCCTTCGAGCGCTTTCCGGACGGGCGGCCCAAAGTGCCCGACTCGCTGCTGGAGAAGGTGAAGGGCTTGTCGATCGAAGAAGCCTGGGGCCTGCTGCGGGCCAAAGGGTACCAGTTCCAATACGCGGGCGACTTCAAGATCCTGCACCCCGGCAAGAAGCTGGTGGGCCGCGCCGTCACCGCCCAATACCTGCCCCTGCGTCCCGACCTCGGCAAGGTCCTGGATGCCGACGCGAAGGCCGCGGGCATGCCCTCGGGCGCGAATCAGAAGGTCATCGACCTGCTGCGGCCCGACGACGTTCCGGTCATCGATCTGATGGGCGCCGCTCCGGGGCACAACTTTGGCGGGGACAATCTCCATGCCGCCATCTACGGCGCGACCCGCACCGGGGCGGTGGTCGACGGCACCATCCGCGACGTGGAAGGGATCTACGAGCTGCCGACCCAGGTCTATTTCAAGGAGGGTCACCCGGCGGCCGTGGCCGGAGTGTCGGTGGTGGGGATCAACATCCCGGTCAAGGTCGGGGGCGCGATTGTTCTGCCCGGCGACGTGGTGCTCGGCGACCGCACCGGCGTCATCTTCATTCCGCCTCACCTGGTCCAGGAAATCGTCGACCAGGCCGAGTTGACCCATATCCACGACGAATGGACCAAGCAGAAATTCCTCACCGGCAAGTACAAGTCCAGCGAGCTCTACGGCGGCCCGCTCTCGCCCGAGAACAAGAAGGAATACGACGACTACGTAAAGAAGCGCCTGGCGGAAAAGAAGTAGCGGCGTTTGACTCTACCGTCCGCCGGTGATACAACAGGCACCACGAGGGAGGTCTGTCATGAAGCGGTTGGCTGTTCTCGCTTTTCTCTCCGGGCTGGCGGTTCCGGCCAGCCTTCTCGCGCAAGGCCGTTCCAGCATTCTGGGCGCGATCACGGATGAATCGGGCGCTTCGGTCGCCAAGGCCTCGGTCACCGTCCTCAACACCGGAACCCAGCAGAAACGCGTCGCCGAATCCAACGAGAGCGGCAACTACGAGGTCACCGCGCTGGAGATCGGTAACTACGACGTCACGGCCGAGGCGGCCGGCTTCCGCAAGATCACGATCCGCGGCATTACGCTGGAAGTGGATCAGCGCGCCCGCGTCGATATCCGGCTGCAGGTCGGCGAGGTCACCCAGCAGATCTCCGTCGAGGCGGCGCCCGTATCGGTGCAGACCGACGACGCCACGCTCAGCACGGTGATCGACGCGGCCAAGATCCGCGAGCTGCCGCTGCCGGGCAATCGCAACCTGTTCCGGCTGGCGCTGCTGGCGCCGGGGATGAGCCGCGGCCCGGCCTCCAGCGTCACCACCAGCGGGTTCGGCCCGGGCTTCGGGATTGCCGCCATGGGCCAGAAGGTCCATAACAACGCTATCCAGCTCGACGGGGCGCCGCTGCGGACCGCCATCCACGGCTCGGTCCGGATGCGCCCGTCGGTCGAGGCGATCGAGGAGTTCCGTGTCGAGGCCGGTTGGTACTCGGCCGAATATGGCACTCAATCCGGCGCTCAGATCGTGGCCACGATCCGTCCCGGCACCAACGATTTTCACGGCGTCGCGTTCCACTTCCTGCGCAACGACAAGCTGGACGCGCGCAACTTCTTCGAAGTGCCCGGCAGCGTCAAGCGCCCGCTGCGGCGCAATACGTTCGGCGGCGTGGTGAGCGGTCCGATTATCCGGAACCGCACCTTCTTTACCTTCAATGGCGAGTTCTACCGGGAGCGGCGCAGCTCGCAGGGTTTCGCGAACTATCCCACCGCCCGCATGAGGAACGGCGATCTCACCGAGCCCTTCTTTCGCCGCGCCGACGGCTCGCTGATCCCGATTCAGGACCTGCTGAACGGCGCGCCCTTTCCCGGCAACCAGATTCCCGCGAGCCGCATTTCTCCCCAGGCAAAGAACTTCTTCCAGTTCTGGCCGAATCCCAACTACGGCGCGGCGGAGTTCGCCGGAACCAACAACTTCGTGGGGACCTCGCGCAACGCCGATAACGACGACCAGGCGTTCGTCCGCATCGACCATCACATCTCCGACAAGGACCGCCTGTTCGGACGCTACGGCATCCAGACCGTCAACCTGCCGGTGTTTCCGATCAACCCCAATCCCTTTTTCGTGACGCGCCGGCCCCGCCGCCAGCAGAACGCCACGCTCAACTACACCCGGATTTTTTCACCCACGCTCCTGAACGTAATCAAGGTTTCCTACAACCGGGACATCTTCAAGACCGTGGACGACATCAGCGGCACGAGTTTCAATATCGCGAAAGACCTGGGCATCCCCGGTCAAACCAACAACCCGC
Organism: Acidobacteriota bacterium; assembly: GCA_016178945.1. Lineage (GTDB taxonomy): Bacteria > Acidobacteriota > Terriglobia > Bryobacterales > Bryobacteraceae > JACOSH01. Next base: position 3,259 of record JACOSH010000251.1, read on the forward strand.
TCGACACGGGGTTGCCTTCGATCTCGGTCACCGGCTTGAGCGGACTGGGCAACAGCGATATCAACACCATTTGGGACGAGTCGCGCCAGATCTCCGATCAGGTGACGCTCACCAAAGGGAAGCACTCGTTCAAGATCGGCACCGAGGTGACTCCCCTGCGGCTGGACCGGCGCACCGTGTCCTTTGTCCGGGGCGCATTCGATTTCTCGGGAATCCACTCGGGAGCCGCCCCCGGAGTCACCGGAACCGAGCGCGGGCGTCTGGCCTGGGCCGACTTTCTACTGGACCAGCCGCAGCAGGTGCGCCTTGGGTTTACCGATCAGCTCCCGGCGGGCGTCGATCCGGGCACATATCCCAAGACGCGCTTCTGGCGCTCCCACAGCTACGTCACCGACGATTGGAAACTGACGCCCCGGCTCACCCTGAACCTCGGGCTGCGCTACGAGTACAACTCCGCCATCGAGGACAAGGGCGGCCAGTCGCGCAACCTGGACTTCACCCGGCAAGTGCTGTTCCCGGAAGTCGGTAAAGCCGGCCCGCTGAACAACCCCAGCAAGCGCCTGTTCGCTCCGCGCGTCGGCCTGGCCTGGCGTCCCTTCGGCGGCAACACCACGGTGGTCCGCGCCGGGTACGGCATCTTCTACAACGTGAACATGATCAACATGTTCGTCCCAGCGCTGGCAGCCAATCCTCCCAACAACCTCAACATCAACGAGCTGAACACGGCGGGCAACGTGCGCATCCGCATGCGCAACGCCGACCAGGCCAAGGCGCTCAACATCAACAGCGAGATCAACTCCGCCGACACCGCGCGCGGCGTGGGCGACGTTCACCAGTGGAACCTCAACCTCCAGCGGATGCTGCCCAAAGCCATCCTGATCGACTTTGGCTACGTGGGCTCCAAGTCCAGCCATTTCGATTCCCCACGCACCGTGAACCCTTACATCCCCGGCACGACGCAGCGCGTTTATCCGGCCTTCGGCCCGGTGGAGAACATCTCGCTCGACGCCGCCGGCAATTACCACGGCCTGTTGTTCAAGGGCGAAAAGCGCTTCTCGCGGGGGTTCACCTTCCTGCAGACCTACACCTGGTCGAAGACCATGTTCGATTCCTTCGCCTGCTGCGGCGCGCAGCGGCACAATAACCCGTATGCCTGGCGTCTGGAGAAAGGACTGGCCGAGACCGACCAGCGGCACCGCTCCACGACAAGCTGGCTCTACGAGCTTCCCTTCTTCAACGGGAGACGAAATCTCCAGGGACAGATCCTGGGTGGATGGCAGATCAACGGCACACTGGTGCTGGAGACCGGCCTGCCCATCCATCCGACGCAGAACCTGAAGCCCATCGACGACGGCTGCCCGCGCTGCAACCACCGTCCCGACCGGCTCCGGGACGGGCGTCTGGGATCGAGCGAGCGCACGCTCAACCGCTGGTTCGACACCTCCGCTTTTGTGCTGGCGCGCGGCCACTACGGCACCAGCGGGCGCAACATTCTCACCCAGCCCGGCCTGATGAACGTGGATTTCGCGGTGTTCAAGAACTTCCCCATCACCGAGAAAAAGGCGATCCAGTTCCGCTGGGAGAATTACAACTTCACGAACACGCCGCCCTTCGATCCGCCCACGCTGGAAATCAGCAGCGGCAACTTCGGGCGCATCACCACGGCCGGGTTAGGCCGGGAAATGCAGTTCGCGCTGCGCTTTCAGTTCTGACGGAGCCAACGGCAGACTTCTACGCCCGACGCCGGGCGCGTTCCTGGCGATCCAATCCCTCGCGCAGAAGCATCTTGATATAAGTCTGATAGCCGAGCCCTTTGCCGACCGCCTGATCCCGCGCGCGCTCGAGGTCGCCGGTTGGAATTCGCAACATCACCTTCTGCGAGGGCGGCTTCCGAATGGACTCCGTGTTCTTCGACAGCGTGATGCCGACACTGTTTCCACTGACGCGCAGAGCGCCTTCTCTCTTGGCCTGCGTGAACAGCTTCAGCAACCGGTCCTGATTCTCTTCGAACCAACGAGCCTCTTCGGCCTCAGTTCTGGTTCCGGCCAGTCTCTTCTTAGGCATCGTGACCTCCCTTGATGCGGCGCCACAGAACGCGCCACCTTCGATTCGCCGGGAACGCAGTGACCACGCGAATCCGTCCACCTCTCCATGTCCACACGACGAGGAGCAACCGGCCAGCGGCGGTCTCGCCCAGTTCAGTGTATCTGTCCTCGCCGCTCCGGTCAGCGGTTTCGATAAGCAGCGAGGCGCCGGAAACAACCTGCTCGGCCTCGTCCGGCGCGACCTTGTGCTTTGCGATGTGCCCAGTGTTGGCGTCGTTCCAGTCAAACGCCGGCTTCGGCACGGCAGGCATTCAACTCCATTGTATACCCGTTGTCTATACAGGAAACTTGGGAGAAGAGTAGGGCAGCTAGACGCGTCAGGCCGCGCCAGGTATACGGCCTGTCATGTCGGCCTCCGCGGCAGTCGGACGCGGCGCCTTAGGCATGGACTTCGACGGCCGTGGTGAGAATCTCCTGGCTGAGCGCCGCCGAGCGCTCGTCGTCGGTCAGGGTCTCCAGGAAGAGTTCGATTGCTTCGCGGATATTGGCAAGAGCCTCCTCGACCGTCTTTCCTTGCGATTGGCAACCCTTTAGTTCCGGGCACCAAGCGTAGCATCCGTGCTCGTCCTGTTCGATAACAACACTGACCTTGCGCGTCATCATCCACCATTCTACCGCGACATCCTCACAGGTCTTTGATCCGGATGTTGCGGACTTCGATCTTCATGGGCGGCCCCAGGTGGACCTGGATGCCGATCAGGCCATCGAGCTTGCGCCCGGCGGTGTCGTCGTCGATGAGCATGCTCATGACGTGGCCGTTGAGGATCTGGATCAGGGTGTTGCCGCGGGCGATCAGGTGCAAGTCGTTCCAGTCCTCGGGCTTGATGAACTCCTTCAAGGCGGCGTTGTCGCCGAGCGAGCCGGCCAGGGCCGGTTTCTGGCCTTCGCCGATGTAGGTGAACTGGCCGCGCAGAGCGAGGAAACCGCGCCCGCGCTCCTCATAGAACTGGCCCGTGAACTGCTGCGCGCCATCCATGTCGGCCTGATAGCCCTTCATCGACCACTGGAGGCCGGGCGTCTCCGCGCTGCGGATCTGAATCCCGCTGTTGAAACCCGTGAGGCGGTATTGGAGTTTCAGCTCGAAGTTGCCGGGCGTGCCGTCGCGCCAGATGAGGAAGGTGTTCTGTTTAGGCTGTTTGTCGGCCGCCGTCTGGCCGACCAGGGCGCCGTCTTCGACCCTCCAGAAGCTCGGGTCGCCATCCCAGCCTTTTAGGGATTTGCCGTCGAAGATGGGCCGGTAGCCGGTCTCCTCCAGCGGCGGAATGTTGGGGCCGCGGAAGCCTCCCGGGCGGCGCGCGCCTCCCGGCGGTGTGGGTTGGGCGCCGGCATAGCCGACGGACAGCAGCACCAGCAGAGTTATCGTTCGCATCGTTGATCTCCTAGAAGTAAATCTTCAGCGCCAGCACCACGCGGCGGCCCAGGAACGCGGTGGTGAAGTAGCCCAGGTTGCTGTTGATCTGGTTGCCGGCCGCGTCCCAGCGGCTTCCAGTGTCGGTTCCCGAGAACTGCGTGTGGTTGAACGCGTTGTAGGCCTCGGCGCGGAACTGGAGCCGGCGCTGTTCATTGGAACCCAGGCGGAAGTTCTTGAACACCGATAAGTCCCAGTTGGCCACTCCGGGCTGGCTGAACAGTGTCTTGGCGGCGTTGCCGATGCCGTTGAGCGAATTCTGCGCCGTGGGCGGCTTGATGGAACCTGGGGTGAACCATTGTCCGTTGGGGCCGGCAGTGGCCACGGGGCCAACCACGACAGCGCGGCTGTCGAGGCCGTTACCCGTGCCGCCCGTCAGGTCGGCCGAATAGCTGAGGCTGTAACCCACTCCGGCGGGCGCGCCGGTGACGAACGCGGTGATGCCGGAGATCTCCCAGCCATCCAGGGCCAGACGGCTGAAGGCGTTGTTCCAGTTCTTGCTGAACCGCGGCAGCTCATAGACGTAGTTCATCTGGAAATTCTGGGTTCGGTCGAATCCGGAGCGGCCGTAGTTGCGCATGCGGTAGTTGAGGACGGGGTTGATGGCTCCGCCGTTCCCGTCGACCAGGTCCATCGCTTTCGACCAGGTGTAGCTGAGGTTGTAGGTAAGGGCCCGCGCGAAGCGCTTGGTCAACTGGATCTGGAGCGAGTTGTAGTTGCCGGCGCCGGCGAACTCCAGGTAATTGATATCGGCGAATCCGATGCGCGGGCGAAGGAAGTTGGCGGGAAGCGGAGTGGCGCCGCTGACGGTGGAGTCGAGGTTGGCCGGCAGGAAGTTGGAACCGTACGTCACGGCGTTGAGATTGCGCGTAATGAGAAGGTGCTTCTGCGAATTGCCGACGTAAGCGACGTCGAGGACGGCGCCGAAGGGAATCCGCTGCTGGACGCCAAAGCTCCAGTTGTACACGGAGGGCGGGTTGAAGTCCTGCTGGATGGCGGTGACACCGGCCGGGCTAAGGCTGAGCGGCGTCGCCAGCAGGTTGTTGATGGTGGTGTAATTGGCCGTGGCCGTGACGACGATCGGCGGCGACTGCACGAGCTGCAGGATCTGGTCGTCGTTGAAACGGTCGTAGAAGATGCCGAAGCCGGTGCGGACCGCCGTCCTGCCGTCGCCGAAGATATCCCAGGCCAGGCCGATCCGGGGAGAGACCTGAATGGGAGGCGTATTCAAGATGCCTTCCTGGTAGAGCTTCATGCCCTGATACGGCGTGCCGGCGGCTGAGGAGAAGGTGCCGATCTTCACGGCCGGGACCAGTTGTCCGGTCACCGGATCCCGCCCAAAGCGGACGCGGTTCGAATCGAGAAAGGGGCGGATGAGGGGAGGCTGCCTGGCGGCGTCGTAGGTGGCGAGATCGAACGCGCCCAGGGTATCGTTGGCGCTGATGGTCGGCTTGATGTAGTAGAAGCGAACCCCGGCGTCCACTGTAAAGCGGCGGTTCACCTTCCAGGTGTCCTGCACGTACCACTCGACGTTGACGTAGCGCGCGTGGGCGTTGGGGTGGCCGTTGGATTCCGTGTAAGAATTCACGACGCCCAGCAGCCCGTTGGAATACGCGTATCCGGTGTCGAGCGGGTTAGTGGCGTTCCGGTCGAAGTTGAACGTTCCGTTGAACGCCGTTGAGCGCGCGGCATTGCGCGTTCCCCGTTCGACGAAGATGCCGAACTTGGTGCTGTGTTTGCCGACGATCCAGGAGAGGTTGTCGGAGTAGTTCCAGATGTTATTGGTGCCGAAGAAGGGGAAGCGCTGCTCGATGTTCAACTGTCCGGCGTTGGGAATGCCGCCGAAGGTCGCGTTGGGGATGAGGTTGCGCGGATTCGCCTGCGGATAGAACTGGGGGATCGCCAGGCCGAGCTTGGCCCGGCTGTTGGAGTCGATCGCGGACTGGTCGAGCGGCTCGACGGTTTGCAAAGCGCGGTTGACGCCGAAGGTCAGCTCGTTCACCTTGTTGGTGCCGAAGGTGTGGATGAGCGTGGATACGGCGCCGGCGCTGCGGATCTCGTAGGCGATGGGAAGCTGGGGCCAGACGGTGCTCCCTCCCAGGCCGGCCAGTAATTGGAAGCCGCCCTTGGAGGCTTGGTAGTCCTGGATCAGGCGGACGTAGAATTGCGTCGTCGGCGAGATGTTGTAATCGAGGCGGAGAACGGAGTCGCGCCGGGGTTGCTTGTTGACGCTGAGGCCGGCCCAATTGTACTGGCCGCCGGGCCCGACCGTGTTGGGCATTGGAAACAGGCTCAGCAGCTTCTGGCCGTTGGCATCGACGCGGTTGGCCGGGACCACGTTGCCGGGGAAGGGAGTGCGCGCCACCGGATCGAGCACGTTGACACCGGATTGCGAGAAGTTCCCGGCGCGTTCCAGAGCCGTCGGGAAGGTCTGGTTCTGGACGGTGGATGGGATGGTCAGCGGCAGAAAGTCCTGCGACCAGAAGAAGAACAGCTTGTCCCGCTTGCGATTGAAGTCCGTGCCGGGCAGCAGCACCGGGCCGCCCACAAAGTAGCCGGGATTGTTGAATCGGTAGCGGGGGCGCGGCAGGCGGTTCCGGTTGTTGAAAAACTCGTTGGCGTTCAGCTTCTCATTCCGGAAGAAGTAGTACAGCCCGCCGTGGAAGTCGCGGGTGCCGCTCTTGATGACGGTGTTGAGCGTCCCGCCGGAGCTGCGGCCGTATTCCGCCTGGTAATTGCTGAGCAGGACTTTGACTTCGGCGACGGCGTCCAGGCTGGGCGCCAGGTAAGGTCCCACCATCGAGCCGGTATCGAGGCTGGTGACGCCGTCCAGGGTCAGGTTGATCGAGCCCTGCCGCGTGCCGTTGATGTTGATCCCGACCAGGTCGTTCCAGCCAGGAGACTCGCGGTTGGCGGTGTCGGTGACGCCCGGCAGCAGTTTTGCGGTCCCGATATAGCTGCGGCCCTTGAGCGGCAATTCCTGCATCTGGCGCGTGTTGATGAGGCCGGAGCGCTCGGAGCTCTCGGTTTGCAGGCGGACGACTTCGGCGGTGACCGAGACGGTCTCGTTCACGCCTCCGACTTCCAGCGTGATCTGCGGCAGCGCCACGCGCTCAGTGGCGGTGAGGGAGATCGACTGCTGCTCGAACTTCTTAAACCCGGCCGCGGTGATGTTGAGCGTGTAGGTTCCGGGCAGCAGCTCGTTAAAGATGAAATAGCCCTGATCGTCGGTCTTCGATGAGCGGGTCTGGCCCGTCTGCGAATTGGTGACGGCGATCTCGGCGCCCGCGACAATGGCGCCCGAGGAATCGGCGACGGTCCCGGAGAGCTTGCCCGTGAGTCCCTGACCCCACAGAGAGCTCACCGCAAGAAGAAAGAGGCTGAAATGGCCACTGGATGCGAAATGCCTCATATTGGGAACCTCCTGGCCGAGTCGATACGGACCCCGTCCTGGCTGAATGTTGGCCATCATATCACCGGCGTGTACGCGCCGCTACTGTAGGGCGTGGGCGCCGCTCACCAAGGGCCCGTGCGCAAGGGGGGCGTCAGCTATAGAGAACCTTCCAAGTGCTCCTTACCCGCGGGTGAGGCGGGCGACAAAGCATCTCTCAGGAGCGGAAAACCAAGGGAAACCGTGGCGCCTTTGCCGGGCTGGCTGTCGACGGCAATCGAAGCGCGATGGTCTTTCAAAATCTGATAGGTGACGTATAAACCCAGGCCGGTCCCCTGGCCCGGAGGTTTGGTGGTGAAGAAGGGCTCGAAGATTCTGTCGAGGTTTTCCGGGGGGATCCCCGCCCCTGCATCCGAGACGAAGACCTGCACTTCCTTCTCTTGCCCGCCGCTGATGGTGCTGACAATGTAAATCTGGCCGGCCGGCGGTGAGGCGTCAATCGCGTTGCTGATCAAGTTCACGAACACCTCCTCGAGGCGCTCGGCGCTGCCATAGATACGCGGCAAACGGCGAAGCAAGTTCAGATTCAGAGTGAGGCCACGCGTCTCCAGGCGGTGCTCGACCATCGGGATGCTCTGTTCGATGACTTCATTGATGTCCAACGGCACGAATCCCGAGGAGTCGGCTCTGGAGTAAGTCAACATTTTCTGAACGACTTCGGCGACACGGCTCGCGTGCTTCCGCAAGGTCTCCAGGTCTTTCCGAAGCGCATTGGAATAGGCCTTCTCCTCCGCTTCCAGAAGCATGCGCTCGACCCGGGTGAGGACGACCGTCGCGGGGTTGTTAATCTCGTGCGCGATTCCCGCCGTGAGCCGGCCGATCAAAGCCATTTTTTGGGCATGTTCCAGAATCCGAGTGGCGTTTTGCAGTTGCGCCACCAGCTCTTCGGCCTGTCGAGTGGTTTCCTTCTCACGGTCGGCGAGCAGACCAATCGACCAGGCTGTCAAATAAAGAAAGCCGAGCCGCAGAACGGAGTCCGGCCAAGGCTCCGCCTGGAACCTGTTGAGAGGCCCCCATGCCAGCAAGACGGCGGCGGCAGTGGCAATGGTCAATCCCACGCGGCGGCCGAAGTAAAAGCTGTGCAGGCCGGCGAGAAGATAGAAGCCCAACAGGAACACGCTGTTCACCCCTCCACTCCAGCGGACCATTCCGAGCAGGTAGACAAGGTCGAGAACAGAAGCCGCCAGGTAAATGCGATCAATAGGCCAACGCGTCAGAAAAATCAGGCCATAAATGAAAAGAGTGTAGATGACGAAGACGAAAAAAACGCCCAGGAGCTCGGCGCGGTGCGCCAGACGGGGAGCCAGCAGCAGCCAGGCCGCACACGCTAAAAGTACGATTAAGCGCAGTCCCGCAAAGAGCTTGTCCGTAGTCGACAAGCGGCCGGGGCCGCTTTGACGCGCGGCTGGAAGCATGGTGAGCGCGCATTAGTATATCATCGTGGGGAGACCGTGCCGGTTGGACGACAGTCAGATGAGAGCGGGCGCATCTCGGTCCTGTTGATCGATGATGAGGCTGACTTCGTCGAGGATTGCGCGACGATCCTCCGGCGCCTCGGCTACCGGTGCTTGACGGCGGGCTCAGGCAAGCTGGCGTTGGAGGTCTTCCGGGAGTCGCGCCCGGACCTGGTACTGACCGACCTGAGAATGCCGGACATGGATGGCCTGGCGCTCCTCCGTTCCATCAAGAGCCTCGATCCGGAAGCCGTCGTCATCCTGATCACTGCGTATGCCACGATCGCCACCGCCGTCCAGGCCACGCGAGAAGGAGCATTCGACTACCTGCGGAAGCCCTTTACATCGGGCGAGCTTCAGAAGATCCTCGAGCGGGCCCGCGAGCACCAGGCGCTGAAGCGGAGTGGACCGGTGGCAACAGAACCGCGGACCATGGATTTTAGCGCCATCGCCGGGGCCAGCGAACCGGCGCGGGAAATGCTTCGCAACGCCGCGCGAGCGGCGGAAAGCGACGCCAACGTCATCCTGTCCGGCGAAACAGGGACCGGCAAGGAGCTGCTGGCCAAGGCCATTCATGCCAACGGCTCCCGGGCCTCCCGCCCGTTCGTCCCCGTGGATTGCGCCGCTCTTCCGGAGCCGCTGCTGGAAAGCGAGCTTTTCGGTCATGAGAAGGGCGCCTTCACCGGCGCGGTGAGTCTCCAGCGAGGACTCTTGGAACTGGCGAACGGGGGCACCCTGTTCCTGGACGAACTAGGCGAGCTGACTCTCTCGACGCAGGCCAAGCTTCTGCGGAGCCTGGAGGAGCGGCAAATCCGGCGCCTGGGCGGGCATGATTTTGTAAACCTCGACATCCGGATTCTGGCGGCGACGCACCGAGGGCTTGAAGAGATGGTCCGCGCCGGGGAATTCCGTGACGACCTTTTCTACCGCCTGAACGTCCTCACCATCCGGCTGCCGCCTTTGAGAGAACGCTTCGGCGATGTGGCGCTGCTGGCGAACCACTTCCTCCAGACCGTCGTCCGGCGGACCCAAAAACCGGTCTTGGGCATCTCGGCCGCGGCCCTGCTTGTTCTGGAGCAATCGTCCTGGCCCGGAAACGTCCGCCAGCTTCGCAATGTGATCGAGCGGGCAGTTTCGATCACTTCCGAGCCGTACATCTCTCCTCTGAGTCTCCCCGAGGAGTTGCTGCGACAACCTCAAGTAATGCGCGAAGCCTTCCGGCAGGAAAAGCAAAAAAACTCGGCAAATTTCGAGCGGCAGAGCATCACGGAGCTTTTGACCCGGACACAGGGCAACGTTACGGAAGCCGCCAAGATCGCTGGGATGGACCGGGCGCTGGTACCCCAAGTGCTAGCCACCGGGGGAATGGCCGGTGCGCTCCAACCACGTATGCGGACGGTCCTATGGATCGGCCTCCTGGGAGGGGTCTGGCCAGCGGGGCTGAAAGGTCAAGGAGCCGTAGGAAACGATCCGCTGGTCGCCATTGCGCCGGAGACGTGCAGGCGCTGCCATCGAGAATACTACGAGACCTGGGCGGGCTCGACCCATGCCCGGAGCGATGGCAGGCTGTTCAAGTCATCCGGAAAACAGGGATGCGAGGGCTGCCACGGCCAGGGCGCGGATCACGTGCAGTCCGGGAACCGGGCTTTGATCTTCCGCTTCACCGGCAGCCCGCCAGAGGAGGTCGAGAACGCGTGTCTGAAATGCCATGAGCGGGGCAACCGGCTCTACTGGCGCGGGAGCCCTCACGAATCCAGGAACCTGACGTGCACCACCTGCCACACCTTGCACAAGAAACCCGGCTCTCCCCAACGCCTTTCCCGGTTCCTGGAAAGGCCGCTGGAGACGCGCTTGTTGTCCACGGAAACGAGCATGGAGCTCTGTTTCCAATGCCATCTGACACGCAGGGCGCAGCTACAACGCTCTTCCCACATGCCGTTACGGGAGGGCAAGCTGACCTGCGTCGATTGTCACAACCCGCATGGGACTGCGACCCCCAAGCTGCTGCGGGAAAACTCGGTGAACGAGAACTGCTATCGCTGCCATGCCGAGAAACGAGGGCCGTTCCTTTGGGAGCATCCGCCGGCGGCGGAGAACTGCCTGAATTGCCATGAGGCTCACGGATCGATCCACGAGAAGCTGTTGACCATGCGACCGCCGCGCTTGTGCCAGCGTTGCAACGTGCGCGGAGGTCACGCGACCTTGCCGCAGTTGGCGAGCAATCGCTTGATATACAACCTGGCTTGCACCAACTGTCACTCCCAGATGCATGGTTCCAACCATCCTTCGGGAGTCCGGTTCCAGCGATAGAGGACCGCGGCTATGAAAGACGGGATGCCATCGTGAAGGCCAAGGCAAGGCTCGGCGCCGCCCTGCTGCTGTGGCTGTGCGGCCCTGGTCTGCGCGGGCAGTCCGATGAGCCCACGCCGGAAGTGCGGCGGCTCCGGCAGCCTCCGCAAAGGACGGTGCTGGAGATCGGCTCCAGAAATACGTCGGGAGACACGGGCTCCGCCAAGTTTTCGGAGTATCGCCGTCTTCCGGATGGAGCTTTCCTTCGGGACCTGAATTTCGAGGCGGAGCTTCCGGTCAGCGGCCACTACTTCCAGTTGCGGTCCCGGGAGAACTCGGAAAGCGATCTGCAAAGCCTGGCCACCGCTGGAGCCTATGGGCGGTACAAAATCAGCCTGTCCTGGATCCGCTTGTTCCACACCGTTCCTACGCGGGGCCGGAACTCCTACGAGCGCACGGGCCCGGGGAAGTTCACACTCCCTTCGGGCTTCCAGGCCTTGCAGGGCGCGCCAAGTCAGAACCTGTTGCTCAAACGCGAGTGGGCCGGATTGGGCATTACCTTGACTCCGCGCGAGTCCTGGGACTTTCGCGCGCAGTACTCTCCGGAAAGGCGAACGGGCTACCGGCCGGTTGGAAACAATTTCCTGTTCACGGCGGTGGAGCTGCCGGAACCGGTCGAGTATCGAACCGACGATCTGAAGCTGAGCGCCGAATTCGCGCGGCCGAAATGGGTGGTGCGGGGATCTTCGGAGAGTTCGCTTTTTCACAACGACGTGCAAACCCTGGAGTGGTCGGGCCCGTTTGCGCCGAACCAGGGAAGCGCCGCGCCCGCCACCGGGCGCAAGGCTCTCGCCCCCGACAACGCGGCTCAGAATTTTACGGTGGCGGGCGCTCTGAACCTGTCTCGCCTGGCCCGGATCGTGGCCACGGTCTCGCCCGGATGGATGCACCAGAACGAAGCGTTCGTTCCATTCACCAGCAACTCGGTTCTCCAGGCGCTGCCCGGTTATCCCGCTCTGCCCGCTCCCAGCCTGGACGGGAGCAAACAGACGCTGATGATGAATTACCTGCTGACTGGCAGGGTCAAGAAGCAGTTCACCTACAACGTGCGCTATCGCTCCTATCGGTTGGACAACCAGACCCCCAGTTTGCAGTTTTCCAACTACGTGATTACCGATTCCGAGCTTCCGGCATCCACGCGCGCCAATCCGCGCAGCCGGCGCAACCTGCCCTATGGCTACACCAAGCAGGACGCCGGCCTGGACTGGATTTGGGCGCCCAACAAGACATCGTCCGCCAAGGCGTTCTATCAATGGGAGTCCTGGGACCGGACCTACCGGGATGTCCGGCGCTCCCAGGAGCACACGGCCGGCGCCAGTTGGGATTGGATGAGCCGTGACGGATGGGGGGTCCAGGCGTTGTTCCAGCACTCCCAGCGGCGTCCAGGGCAATATGACGCGGCGTCTTTTCGCTCGGGATTTCCCGCCGGGACGGGATTCTTTGCGCTGGAGCAGCTCCCCGAGTTGCGACGGTTTGACGAAGCCCAGCGTTCCCGCAATTACGGCACGATCCTGGTGCAGGCGCCGCCCATCAAGTCCTTTCAGCTTTCCGCCAGTTACACGCTGGACCGCTCCTTTTTCAACGAGTCGCGGTACGGGGATCTGTACAATCTCAGCGACGGCGCGTCCGGCAATCTAGCCTACGTTTTGACATCGTCGGTTTCGATCTTCGCCGACTACACCTTCGAGAGGCTCCGCTACGCCCTGCGCTCCCGGCAGCGGCTCGACGCCGCGGCCGCAGCGGACTTCAACGATTCCTCCAATAACGACTGGGAGAGCAAGATTCGGGATTGGGTGCATACCTGGGGCGCCGGAGTGAATGCCGGTCTCCTTCACAACCGGCTTGTGTTGGACGTCTACTACGGCTTCTCGCAAGGGGCCAATACCACGGCCACTGCCGCGCTGGGCAGCCCCACGGTGGCCGGGTTTCTGGTCAGCACCGCGGAAGACTACCCGAGACTCGGCAATCGCTTCCAGCGCCTGACGACTTCTTTGAAGATCCCCATCGTTCGGGACATCTTCTATCGGATTGAGTACGCCTACGAACGGTACGGTGAAACGGACCTGGCCCTCGACCGGGCGGTGGCCTTCCCGGGACTCACGAATTCGGGGGCGGCGAGCGCGGGCTTCCTGGGAATGAGCTTGCCCCGCTACCGCGTGCAGATCTGGTCGCTTTCCTTGGGCTATGTCTTTTAGCGAGGCAGGTGAGAAATGATGGTCAAGCAAAAAAGGCGGTCGTCGCGCGGATCGAGCCTTCTCCGGGTGGCATTGCTGGCGGCCTGGGCCGGGCCCGAGCTGGCCGCTCCGCAGTCGATTGTGGTGGAGATCAAGGAGCCCGACGGTGTGCAGGAGCCCGAACAGTGCGTGAAGTGCCACCAGAAGGTCAATCCGAACCTGGTGGCGGCCTTCCAGGCCAGCACCATGGGCCGCTCGGGCATTCAGAACCAAGCGGTCTACGACGAGGTCAAGAAGCAGCGGGCGCCCAAGGAGAAAACCGAGCGCCGCAAGGCCTTCCTGGTACGGAACGGCCAGATCTCTTGTGTGCTGTGCCACGGGGACAACCACACCACCATCACTCAAACCCGCGGCCGGGTGGCGAACGCGGTTTGTGGCGGCTGCCACGACACCATCGACCAGGAGTACGAGAAGGGCGGGGGTCACAGCGTCGATCCCCCGGAGGAATCCTGGAAGCGCGCGCTGGCCGCGCCGGAGTTCTCCCCGGTTCCACCCGCCGTCCGGCAGTTGAGCCGCGACGTGATCTATTCCCAGCAGGGGGCCACGGCGCCGCCTTATTTCGATCCCGATCCGGAGTTTGAAGGGACCGGCCGCATTCACCGCAATGGGTGCATCTCCTGCCACACCCGTCACAGCTTCGACGTCGCCGAGGCGCGCAAGCCCGAGGGCTGCCAGACCTGTCACGCGCGAGGCGGCAACTCGGTCTTTGATTCTTACCTGGAATCCAAACACGGATCCATCTACATGGCGGCAGGGAGCCGCTGGAACTGGGACCTGCGCATGCCGGTGGCACTGGCAAAGAAAGAGTATGAGGCGCCCAGTTGCGCCACCTGCCACATGCTTCAGGCGGAACGATATGGCGATCTGAAGACCACCCACAGGATGACCGCGAAGACCATCTGGAGCCGTGGGCTTCAGCCTCTTGTGGTGGAGGGCGACAAAGCCACGGAAGCCGGCTACAAGGCGTTCTTCCAACAGCTCCGGCAGCAGTCCGAGGCCAAGCGGAAGGAGATGATCCTGGTCTGCCGGAACTGCCATTCGGAGAAATTCGCCGGCGACTACCTGAACGCCGCCGACGAGGTCAAGCTGGCTTCCGATCTGCTGGTCCTGCGCGCCCGCTCCATCCTGGACGGACTGTCGCGCGACGGGCTGCTGGAGTCGTCCTCCGCGGCGTTGATCCGCCGCTATCAAACCGTGCCCGCTGGCACGGAAGCCGGCGCTTCCACTCCCGCAACTCCAGGGACATTGGCGCCCTTGGCGGCGATCGAACGCGCGTTCCTGGAGATGGCGCGCCGGGACAATGTCCGGACGGCGCTGAGCGCATTTCACGGATCGCCGGGCGGCGTCTATTGGGAAGGTTACGCGCGAGTAGAGAAAGCCCTGGAACACATCCGGGGTGTGGAAAAAGAGATGCGCCAGACCCTTTCGAAAACGGCGGGTGTTTCCGGGGCGACCGGCACGCCACGGGGCTCGCCGAAGTGATCGCGGCGCGGCGGGGGTGTGACATTTCTGTCACAGTCTCCGCCGGCATGCGGCTGGGAGTCTTGGATGAATCCGCGAAAAACAGGCTTCTTTCACGAGAACCAGACACATGGCATCAAAGCTGCAAGTGGCTCCGCGCACGGCCTTGGTAGGGCAAGGCTGCGCGTACACCCCCGGGAAGGAGGATTTGTGAAGACTTCAACGGTTCGATCTCGAATTCTTTCTCTGATCATTCTGACGGCCGGTCTGATCATACCGATCACCGCCGACCGCCAGGGCAATCCGAGCTACTCGGCTGGTCAAAAGGAATTCTATCTGCAAAACGACGCGCTCGCGTTCGTTCGGCCGGGCCTGAAGATCGACATTCAAAAGGCGGAGATTGCGGGTGACACGGCCAAGGTGACTTTCCGCATAGCCGATGACAAGGGACAAGCGCTCGATCGCGAGGGAATCATCACACCCGGAATCGTAACGTTGAATTTCGTGCTCGCCCGCATCAAGCAGGGAGACCGGCAGTACACCGCCTACACCACCCGCATGCAGCCGAACCCCACCACCGGGAAACTTTACTTGCAGGCGAACCGGGACATCGGGGGCAGCTATGCCAGCGTGTCTGAAGGCGTCTATACCTATACGTTTGCCACCCGGCTAGGGCCGGCCGAGTACGATCCCAAGGTCACCCACACGGTAGGGATTTACGCCACCCGCGACCTGGGAGAATTCGGCCTGGGAGTCTATGCCGGCAACGCCGTTTTCGATTGGGTCCCCTCGGGCGGACTGGTCATCACGGTTCGCGACATTGTGCGAACCGAGAACTGCAACACGTGTCATGATCCCCTTGCCGCCCATGGATTGGGCGCGCGCAGGGAAGTGCGGCTCTGCGTTCTCTGCCACACTCCGCAGAGCACCGATCACATCACGGGCGGCCCGATTGACCTCAAGGTGATGATTCACAAGATTCACCGCGGCGCGGATCTCCCCAGCGTGCAGGCCGGCGGCGCCTACGAGGTCGCCGACGGGGACTTTACCGAGGTCCGGTTTCCCCGGGACATTCGCAATTGCGAAGTCTGTCACGACAAGGGCGCCCAGAGCAAAAACTACCTGAGCCAACCCGCCCAGGCCCCCTGCGGCTCCTGCCACGACGATGTCAATTTCGCGACCGGGAAGAATCACGGTCTCGGCGGGGCCCAAACCTCAGACACCAACTGCACCGTCTGTCATGCCCCCGAAACGGGCAGGGAATTCGATGTTTCGGTTAAGGGCGCTCACGCCATTCCGGAAAAGTCGGCGCAACTTCCCGGCGTAAACGTCCAGATCCTTTCCGTGGATGGGACCGCCGCGGGCAGCAACCCGTCCGTCAGCTTCACCCTCACCGACAACAAGGGCAACCCGCTGGACGCGTCGAAAATGGACCGCCTGAGACTAACGCTGGCCGGACCGACTTCCGAGTTTACGTTCCACGCCCGGGAAGACGTCCAGAAGGCCGCCCTCGGCCCGAGCGGCTACACCTACAAGTTCACCGCCGCCGTTCCGGCCACCGCCAAGGGGACCTTTCTTGTGGCGGCGGAAGCCTTCCGGGACCTCAAGTTGCCAAAAGTTGATGGCACGACCGTGAACGCTCGTGACGCAGCCGCGAACAAGACGTTCTATTTCGGAGTGACCGATAGGACTCCGGCCAAGCGGCGCGCCATTGTGGCGGTCGCCCGATGCAACACCTGCCACGAGAAACTCTCCGCGCACGGCCTGGCCCGAAACAACCTGGAATACTGTCCCGCCTGCCATCGGCCGAACTACACCGACGAAGGCGGACGTCCGAAGGACAAGATGCCCGCGGAAGCCTTGGACTTCAAGAACGTGATCCACAAGCTGCACAGCGGCCATCATCTGGAGAACGATTTCACGGTCTACGACGACGGCGAGCCCGAAAACCTCAACATGATTCACTACCCAGGCGACCGGCGTAACTGCTCCAAGTGCCACGAGGGAACCAGCTACCAATTGCCTCTGCCCAAGAACCTGATGGCCACCATCACGCCGCGCGGCTTCTTCAGCCCCACTCCGCCGGCGGCGACGGCCTGCCTGGGCTGCCATGACAGCCAGTCCGCGGCCGCACATGCCTTCGTCAACATTGCTCCCTTCGGGGAGGCTTGCGCCACCTGCCACGGCGAGGACGCCGAGTTCGCCGTCAGCAAGGTCCATGCCAGATGACCACCAGGAAAGGAATCATGACCATGCCTACGCACACCGCCGGGCTTCTCGCTCTCCTGCTGGCCGCCGCCTTGCCGTCTGAAGCGGCCGCCGGCGTGATCAAGGGCAAAGTCCAATGCAAAGGAGTGAAAGACAACCGCGACGCGGTGGTCTATCTGGAGAACGTTCCGGGACAGTTTCCTGCTCCCAAACAGGCGGGCGAAATCGACCAGGTGAAAATGGTTTTTATCCCGCATGTCTTGCCGGTGGTGGCGGGGACCACGGTGAAGTTCTTAAACAGCGATCCGGTGCTGCACAATGTATTCACGCCCTCCAAAACCGGGAACAAGTTCAATTTAGGCAGTTGGCCCAAAGGGCAAACCAAGAGCTACACCTTCGACAAGCCCGGAGAAGTGCGCCTCCTGTGTAACGTTCACCCGGAAATGGAGGCCTGGGTCCTGGTGTTGGCGAATCCGTACTTCGCGAAAACAGGACCGGATGGATCCTACTCAATCGGGAACGTGCCGGCCGGCAAGTACACGTTGAAAGTGTGGCATGAAAAGGTGAAGTTTGCTCCGGCGGAGGTCGAGGCGCCGGCCGCGGGCGAGGTGGCGGCCAACCCGGTCGCGGCCAAGTAATCACGAGGAAACAGCCATGGCGGGCCGATCCATGCGGCTGGTGAACCTGGAGTGGCTCGAGCAGAACGTTCCCTGCTTCCAGGCTTGCCCGGTGAAGACCCAGGCCGGGCGCTACTGCGCCTTGATCGCCGAAGGCCGCTTTGAGGAAGCCTACACCGTGGCGGAAGATCCCAACCCCCTGGCCGCCGTGTGCGGGCACATCTGCGCGGCGCCGTGTGAAACGGCTTGCCGCCGGGGGCGCCTCGATCAGCCGGTCGCGATCCGGGCATTGAAGCGGTTTGTAGCCGAGCAATTCGGGCCGTACAGCAAGCTGGGACGCCAACACATCGTCTCGCGGATGCGCGCACCCAGGAAACTCACGGGCCCCAAGGTAGCCGTGGCGGGGGCCGGACCCGCCGGCCTCTCGGCCGCGGTTGACCTGGCCAAACTGGGTTATCGCGCCGTCATCTTCGAGGCGGCCCCCGTGGCTGGCGGGATGCTTGCCCTGGGCATTCCCGAATACCGGCTGCCCCGCTACATCATCCAGGCGCAGGTGGACTTCGTGTTGAGCTTGGGCGTCGAACTGAAGCTGAACTCCCGCCTGGGCCGGGATTTCTTCCTGGCCGATTTGTGGCAGGAAGGTTACGCCGCCGCCTTTCTCGCCATCGGCGCCCATCGGAGCCGGGAGTTGCACATCGAAGGCGCCCATCTGGACGGCGTGCTCCACGGCGTGGATTTCCTGCTCAATGCCAATCTCAACTACCGTGTCGATCTGGGCAGGAAGGTCGTCGTCGTCGGAGGCGGCAACGTGGCCGTGGATGTCGCCCGCTCCGTCCTGCGCTTCAATGGCGCGGAGTACATGGAACCGGACCGCTACCTGCACGCCGCCATCGACGCGGCCCGATTCGCTTTGCGGATGGGGGCGCGGGAAGTGGCCTTGGTCTGCCTGGAATCGCGGCAGGAGATGCCCGCCTTCCAGGACGAAGTCCAGGAGGCGGAGCTGGAAGGAATCGTGATTCATAATTCCCTCGGCCCCAAGCGCATCCTGGGAGAGAACGGGCGCGTGGTGGGGCTGGAGACGATCGCGGTCAAGTCGGTCTTCGACCACCTGGGCCGGTTTAACCCCGAGTTCTATCCCAACACGGAAGAAACCGTGCCCGCCGAAACGGTGATCCTCGCCATCGGCCAAAACTCCGACCTGTCGTTCGTGCAGCCCGAGGACGGGCTGGCCTTGACCCCGCGGGGTACGATCCAGGTGGATCCTTCGACGCTGGCTACCTCCAATCCTCGGGTCTTTGCCGGGGGAGACGTGGCTTTCGGCCCGCGCAACGTGATCCGGGCGGTGGCCGAGGGCCGGCGCGCCGCGGCGTCCATTCATGCCCTGATCACCGGTCACAAGCCGGCTCCAACCCCCTCCGTGAGTGTCGCCGTGTTTCCACCAGGCGCATGGAAACGGGACCTTGCCTACGAGTCCTGTCCCCGCGTGAAGGTCCCCATGCTCCCCGTGGAGAGGCGCATCGGAGTTGCCGAGATCGAGCTGGGCTACAACACCGCGCAGGCCATGCGCGAGGGAAACCGCTGTCTTCAGTGCTGGGTAAACACGATACTCGAGGGGACTGAAGAGACCGGCAGCGAGTGCATCCTGTGCCGGGGATGCGTGGATGTCTGTCCGGAGGATTGCCTGGAGCTGGCGCCGGCGCATTGGCTGACGGGCGGCGGCCAGCGGCTGGCGGACGAGATCGAAAACGAGTTCCAGGCCGAGCTCGGCCGCGATGGCAAAGGAATTGCCAGCGTCATGATCAAGAACGAAGAGCGATGCATTCGCTGTGGCCTTTGTGAGCAACGCTGCCCAGTGGATTGCATCACGATGGAAAGTTTTCTGATGGAATCCGCCGCCGTGGCGGGATGAGGGACGACCGAGGCCAACATGGGCGATCGTGTACAAGACGAACCCGATTCAGACCGGAGGCGGTTTCTCTGGATCACCGGCGTTGCTTCACTGAGCGCCGCCGGCGCGGGGGGCGCCGCGGTCCTTGCCGATTTTGTTCATCCCAAAGTGTTGTTTGAGCCTCCCACGGCATTCCGGATCGGCAGGCCCGAAGATTTCCCCGTGAATTCGGTCAGCGCGGATTACGATCGAAAAGTGTACATCGTCCGCACCGAGGTGGGCTTCTTTGCTCTTTCGGCGGTGTGCACCCATCTCGGCTGTATTACCCGTTGGCTGGAGGACGAGCAGACGATAGCCTGTCCGTGCCACGGCAGCAAATTCGGCAGAGACGGCTCGCTGGCGCTGGGCCCGGCGCCGCGTCCCTTGCGGCGCATCGCCATCCGGCTGGAGGAGGGGGAGTTGATCGTGGACACGACGGTCGAGGTGCAAGCGGACACAGTATTGCGCGTCTGACGCAGCCCGAGGGAGTTCGCCATGAGCGTCGCGGAACTCAAAGAACGACTGGTGGGAACGCAGGTGTGGAAGTCCGTTTTCCGCCACCGCTATATTGATTCCAATCGTAACCGGGCGCTAACCGTCTTTAGCAACGTTTTTCTCCACATTCATCCGGTCAAGATCCCCGAGAAGAATCTTCGGTTCTGGCACACCATGTGTTTGGGCGGGCTGTCGTTCGGCCTGTTCTTAGTGCTGCTGGTCACCGGTGTCCTGCTGATGTTCTATTACCGGCCGGCCGTGCCGCAGGCCTACCGGGACATGAAAGAACTGGAGTTTGTCATCAGCTCCGGCGCTTTCCTCCGGAACCTGCACCGCTGGGCCGCGCACGCGATGGTGGTCGCCGTTTTCCTTCACATGGCGCGCGTTTTTTACTCCGGCGCCTATCGCCCGCCACGCGAATTCAATTGGGTCGTGGGGGTTGTGTTATTGGTCCTGACGCTGCTGCTGAGCTACACCGGCTACCTCCTCCCCTGGGACCAGTTGGCGTATTGGGCGATCACCGTGGGCACCAACATGGCGGAGGCGGCGCCGCTGATCGGACCCAAATTCAAGTTCCTGCTCCTGGGAGGAAACATCATCGGCGAGAACGCGCTGGTGCGGTTCTACGTCTTGCATTGCGTGGTCTTGCCGCTGGCCGCGGCGGCGCTGCTGGCGGTGCATTTCTGGCGCGTTCGAAAGGACGGCGGCGTCAGGCCGCTGTGAAGGGAGGCGGAGCCCATGCAGAACCAGAGCCCGATTCGGACCGAAACCGCTCCGGAGGCGGTCCGGCTGCCGCGACGCATCGCCCTGGTGCACCGCTCTCTCCCCGCGCGCTTTGAGACCGAAGAGGAGAAACGCGTCATGACGTTCCCGCACCTGATCGTGCGCGAATTGATCGCCATGAACTTACTCCTGATCGGCCTGGCGCTCATTTCCCTGTCCTACGATGCGCCTCTGGAAAGCCTGGCGAATCCCAACAAAACTCCGAACCCCGCTAAGGCCCCTTGGTATTTCCTCGGTCTTCAGGAACTGCTTCACTACTTTCCACCAGTTGTGGCGGGGGTCACGATTCCCCTGTTGGCGGTAATCGCTCTGGTGGCCATTCCCTACTTTCGCGTGAATATGGAGAGGAACCCGTTGTGGCGCGTCCGGACGCCCCAGAGGTTGACCGCTTTCGTAGCCGTTGTGACAGTATTCCTGGCGATTCTGGCGCGGTTCCAATGCTATATCGTCCTGGCCCCGACCCTGGCTTTCGGGGCCGTGATGTGCGCCTGCTACTGGCCGCCGGATCGGGGCGTGTGGCGGGCGCTGGCACGATTTATTCCCGGGCCGGGACGGGCCGGCCGCGCAGGGGAGTGGCTGTCCGCCCGGAGCCTGGCGGTGTGGCTCATGTCGTGGTTCCTGGCCGTAGTGTTTGTTCTGACCATTACCGGGACCTTCTTCCGGGGACCCGGCTGGTCGTTCGCGTGGCCGTGGCAATTATGAGCGACTCGAACAGCCCCATGCGACGCATGCCCCTCCTGTTCTGCCTCGCAAGCGCGGCGCTGCTGGTTGTCTATGCGGTTGCCCCGATGCGGGACTATTTTCGAGAGTGGAGACGGTTTCAGAAGGACTATAACCGTCTGGCGGATGAAAAGCTCCGGCAGAACATGCCTGTAAGACCGGGGCCCATCGGCATCCGGCAAATCTGGATCCGGGAGCTGGACGTAGTCGACCGGTGCGTGACCTGCCACCTGGGTGTGGAAAACCGTTTTCTCCGCGGCGCTCCGCAGCCTTTCGGCTTCCACCCGGTCACCCCGCACAACACGCGGGACATTGGCTGCACGATATGCCACCGGGGACAGGGCGCGGCCACTACCGTCCACGGCGCCCACGGGAGGCTGAAGTGGTGGGAAGATCCGATGCTTCCGGGCCGGTACTTGCAGGCTTCGTGCGGGCAGTGTCACAAGGGCAGTGAGGTGCCGGAGGCCTGGCTTCTGAATGACGGCAGAACCCTCATCCAAGCAGCCGGTTGTATCGGCTGTCATAAGATCCCCGGCTACGAACGCCGGGATCCGATCGGTCCCGTTCTCGATGGAATCGGCAGCAAGGTTAGGGGACTCTGGCTGTTTCGATGGCTGAAGGATCCGAAAAGCTACCTGGAACGCACATTCATGCCGAATTTTCAGTTGTCAGACGAGCAGGCCCGCTTGCTGACGGCCTTCTTGCTCGCGCAGAAATTCGCGGCGGTGGAGGTTAGCGAGACGACCGATCATTCCCTGGCCGATCAGGGCCAGATCCGCTACCGGGAGGCCCGCTGCATCAGTTGCCACGCACAAGGGGGCCGCGGCGGAACGTTCGGGCCCGACCTGGGCAAAGTCGGCGGCAAGGTCCGTTTCGGCTGGCTTGAGAGCTGGCTGCGAAATCCGAAGGCGCTTTTTCCTCGAACCCGGATGCCCCAGTTCAGCTTCCCGGACAAAGACATCCGCGCCGTGGTCGCCTATATGGCCTCGGAATTCGCGGATCCTTCCATCGACGGACGGGAGGACGAGCAGTTGGTGCGATCGCTGCCACCTGCCACTCGGGAGAACCTGGCGGCCGGCCGGAAGCTCTACCAACGTCTCGGTTGCGGCGGCTGCCATCGTCTGAAAGGAGTCGAAGAACCCGTGGAGCTTGGGCCGGACCTGGCCGGGATTGGCAACAAGGACGTGGATCGGCTGGATTTCGGAAACCTTCCGGTTGACCGGAACCTGTGGTCCTGGCTCTTTACCAAGATCCAGACGCCGCGCGCTTTTGGGAAAACTCTCAAGATGCCGGATTTCCATTTTAGCGAGGAGCAGGGACGGGAGATTGTTGTGGCCCTTCTGAGCCTGACGGACAAGAGATTCCCCGCACGTTATCTGGCCTCGGAACAACAGGCAGGGCCGTTCCGCCCCCAAGGCGAATTTGGCAGGTTGATGGCGAAATACGAATGCCTGAGCTGTCACAGAATCCAACGAGAGGGCGGAAAGATCGCGCCGGACCTTTCGATCATCGGCAGCCAGGCCAAGCCGCAATGGATTGCCTCGTACTTTCGGCTGCCCTACTCGCTGCGCCCCATCCTGACGGAGCGCATGCCACTGCTGGGCATGTCCGGCCAGGAGATCCAGACGGCGGTGGGATATTTTCAAACGGTGTTGCTGGATGACTCGATCCCGCAGCAGTTATTCCCGCGGGACCGGCCCGAGGCTCAAGAGATCGCTCGCGGCAAGGAACTATACTTCAACCGCTACGGCTGCCAGGCCTGTCACCAGGTCAATGTCGCGGGCGGATATGTGGGCCCGGCTCTGGATGGCGTGGGCTCGCGACTGTTCAGTGGTTACATATTCGCCTACCTGAAGAACCCGCAAAGATTCAAGCCGGCCGTACCGGAGCCCAACTACAACCTGAATGACTCCGACGCGGCGGCTCTGGCGGCGTACCTGGTGAGTTTGCCACCGGCCAAGGGAACGGAGGGAAGATGAGAACGCGGCTTCTAGCGGCAGTGGCCGCCATCTCCGTGCTGGCAGCGGCGTCCTGGCTGCTCGGGCGCCACGGCTGGGGAGCGCGAGCGGCGGAGCGTGCGAGGCCGGAATCAGCCGCGAAGGAGGCGGGGCTGAACTATGAAGAGTCCAACGGCAAGAAACTGTTTGAACACTATTGCGCGGTGTGTCATGGCGCAACCGGCGAGGGAGATGGCTTCAATGCCTACAACCTGAATCCCAAGCCGAGAAATCTTGCCGATCGCAACGCCATGGCCGCTTTTTCGGATCAGCAACTCTTTGATGCCATTTCCCGGGGAGCCTTCGAACGGGGAAAATCCAACTTGATGCCGCCCTGGGGGCACACGCTGAATGAACGCCAAATCCGGTATCTGGTCGCATGCCTCAGAACGCTGCGGGAGTCGAAATGATTCTGCCCAAGCGCTCCAGCCTTGTGGTGCGAACGGGGAGGGTCGAACTCCCATTCCCTTTCGGGAGCCAGATCCTAAGTCTGGTGCGTCTGCCAATTCCGCCACGTTCGCGCTGGGGAGGGCCTTCTGACCAGGATTATAGCATTCACCACAAAGTGGACCGTCATTGACCCGGGATGCTGACCGGAAAGGCAGGACTGCTCGAGTCCCCTACCATCCAAACGATGGACAGGGTTCCCGATAGGGCCTCCGGCGGCAAGCAGGACTTTGACTTCGGCGACCGCGTCCAGGCTGGGCGCCAGGTAAGGTCCCACCATCGAGCCGGTATCGAGGCTGGTGACGCCGTCCAGGGTCAGGTTAATCGAGCCCTGACGCGTGCCGTTGATGTTGATCCCGACCAGGTCGTTCCAACCGGGAGACTCGCGGTTGGCGGTGTCGGTGACGCCTGGCAACAGTTTCGCGGTCCCGGTATAGCTGCGGCCATTGAGCGGCAGCTCCTGCATCTGGCGCGTGTTGATGAGGCCGGAGCGCGGCGGTGACCGAGACGGTCTCGTTCACGCCTCCAACTTCCAGCGTGATCTGCGGCAGCGCCACGCGCTCGGTGGCGGTTAGCGAAATGGACTGCTGTTCGAACTTCTTGAACCCGGCCGCGGTGATATTGAGCGTGTAGGTTCCCGGCAGCAGCTCATTGAAGATGAAGTGGTCGCCGCAATCTCTGCCTTTTGGATATCGTGATCGAGCGCTTGTCCCTTGTCATCGGCAATGCGGAAAGTCACCTTGGCCGTGTGTCGAATGGAGAGAACTGACTACAAAGAAGAGGCTTACACACATACTACCAACAAGCGACAACTATTGTTATATGCGTTATGCTATCGGTATGAACGTCCACCTTGGCTCTACATTCGATCAGTTCGTTGCCGACCTCCTCAAGAGCGGCCTCTACCAATCCCAAAGCGAGGTGCTGCGGGAAGGGTTGCGGCTACTCAAGGAGCGGGAAGAGTTGAAGCAACTCCGGCTGGCGGAACTACGCAAAGAAATCGGCATCGGAGGCGAACAGGCCGATCGCGGCGAATTCGTTGACGGTGAAGACACGTTCGCTGCAATCCGGAAGCGTAGCGCCGAGCGGAAGCGCGCCAAGGGATGAAGCGGTTCATTCTCACCCCGCGCGCCAAGCAAGATGTTAACTAAGTCTGGTGCGTCTGCCAATTCCGCCACGTTCGCGCTGGGGAGGGCCTTCTGACCTGGATTATACCATTCACCATAAAGTGGACCTTCATTGACCCGGGACGCTGACCGGAAAGGCAGGACTGCTCGAGTCCCCTACCGTCCAAACGATGGACAGGGTTCCCGATAGGGCCTCCGGCGGCAACTGGACGTTGACCTGATAGACCCCTTGCACCAGCCCCGGGGCCACGCCTGCGTACAGCACCACGGCAGGGTTCCCGTTCACCCGCACTGTCGTGGGCAAGGCCACGCGCGGTGGGTCGTCATTGGTGAGCTGCCCACCCCCGGTGGCGTAGAGAGTGAGGTAGCCGTCACCACTGGGGACGACGGCGAAGATCCCGGGCGAGGATGGAGCTACCGCAAGCTGGACGGACGTTGGTCCCATCTGTATGGTCGTCGCCGGTCCGGTGACGGAGTACGGCACCGTTACGCTCACCTGCACCGGCGACCCATCCACCACCGTGGCGACGACGCCATCAAAGGAGACCACACTGGTGAGATTCAGGCCGAAGATCGTGACAATCTCGCCGGGCGCAACCGGGCCATTTGCGAAAGTAGCGGCATTTGTGACGCTGCCGGCAGTAAACTGGGGCGCTGTGTTGAGCGCGATTGAGGTGACATCGGCGGTGGTTGCGGATGCCGACCCCCCACCGGAGACGCTGACCCGGTTGGTCAACTCCGGCGCGGCGTCCGGCGCCACATCGACTTTCACGCCGATGGCGGGATAACTGGAACCGGGAAGAAGAACGTCGGAACGGTTGCAGGAGGAGCCCGAGCAACTCCATCCCGAGCCCGACATCGAGGTCAGTGTCAACCCTGGCGGTAGCGTTTCCATCACCGCGACCATGCCAGTTGTAGGGGCGCCCAGCGCGTCGTTGCTCACCGTTATCGTGTACGCGGCTCCGGACTGGCCCTGCGTGAATCCGCCCGCGTGCGTGCTCTTCACGCTCAGAGCGGGAAACTTGGCGGTTACCAGAGAGAGGTCCCAGGCGCCTCGGCCATAGGTTGTCACGCGCAGAAGCCTGGCTTTGCGGTGAATCCGCACACCCGTGACGCGAGTGCGCGGCAAGCCTGTCCCGATTGGTATCCACTGGGAGCCCGCTCTGCCGCCGAAAACTCCAACTTCTGTCGCAACGTAAACATCGCCCGGCTGATCCGGGTCGAGCGCCAGGTCCCAGACGTTGGTGTTTGGCAAGTTCTGACTGACATCTATCCAGGTGGCTCCCGCATCGGAGCTCTTGAAGACATGGCCCGCGGGACCGGAAGCCGCCCCATAGCCAAGAAAGGCCGCATATATGATCGAGGGGTTATGTTCGTCGATCGCAATTTGGCTCACGCCGCGAGAGGGGAGCGCATTGTCAATTCGCCGCCAGCCAGCCTGTGGGCCCGCGCCCGCATTGTTTGTGCGCCAGATCTGCCCGTTCCCAGTGCCGGCATAGATCGTGTCCGGGACTCCTGGCGCGATGGCGATCACGCTCATCAGACCGGTGTCAGGGGAGATCGCATTCCAAGTCTTGCCTCGGTCAATGGACTGGTAGATGCGGGTGAGTCCGTAATAAATCCGGCGCGGGTCTGACATGTCCAGAGCCAGAGGAACCAGCCAGGAGAGTCCGGGAGTAAGCGTCTCGAAGGTGTGACTCCTTCGCGAGAAGCGAAGGACTCCACCAAGGTATCGAGAATAATAGATCTTATCGGTGTCGGTCGGATCGATCGCGGTCCAGCCGACGTCTCCCTCCGAAACGCCAAGCCATGGATTTCCCCCGCTGAAATAAGCAATACCCGTATCCTGCGCCCCGGCGGCAAGGCTGTATGGATCTGATTGGAGGATTGACATGCCGGAATAGAACTGCGTGATGGCCAGGGTCGCGTTCAAGTTCTGCCATGCGATTCCACTCGCGGCCGACGAGTTAGCAGTCCTGACCGCTCCGCCATCAGCGCCGACGTAGAGCACGTCGCCGCTCTTTGAAAAGGCAAGCGCGTGGTGATCGACATAAGGTTGTTCAAATGAACCATCGCTACTCAACTGCACGTTCTTCCACGATGCGCCGCCGTCCAGCGACCGATACAGGTTCAGGCCACCGGCGAAAACAATATTGGCGTCGCGCGGATGAACGGCAAGCGATGGATACCACCAGCATTGGGGAGTGCAGTAGGGGGGAGTCGCAGTCAGTTTGGTCCAGCTTGCTCCACCGTCAGCGGAGCGGAACAACCCAGCAAAGGTCAAGCCGCCATTGTCGGAAAGGCCCGCGTACAAGACATTCGGATTGGACGGCGCCAGGGCCAGCGTGGTGTACGAGCTGTTCCCCGGTAACGCGGAGCTTCCGGTTCCCGAACCGGGGCTCCAGGTCAGGCCGTCGTCTCGCGAAACGACAACCGGGGTCTTGCCGGGATTCACGTAGCTCTGGGAAATCGCGGCGTAGGCGGTTCCACCACCGGGCGCGAAGAATACGTTCCAGGCCGGCCGGCTCCCAAAGACCAGGGTCCACGTGGAACCCCCGTCGGAGGACCGTTCAATACCGCGTGCGGTGCCCGCAAGGATGATGTTGCGGTTCCCCGGGTGCACGGCCACGGCGTACACAGGTTTCCCCACGGTGGATAGTTCCGTCCAGCTTGCCCCGGCGTCGGTGGACTTGAGAATCATCGACGCGGTTCCGGCGTAGATGGTATTCGCATCGTTTGGGTCGATGACCACCGATGAGATGGCAAGCGAAGATGCGAAATCGGAGATGGGAGTCCAGTTCTTGCCACCGTCCTTGGATTTCCAGACGCCCCCGGTATCCGCCCCAAGATATACGATGTCGGGATTGGCTTGGTCGACGGCAATCGCGCGGACATTGCCGGCTATTTTCGCTGGCCCAGGCAATCTCTGAACCACCATCCGCAAATGGGTTGTGGCCCCAGAGGCTTCCAAGGGTTGTCCACCGGCAGGCCGAAAGACGCGGCGAATGGCCGGGTCTCCATCATCCGTCGAAACGCAGACGCCGCGGCAAACTCTTCCTCGCGGTTGACAGCGGTGACAAGCCGCGGGTCAGGTGGCGCATTTCTTTGCGCCAGTAGGAGTGAAATGGGGCGATGCGCTGGGGAGCGAGCGCAACCTGCGAGGCCGAGCAACGCGACCGGCAACAAACCTAAGAAAGCGTTTCGCAACAGCATGTGCGGCCCCTCACGCCCTTGCGTGCTGGGACTCCTTCGGCGCGCGATAGCGGACATCGAGATGCGGGGTTTCCAATCGCGCGTGACTCTGCAGGCGGGAAGTCAGGCAGCTTTCCAGGATTCCACTGACGATCAGGGTCCGCTCCACCGGATAGGGCGCTTTGCGGGTCGCGAGCATCTCCTCGATCCTGCTCGTCAGGCAGGCCGAGTAAGTTACGTTGGGAGTGGGGGAGAGGAAGAACTGCGTTGAAGCGATCCCCATCCCTTTGACCTTAGCGGCAAAGGTGTAGTCTTTGACGGCGCCGTTGAGCATGAGCAGCGTGGTGCGCAAACCGTCCCGATGCTCGATGAAATAGGCGGCCGGACTCTTCACCAGCTTGGGCAATTCTCCGCCGGCCACCAGGTCCTGCGTGCGGCCGTCCTGGATGGTGAGCCCCTGCGGCGAGTCGCTGCGGCACAGCGCGGCGGCCAACAGCGATTTTGACCAGCGCCCCTCCTCGCCCGCCCTCCACACCGCGTCGCCCTCGATCAACTGAACGGCCTGGACTCCGGCCTCGCCGCCCTTGCGCCGCTCGATCATGCATTGCATCGCTTCCAGCGCGTGGTAGTCCATAGGATCCGAACCGCCCACTCCGACCATTAGGGCGCTCTCGATCTGGCACCCCAGCGGCAGTTCGAGGTCCGGCAGCCGCCAGGTCACCGGCAGGGAGGAGCCGGCCAGCATCGGAAACTTCAGGCGCCGGGAAGCCTCCACCATCCACTTCGCTTTTTCGAAGCTGTAGGAGAGGTGCTTGTCGTTATACACCGGGACGGCGCGCCCGTCCTTCTCGAACACCTCCACGCACTGCTTGAAGAATTCATGGCGCGGATAAAGGACCTGGCCCTTTTCATTGCGCGGATAGTTGCCGTGCTCGCCGATGATCAGGATGCCGTCCACGGCCAGCTTGGGGCCGCCGCACCGCAGCGCCCCGGCGATGGTGGGGTAGACTTGGAAGCCGAACTCCTTGGCGCGCTCCTCGCTTTGATCGCCTTCCGGCTTCTGATCCACGTACAGCGAGACCACTTTCATGTCGGGACGATGCCAGCGTCCCTTGAGCGGGTAGCCGATCAGGAAGCGGTCGGCGATATGCTGGGCGTGCGACAGATAGCGATAGATCGTGGTGACGACAGCCAGTCTCAGAGCCATTAGGTTCTCCAGAACGTGGATTCTTTGACCGGCTGATACGCAATCGCCAGGTGCGGCGTCTCGACGCGCGCCTCGGCGCGGTGCAGGCTCTCCACGCCGGCCGCGGTCAGGCCGGTGGTCAGCAGCGTCCGTTCCACCGGATAGCTGGCTCGCCCGGTGAGGAACATTCTTTCGACGTTGTTCACCAGCGGGCTAAAGAAATTCGCCAGGCTGGTCCGCGCCGGCGGCATCGGCAGGTACATCTGGGTGGAGAATATCGCGCCGTTGTCCAGCCGCGCGGCGAAGTTGAAGTCTTGCACCAGGCCGTTCAGCAGCAGCATCGTCGATCGGAGACCATCGGCGTGTTCGAAGCGATACGCGATCGGCTCCCGGACCAGCCGCCGCAGGGCCTCCGGCGAAGGGAAGTCGTGATTGAAGCCCGCGCGCGAGGGCGTCAGAGTGTGGCTTCGGCAGAGAGCCGACTCCACCAGCTCCCGCGACCACACGCCCTCCTGGTGCGCCTTCCAGAAGCGCTCCCCGCGATAGGCTTCCAGCCACTTGACGCCCGGCTCGCCGCCCTTGCGGCGTTCCACCATGCATTGCAGCGTCTCCAGCCCGTGGAAGTCGTAGCTGTCCACTCCGCCGTAGCAGGCGCAGACCGCCTCGCGAACCCGCGCGCCCAGCGGCATTTCCAGCGACGGCGTCCTCCAGGTTACCGGCAGACTCGACCCCGCCATGAACGGGAAGCGCATCCGCCGCGCCGTGTCGTACATCTCGCGCGCCCACTCCCACTTCCAGGAGAGGTGCTTGTCGTTGAACACCGGCGCCACGCGTCCACTGGAGGCGAACACCTTCACGATCTGCTGGAAGAACTCGTAGCGCGGATAGAGGCGCTGCCGCTTCTCGTTGAACGGATACCGGCCGTGCTCGCCTATCAGGAGCACGCCGTCGACCGCCAGCTTGCTCGACCCGAGCGTCAACGCTTCGGCGATGGTCGGGTAGATCTTCATCGACGGAAAGCGCGCCGCGCGGTCGCGGCTGAGGTCGCCCCGGGGGGTCTGGTCGACGTAGAGCGAGACCAGGTCCATGGCGGGGCGGTGATGCGCGTTGTTCCAGCCGTAGCCTTCCAGAAAGCGGTCGACAATGTGTTGGCCGTGGGAGAACTTGCGGTATTCGGTGACGATGGCGGCGATCTTGGGCCGCGGCGCGGCCTGGCAGGCCAGGAGGCTTGCCCCGCCC
Organism: Acidobacteriota bacterium; assembly: GCA_016178945.1. Taxonomy (GTDB): domain Bacteria; phylum Acidobacteriota; class Terriglobia; order Bryobacterales; family Bryobacteraceae; genus JACOSH01. The sequence continues at coordinate 33,659 of JACOSH010000251.1, forward strand.
AGAACTTCCCGGCGGGTGATCATTCCGCCTCCCCGCAGAGGGCGACTTCGAGGCCCATCTCGTGGAAGGCCGCCGCCTTCGCGGCCAGCGCCAGGCCGGCGCCGGCTCGATCCGGTGCGTAGGCGACCTGAATGTGGTTGGACTTGTGGCGCGCCATCATCTGGTCGCGCGTGATGCCGCGCGTCACGGCGTGCATGATGGGCCACTGCGGAGTGGTGATCCGCCAGCGCCGCTCGGTCTCCTCGCGCGGAAGCTCGACGATTTCGGCCAGGCCCAGGTCGGCCTTCAGCTTGCCGTTATCGACGAACACGCGGCTCCAGACGACCTGGCCCGGCTTGCTGATCCCCTTCACCGTCCCGCCGCCCCGGCGGAAGTACATGGGAGGCTGCCGCTCGCTGACGGCTCCCGCGTAGCCGCCGATGAAATGCTGGGGCGGGGCCGCGCCGGAGATCTCGAATACCCACACGAAGCGGTCGCCGTACGGCTCGCCGTAGCGGAGATCGTGCAGCGTGGTCTCCGGGTCGAAGCCCAGCCGCGTCCAGATGCGGTTGGTCACCAGCCCGTCCAGGCCCGCGCATTCGTCCACCTCGTTGAAATGCGGCAGGGCCTGGCCGTCGTACAGGACCCGCCCATTGTCCGCCGCCCGCACCGGAGGCCGGTCGACGTTGTTGAGGAGACCTTCGGCCAGATCCGACGCCGGGGCCAGGTCCTTCAAGCCCTGCTGGTATTGGATCCCGATGGTGTCGCAGCCGAATTCGGCGGCGATGCGCAGCGCGGCGATGTACATCTTGCACTGGTCGAGGATCTGGGAGTCCACCAGCTCGGTTTCCGGATCCGCGCCGGTCAGGAAGCGCAGGCCTCGCCGTTCGAGCCACTGCCGCACCTCCAGCGCCTCGACGTCCGGCGTGCGCGTCATTTCCGCGTACAGCGCCGACTGGCTCAAGCGCTCCTTGAAAACGCCGGTCGGATGCAGCAGCTCATCCGGGATGATGGCGTTGTACATTCCCATGCATCCCTCGTCGAAGACCCCCATGATGGCCTTATTCCGGCGCAGCTCCTGGGCGAGCTGCGCGCCCAGTTCCACCGCGCGGGGCGGCAGCTTCCGATCGTTCAAGGAGCGCGCATGACCGGTATCGTGCACCACCGGCTCCCCCCGCAGCCAGCGCCGCAATCCAGCCAGGAAGAACTCATCGGTGAAGTCGATGCTCCACAGCGAGCTGTACTTGACTCCGGCCTTGGTGAGCGAGCCGTTCAGGTTCAGCAGCCCGACCAGTCCCGGCCACTCCCCGCTCCAGTTGGCCACCGTCAGGATCGGCCCGCGATGCGTATAGAGCCCGTGGAGCAGGTGATGACTGTACTGCCAGACGGCCTCCACCACCACCAGCGGCGCGTCCAGGGGGATGGAGCGGAACACTTCCATGCCGCGCTTCTGGCTGTCGATGAAGCCGTGCTTCTTGGCCGGATCGAATTCGTGCGCGCGCCGCACCTCGCGCCCCTCGCGGCGGATCGCCTCCATCACGGACTGCTCGGCCTTCTCCTGCGCGGGCCAGCACTTCTGATTGGCGGGGGGCCGCAAGTCTCCATTCGCGACCACGATGACAGGATCAGGCATGTCGTCATTTTACCCCTGTGCTAGAGTAAGAGTACAAGCTCGCAGGGCCGGTAGCTCAGTTGGTAGAGCATCGCACTTTTAATGCGGTGGTCGCGGGTTCGAGCCCCGCCCGGCTCACCATCAGCGCCAGTCGCCCGCGCCGACGAAGGCGGCCCAGAAGAAGGGATGCGTGCTGCGTCCGGACTGGCGGCGCGCCTGGAGCGCGGAACGGCCGGCCTCGCGCAGGGCTTCGGCGGTGGAGAGACGGCGGGAGAGGCGATTGGCGTAGAGCGCGCGCATCCAGTCCCGCGCGGCGCGATCCTCCACTGGCCACAGGCTCATGATCACCGTGGCGGCGCCGGCGGTCTGGAAGGCGCGGCGCATCCCGAAGACGCCGTCGCGGCTGCGGATTTGGCCGAGCCCGGTATCGCAGCCGGATAAGACCACCCACTCGACCCCTTCCAAGTCCAGGCCGGCGATCTCCTCGGCGGTCAGCATCCCGTCTTCTTCGTCTTCTTTGGCGGTCTGGCGCCGATTGGCCCCGGCCAGCGCCAGGCCCGAAAACACCAGCGGACTTTGCCCGGCGGCCTCGCCTACCAGACGGCTCGCGCCGCACTGCTCGCCTTGGAAGAAACCGTGGGTGGCCACGTGGACGATCCGCTTGCCCGGCGCCTGGGCGCGGAACTCCGTCTCGCTGGCCTGAGCGCCGCTGAGCACGGTGGGATTCGCGTCCGGCCACAAGCGCGCGATTTCGCGCACTTCGCCGGCGGTGGCCGGCAGCGGGCCAAAACGGACTTGCCGCAAGTCCGCGCATGCGGGAGTCGCGCCGCGAAGCGCCGCTCCGGGCGGCCGCCGGGGGCTGGGCCCGCTGAAGGCCGGATTCGCCAGCGCCAGCAGGTTGGAGCCGCGGCGGAGACTCTCGGGCGGAACCAGATCCCGCTCCGCGGAGAGGGTGTGCAGCAGGGGTCCGGACTCGATCAGATAGCGATCCGTTCCCGTGGGGAGCGCCGCGAAATTCACCAGGTGAAGCGCGCCCTCGGGAACCAGGAAGACCCGCTCGGCGCGACCCAAGTAGAGCGCCAGCGGGTCCCAGATCTTCCGGCGCAGCCTTTCGCCCGTCGCGCGCATCAGGGCTTCGGCGCGCTTGCCGGCGCGCAGCGGGTCGGAGGCCGCCATGGCAATTCGCGAGCGCCAGTCGCGCACCAAGGCTTCCAGTTCGGACTCCTCCGCCACCGGCAGCAGCACGGGCTCTTCCTCTCCCGAGAGGAGCACGAACGCGGCCACCCAGGCCCGCTTGGGCGCGGCCGGAACATCGCGCCGGAATCGGACGAAGGCCACCAGCGCGCTGCGCGGCGGCAGTTGCGCGGCGACGTCGGCGAACCCAATCTGACCGCGGCGCAGATCCCGCCGTAAGGTGACGCTGCGGTCCCCGAGATCCCGCTCCAGCCGGTCCTTCCGCCGCATCGCCTCGGCGATCCGCTCGGCGGTATTCTCGCCGCCGGCCGACAGGACCAGGCGGGCCAGCCGGCGGCGCTCGTCAACCAGACCCCAGTGGAGCCGCGCCAGCTCCGGGTCGGCGTCGCGGCCCACCAGCCGCTGGCGCGCGGTCATCTCGTCGAGCACCAGGGCGCGGGCGCGGATCCAGTGATCCCACACCTCGCGGCGAGCCGCGCCGCCCAGCTCCGGCTGATCGAGCGCCAGCGCGGTGGCCAGCTCGGCGGCGGTGAGCTGGTCGCTCAATCCATACGTCAGGGCCTGCCGCTCGGCCATGGTTTGCGCAGTGAGCCGGATATGCTCGGTCCACTGCCGGGCCGCGGCCACCGACTCGCCGAACGCGGCGGTGGTGCGGCCAAGGCGCGCCAGGATCTTGGCGCGAAGCGCCTTGGCCTGCAGGTAATAGGGATGGCTCGGTCCGACGGTCCGGCGAAATACGTCGATGGCCCGGCCGACGTATGTCAGGGCGGCGTCAAGCTGGGACTGCGACAGGTTCAGCGCGGCCAGACGGCTCAGGGTCGTGCCGGTCAGGACATGGATCTCTCCGAGCTTGCGGAGCCGCAGCGCTAGCGCCCGCTCCAGGGCCGAGCGCGCCGCGGCGACATCGCCTACGCCGGTGAGCGCGTCGGCCATATTATGCAGCCCGATGGCGTTGTCCGGATGCTCCGGCCCCAGGATCTTCTCGCGAGCGGCGTTGGCCTTCTCATACAGCCGCAACGCTTCGGCGAACTGATTCTCGTTGACCAGGGCGATCCCCAGGTTGTTGTAACTGGCGATGGTCAGCCGGTTCTCGGCGCCCAGCTTGGTTTCCCGAATGCGCAAGGCGCGCTCCAGCGCCGTCCTTGCTCCGCCCAGGTCCCCCGCCGCTTGCAGCACGAAGCCCATGGTGGACAGCACGTGCGCGGTCTCGGGGCGTTCCGGACCGTAGAGGCGCTCGGCCCGCTCCAGCGCCCGCTCGGCGAAAACCCGCGCGCGCCCGTGCTCTCCGGCCTCGTAGAGCTGCACCGCGACTTCATTCAGGATTTCGATCGCGCGGGGGCTCTGGACGGTAGCTCCGCTCTCCAGCTTGGCCAGAATCCGCTCATAGATTGCGCGGGCCTCGGCGACGCGCGCCGCGTTGTGCAGAGCGGCCGCCAGCACCAGGGACGTCTGGACGGTCTCGTCGTGGTCCGCGCCCAGGGTCTGCGTCTTGATGCGGACGGCGCGCTCGATGTAGCCGACCGTCTCGGGGTCCTCCCGATGGCCCAATCGGAAACGGCAGTCGGTCAACAAGGTGAGAATCCGGCCGACTTCCAGCGACTCGGGCCCGACTTGAGCTTCCGCCCTGGCGAGCAGATCGCGCGTGAGCTGCTCGGCTTCGGCGTAGCGGTTCTGCCGCAGCAGCGGGACGATGACTTCAAAGCGCGCGCGGGTGAACTCGGTCGCTTGCTCATGGGCGAGCGCGGCGAAACTCAGCAGGACCACCGGCAGCCGGCCGATCACCCCTACTCCTCCAACAGGCTCAGCAGCCC
>JACOSH010000270.1 GCA_016178945.1 Acidobacteriota bacterium
ATGTGCGCGGAGAAGGTGCTCAGGCTCTGCTCGATCGACTGGTTGTCCCCGATATCGGCCAGAACCTGCTCGAAGAGCGGCAATTCGGCTTCGGCGCAGGGCACGGGCAGTCCGGACTGCGCCATCAGGACCAGCAGCCCGGCGGTCTTCAGCAGCACCGTCTTGCCGCCCGTATTGGGACCGCTGATCAACAGCGTGCGGCGGTCCTGTTCCATCTCGATGGTGGCCGGCACCGGCTTCCGCCGGCGCTTCCGCAGAACATCTTCGAGCAGCGGATGGCGCGCGTCCTTGAGCAAGAAGCGCCGCGAGGGCGGCGCGCTGAAGCGAGGGATCACGCAATCGAACTCCACCGCGAAGCGCGCCTTGGCGAAGGCCAGTTCGAGCACACCCATGGCGGCCAGCGTCTGGCGGATACTCTCGGAATAACCGCGCAGCCGCTCAGTGAACTCGCGCAGAATGCGATGGCACTCGCGCATCTCCTCTTCGGCCAGCCGCACCAGGTCGTTGTTGAGATCGATGGTGTCGAGCGGCTCGACGAACAGGGTGTGGCCGCTGGAGCTGGCGCCGTGGATCACGCCGGCGATGCGCTTGCGCTGCCCGGAGACCACCGGCACCACGAAACGCTCGTTGCGGATGGTGACAATCTGTTCCTGCAAGACCCCCTCGTCCTGATGCGCGCGCAGGAAGCGCTCCAGCGATTCGTGGATGGCCTTCTTCTGCTTCTCGATTTCGCGGCGGATGCGGGCCAGCGCCACGCTCGCCTGGTCGGCGACGCTGCCGTCGGGCAGGATCTTGCCGGCGAGATCGGCCAGGAGGGCCCGGAAATCGCCGAGGGAACGGGCGCGCGCGCCCAGGCGGGGGAATCGCTCGGCGGCAGCCAGAAGGATAGACTTGATGTCGGCCGCGCGGTCCAGCAGCGCCAGCAGGTCGAAGATCTCGCGGGGCTCCAGGCTGGCCCCCTCGATGCGCAGCTTCTCGACCGCTTGGGCCAGGTCGGCCAGGCCCGAGAAGCGCGGCACGGGCAGTTTGGACGAGGAGCGCAGGAAGGCGATGGCCTCGCCGGCCTCCGCCAGCTCGGCTTCCAGGCGCTCGCGCCCTTGGCCCGGCGCGACGCGGGCCAGCTCCGCCGCCCCCAGCGGGCTGGAGATGAAACGGCCGAGCAACTGCACGAGTGCATCGAACTCGAGCTCGGCGCCGCTGGTGGTTTTCATGCTTCCTACCCGTGCCGGATGACCAGCACATCGCCGTCCTTGACGATGTACTCCTTGCCCTCCAACCGCAACAGTCCCTTCTCCCTCACCCCGGGATAGCCCTCGTGCTCCACCAGCGCCTTCCAGTTGACCACTTCCGCGCGGATGAACTTCTTCTCGAAATCCGAGTGAATCGCGCCGGCCGCCTTCACGGCTGTGGAGGCGATGGGGATGGTCCAGGCGCGCACTTCGGTCTCCCCCGCCGTCAGGAACGACATCAAGCCCAGCAAAGAATACGAGGCCGCAATGAGACGCTCCAGGCCCGATTCGCGGAGCCCGTAGCTCGACAGGTAATCGTGGGCCTCCTCCGCCGACAGCTCGGCCAGCTCCGCTTCGATCTTGCCGCAAACCGCCGTGACGGCGCAGCCGGTCTTCTCCCCCACCGCCTGGCGGAACTCCCGCTCCTTTTCGTGCAGGCGCGGGGCATCCTCCTCGCCCAGATTCAAGACGTACAACATCGGCTTCCGAGAGAGAAACTGGAAGCCCCGGATGCGCTTTTCGTCATCAGAGGCCAGATCCATCTGGCGCAGCGGCGTGTTGGACTCGAGCGTGGCCTTGCAGCGGACCAGCAGATCCGCCTCGCGATCCAGCTCCGGGTTCCTGATCTTCTTGCGCTCCTTGTCGAGCCGCTCCAGGCGCTTCTCCACCACCACCAGATCGCTCAGCACCAACTCCATCTCGACGTTCTCCAGGTCGCGCACGGCGCCCACCGATCCCTGCTCGTGGGGCACGGTCGGGTCCTCGAACACCCGCAGCACGTGGGCGAAGGCGTCGACCACGCGCAGGCCGGCCACATAGGCGGGATCGCGCAGGTTCTCCTTGGAGATGGCCGGTACGTCCAGGTACTCGATGGCGGCGTGCGTGACCTTGGGCGGCTGAAAAATCCGGGCGAGGGCGTCCAGGCGGGGATCGGGCACCTTGGTCACGCCGGCTCGCACGGCGGTCGAGCCGATGCGAGCCTCCTGGTGGACTCCGGTCAGGATAGTGAACAGCGAGGTCTTGCCTACCATGGGCAGGCCGATGATGGCGGTTTTCATGTTGGATCGATTAGAGGGGAACGTCCACGCGTTCGAGGATTTCTTCGATGATGCGATCGCCCAGGTCGGGGCGCCGCTGGGCCAGCGCGACGCGGGTGTTGATGACCACGCGATGGCCGAACACGGGCGCGGCCAGGCGCTTAATATCCTCCGGAATCACGTAGTCGCGGCCCTCGACCCAGGCCAGAGCCTGCGCGGCGCGGAACAGCGCCTGCGAGCCTCGCGGGCTGACGCCCAGGGCCAGCCCTTCGTGGCCGCGGGTTTTCTCCACGATGGCCAGCATGTAGTCCACCAGGGAGGCGTCGACCCGCACGCGATGCACGCCGGTCTGGAACTCGACGATGTCCTGAGCCGACAGGACGGGGCGGATCTGTCCCACGGCCAAGTGGTCCGGACCGCGCACGATCTGGCGCTCGCTGGCCAGGTCCGGGTAGCCGATGCGGATGCGCATCAGAAAGCGGTCGAGCTGCGATTCCGGCAGCGGATAGGTGCCGTGATGCTCCACCGGATTCTGGGTGGCGATCACCATGAACGGCTTGGGCAGCGGGTAGGAGCGTCCATCCACGGTGACCTGCGGTTCGTTCATGGCTTCCAGCAGCGCGGATTGCGTCTTAGGCGTGGTGCGATTGATCTCGTCGGCCAGCAGGAGATTGGTGAAAATCGGCCCGGGCTTGAACTCAAACTCCTCCGTATGGGCGTTGTAGACCGTGACGCCGAGCACGTCGCTGGGGAGCATGTCGCTGGTGAACTGGAGGCGGTGAAACGTGCAGGCCACCGACCCGGCCAGCGCCTGCGCCAGGGTGGTCTTGCCCACGCCGGGAACGTCTTCGATCAGCAGATGGCCGCGCGCCAGCAGACAGACCAGCGACAGGCTGACCGCCTCGGGTTTGCCCCGCAGCACCTCGCGGAGCGACGCCTGCAACTCGGCCAGCGCCACGGGCGGCGCCGCGACTATATCCCGCACGGGCATTCTCCTTTATGGTACTACGAGCCCGCGACGCGACAACTTTCGGTCAATTCGGTGGCATGATATAAACATGCCGAATACTCCGGCTGGTGAAGGGTTCTCGCTGGCCATCGAGTACTACCGCGAAGAGGACGGGCGTTGGCTGGCCGACATCGCCGCGCTCCCGGGCGTGACGGCGTATGGCCGCACCAAGAAGCAAGCCACCGCGGCCGTCCAGGCGCTGGCGCTGCGGCTGATTGCCGACCGTCTGGAGCACGGCGACTGACACCCAAAGACATATAGCAGGTGGCGCCCCCATCAGCCTGTCAAGTATACTTCTGGCCATGCGCAAACTGGCGTACTTTCTTGCTCTGCCCCTGGCGGCGCAGCCCGTCTATGACCTGGTGCTCAAGGGCGGGCATGTCATCGATCCGAAGAACAACCTCAACGCCGTCCGCGACGTGGCCATCAGCGGCGGTAAGATCGCCGCGGTCGCCGCGGATATCCCCGCGGACAAGGCCAAGCGGGTGGCCGATGTCTCCTCCCTTTATGTGGTCCCCGGGCTGGTCGACATTCACGTTCACGTCTATGCCGGCACGGGCCTGCCGGGCGTACTGACCGGCGACTCGAGCGTCTATCCCGATCCGCTGAGCTTCCGCGGCTGCGTGACGACCATGGTGGACGCGGGGAGCGCGGGATGGGCCAACTTCGCGGACTTCAAACAGCGCGTGATCACGCGGGCGCGCACTCGCGTCCTTTCATTCGTCAACATCGTGGGCGGCGGCATGGGGCCGGGCAGCGTCGAGCAGGACCCGGCGCAAATGGATGCCCAGCGCGCGGCCGCCGTGGTGAAAGCCAATCGCGACCTGATCGTGGGGATCAAGACCGCCCACTACACGGGCCCGGAATGGGTCGCGGTGGAACGGGCGGTGGAGGCCGGAACGCTGGCCAACGTGCCGGTGATCGTCGACTTCGGCCAGTTCCGCCCGGAACGCCCCTTCCAGGAGCTGGTGCTGAAGAAGCTGCGTCCCGGAGACATCTACACCCATACTTTCCTGGGGCGCGTCCCCATGATCGACGAGAACGGCCGCGTGCGCCCCTACCTGTTCGAGGCCAAGAAACGCGGCATCCTCTTCGATGTCGGACACGGCTCGGGCAGTTTCCTGTTCCGCCAGGCCGTACCGGCGGTGAAGCAGGGATTTGTGCCGGATTCGATCTCCACCGACCTGCACACGGGAAGCATGAATGGCGGCATGAAGGAGATGGCCAACGTCATGTCCAAGTTCCTCAACCTGGGCATGGCGCTGGAGGACGTGGTGCGGCGGTCGACCTGGAATCCGGCGCGCGAGATCCACCGCGAGGAGCTGGGAAACCTGAGCGTGGGGGCCGGCGCCGATATCGCCGTGCTGCGCCTGGACCGGGGCGACTTCGGGTTCCTGGATATCGAGGGGAAGCGCTTTCGCGGCCGCCAGCGCCTGAGCTGCGAGCTAACCCTGAGGGATGGCCAGACCGTGTGGGACCTCAACGGGCGGGCGGCCGACGATTGGGACCGGAAATAGGAGTGGGGAGCTGAAACGCGACCCGGTCAAACAGCAGCTCGACGCCCTGGCCGATGCGCGTCGCGATCCGCACTCGCCGGCATCGCAGAAGCTGATCGCCGCCGCCCTGGCGGCCAAGATCAGCCTGGCGGCGGCGAAAGCGGCCAAGATCGCGGGCGAGGCCGGC
>JACOSH010000271.1 GCA_016178945.1 Acidobacteriota bacterium
ACGGCAAAGTTCACGGTGACCGAGTTGGCATGATAGAGGTACAAGGGCCAGATGTCGAGAGTTCCGCCGGCCAGGTCAACCCGGCACGGCGCTTTGGAGAGGAGGCGCATAGTTCAGTGGGTCAGTTTTTCAGTATGTCAGTTTCTCAGTTCCTCGGCACGGCCATTCCCCGGCGCAGTCTGCGGAATTACAGTGACTGGCGCGCTCGCTGGCTTAGGTTACAGTACGCTTGGTACCGTAGGTTTTTGCTAACATAGCAAGAGCAGTTCTATGCGCACTTGGAGGAAAACTGCGATGTTCTTAAGACGCTTGGTATCCGTGATCGGGGTCAGTCTGCTGGCTGTCTCTTTGTTTGGTCAGGGAAACGACACCAAGGCAACCAAAGAAGACTGGGAAGAGATTAACTTCGAATTCAATTCCTCCATCCTCTCGGATGGTTACCCCTCGCTGTTGAGGTTGGCGGATCTGCTCAAGCAGCATCCGGATTATAAAGTCAAGATCGAAGGCCATACCGACTACGTGGGGTCGGACGCCTACAACGAGAAACTGGCCCTGGCGCGCGCCGACGCGGTGAAGAGTTTCCTGGTGAAGTATGGCGCCACGGCTGCCCAGATTCAGACCAGCGGTCAGGGCAAACGCAGCCCGGAGGTGCCCAATACCACCAAGGAAGGCCGGTTCGTCAACCGGCGAGTGGTGCTGACGGTGCGGGACGCAGCGGGCACCATTATCGCCGCCGGCGGGGTCCCCGATGTGCTCACCAAGCTGGATGACCGGCTGAAGAAGCTGGAGGATTGCTGCAGCGCGATCCTGAAAAAGCTGGACAAGCTGGATGAGATCCTGGCGGCGATCCGCGATTTGAGGAACGAGAACGACCGGTTGAAGCAGGACGTGGCGGCGTTGAAGCAAGCCCGTCCGGCGGGGCCGTCCGCGCCGGCCGCTGTCGAGCAGCCGCGCCCGGTGACGCCGGAGAAGGCGACCGAGATCGCCCGGAGCGAGGCCACCAAGGCGGTCGAGGAGCAGGCAGGCAAGAGCAAGAAGTTCTCCGTGCTGGCCGCCAACCTGGGGCCGACCATGGCCGGAGAGTTGAGCTTCACGGGTAAGGGACGCTATTTCGCGCCGTTCGGCGGAACGCATGCCATCCAGGCCGAAGGCGAGTACATGTATTACGGCGGCCAGAACATCGCCGAGGGCCGGCAGGAGGGTCAATTCGACATCGGGCTCGTCAACCGCTGGGGCAATGTGCAAGCCGGGACCTTCGCCAGCTTCAAGTACCTGAACATGCGGCAGTATCAAAGCGGCGGGTCGCTGGCGCAGGGCGCGTTCACGCTGGACTACCTGTTCAAGCGGGGCCGGCTGGGCTTCTTCGGCACCAAGGGCTTCAAGAACGAGGCCGTGCTGAGCCGCGCGAACCTGGGTCCCAGCTCATTCCTGGAAACCTACGCGCGCATCATCGACCAGGCCGGCGGCAGCGCGCAGATCGGTCTGTGGAAGGACGCCTATATCGAGGGCAACCTGGGCCGCTTATGGCGCTTCAGCGGCGACGGGCGGGCGGGCGGAATGGTCCGCCTGGTCCAGCCGATCAGGCCGCAACTGGCCTTCACGGTGGAGGCGGGGCTGAATGAGACGCTGATCACGGCCAAAGATAGCGGGCGCATTGCGTTCGGTCTGCAATTCGGAAGCTGGCTGCGCCCGAAGGAATTCCAAGAGGTGAAGCATCCGGTGCCGGTGGACATCCCCCGCATCCGCTATGAAGTCCTGACGCGGCGCGTAGGCAACAGCGCGCCGATCGCGGACGCCGGGCCCGATCAGATCGGCGTACCTGCGGGCACGATCACGCTGGACGGCTCCGGGTCGTACGATCCGGACGGCGATCCGCTCACCTACGCCTGGGTGCAGACCGGAGGTCCGACGGTTTCGATCTCGGGCATGAACACGGCCAAGGCTACTTTCACGGCGGCGGCTGGGGAGAGCTACAGCTTCCGGCTCACGGTAAAGGATCCGGGCGGCTTGCAGTCGACCGCGCGGGTCAACGTGGTGACGCGGGCCAATCCGCAAGTGCGAATCCTGCGCTTCGTGGCGCAGCCCAATTCGATCAAGGCCGGTCAGAGCTCGACTCTCATTTGGGAGGTCGAGAACGCCGAGACGGTTGAGATCTCCGGCATCGGCAGCGTGAACGCGCGCAATGGCACTTCGACGGTGGCCCCGATTCAGACCACGATGTACCGGCTAACGGCGAAGAACCGCACGGGCGAGGTTAACGAGACCGTGACCGTGACGGTGGAGCGCCAGGATGTTCGCATCCTGCGCTTCCACGCGACCCCGACCAACATCCTGCCGGGCGAAGCTTCCACGCTGATCTGGGCGGTGGAGAACGCCCAGACGGTGACAATTACGGGACTGGGCCGGGTCAATCCGGACGGCTCCAGCACGGTGACCCCGACGCAAACCACCACCTACCGATTGACGGCGCAAGGGGCCGGCGGCGAAGTCACCGCCACCGCGACCGTGTCGGTGGCGCCGGGCCAAGCGCCGCGCATCATCCGCTTTGCCGCGACCCCGGTGGAGATCCTGCCAACCGAGCAGGCTTCGCTGGTGTGGCAGGTGGAGAACGCGACCGACGTAACCATCACACCCGGACTGGGCAAAGTGGAGCCGCAAGGCACTTCCACCGTCAGCCCGACGACCAACACCACCTACACCATCACGGCCAAGAACCAGTACGGGGAAGTCTCCGCTACCGCGGTGGTTGGTGTGAACCTCCCGGTCAAGATCCTCAACTTCGTCGCCGAGCCGTCGGTGGTGACGATCGGCAACTCGGTGACGCTGAAGTGGTCGACCGAGAACGCCACCGATGTCATCATCACGGGAGTCGGCCCGGTTGCGGCCAACGGATCGGTGCAGGTGAAGCCGACCGCCGACATCAGCTACACGCTGCTGGCTTACGGCAAGCGGACCCAGGCCAGCGCCTTTGTGCTGGTGAAGGCCGTGCCGCCGGTGCCGACCAACCGGCCGCCGATCGCCGACGCGGGTCCCGATCAGACCACGGGAAACAACTCCGTCCGGCTGGACGGATCCAAGTCGTTCGATCCGGACGGCGACCCGATCACCTACTCGTGGCGGCTGGTGACCTTCGTGCCCGACCCGGCCAGCAAGCCGGGTCCAACCGGGGCCACCATTAGCGGAGGGACCACGGCCACACCGTCGGTCCTGATGCTGCAATGGGGTCAGTACATCTTCGAGCTGACGGTGACGGATCCGTCTGGAGCGAAGAGTTCGGACTTCGTGCGCGTCACGTTTGTGGATCCGTAGACTCGGCGCAAGCCTGGGACATGCGCCACTCTTTGCCCAGATAGCGGTCGAGCCATTTCGGCTCTGTCTGGGTCAGATCGACGACGATCAGGCCGTCCAGGGCATCGGAGAAGTCCGGGTCGAGGTTGAAGCCCAGCAGCTTGCCGCCCAGCTTCAGGTACTGGCGCAGCAGGACAGGCACGCCGGGCCGGGCCGGATCGACGTCGGTGACGACATCGCCGAGGTCTTCCAGATCCAGGCCGGAGTGCGCGGCCCGCGGCCCACGAAATGGGTTGCGGGCCGCGACCAGATCCTTCCAGCAATCCAGCGTGGCGTGGCGTTCCAGAAAGGACACCATCAACTGCCTGGAAATGGTTGGATACTGATTGCTGATGCTCACCGGCCCGAATAACACCTTGTAGCGCGGGTGGCGCGCGAGGAATTTGCCGATCCCCAGCCACAGCAGCAGCAGCGGCGAAAAGCTCTTCTGATACTCGGCGCGCACAAACGAGCGGCCGAGCTCCAGCGCCGGACCCAGCCTGTCGAGGAGGGCGGCGTCGTACTTGAAGAGAGTCGCGGTGTAGAGCTCGGGCACGACATCGACCTGGCCGAGGCGGTAGGCGCCGGCGATCTCCCGCTTCCGCTCATTCCAGACGAACAGATGCAGATAGTGCTCATCGAACCGGTCCAGGTCCAGCGGCTTGCCTGCGCCTTCGCCCGCGGCCCGGAACGTGATCTCGCGCAGACGCCCGATCTCGGGCAGGACGTGCGGCAGCTCGGCGGCGGTGGCCAGATACGCGGCCAGATCGCCGGAGCGGGTCAGCGGGTTGAGGGACGCGACATCCGCGGCCAGCAGTTCGGCGGGTACGGCGGCGGCGACCGGCGCCTTCTCGAGCGCCTTTCCGCGACGCAGGGGGCGCGAGGTTCGGGCCTTGAAATCCTGCCGGTTGGCGAGCAAGTAAGTGCGCCAGCGCAGGTATTGAGTGCGCGCCTCATCGTCCGGCAAGGTGAGCAGCTTTTCGGCGGCGACCGGGGTGCCGATCCGCACTTCCACCTGGACGCCGCGCTTGTTGAGCAGCTCCCGCGCCAGCATCGCGGTGCGCAAGCGCGGATGAAGCAGGCCGAGCGCCTGGAACAG
>JACOSH010000272.1 GCA_016178945.1 Acidobacteriota bacterium
AGCGCCTGCTCGGCCCGGGCGAAGAACTGCCGCCTCTCCGAGTCGCTCGGGAACACCAGGGGCGCGGTGCGGTAGTAGGCGAGCTCGGCTTCCCAGCGCCGGGCCAGCGCCTGGCGAGCGGAGCGCACCATCACCGGCTGGTTCTCCCGAAGCACGTAGAGGGGGTTGGTGTGGGCTTGGATATCCGGCTCGCCCTCTTCCTTGACCGCGGCGGCGCGCGCCGCGACCCACAGGCTCTCTCCTGGCGGCAGCCGCGCCTCGGCGCGGAGCTCTTTTCCGCCCTCGGCGGACGCCGCCGCCTGTCCGTTGACCACGATCTCCAGCTTCAGTAACGGCCGGAAGAAGCGCGCACTGGCCGTCGCGATTCCGCCGCGCACTTCCAGGTCCACCAGAGGGCCGTTGGTGACCACCGCCTCGCCGCGCCGAACGCCTTCCGCCCAGGCTTCGTAGGGAGACGCGCCGGACCGCGCCTTGACCAGCGTCCGCTCCGGACCGAGCAGCGGGATGTAGCGCGGCCACGCCTTCTGGCGGTTGAGCTGAACCGGGAAATCGCTGCCGGCGATGCCCGCCACCCGGAATCCGGCGTTCAGCAGCTCGTACCAGGCCTCCGTCTTGAGCACTCCGAACTGGAGAATTTCCACGAAGTCGATGTTGCCCAGCGCCAGATCCATCAGTAGCGTGGAGTGCGGCATGGAGCCCTGGAAGTGGGCATAGCCGACCGTGGCGCCCACCTCGCGTCCCCGCCCGAACAGCACCGCCGGATAAGGATAGGTCAGCGGCGCGTTCCCGTACATCGCGCCCACGCTGAGCGGCCGGATCATCTCGCGCCCGCCCAGCAGATTCACGTGCCCGAAGAACTCGCTGCGCGATTCGTGTCCCGGCCGGATGGCGTATGCGCCGCGGCGCGCCTCGCCCCGAGGGCCAAACGCGTACTGTACGGAAGCATCCATCTGCCGCTGCAATTGGAGAAAATTGCCTACCGAGAGATCCTCGGCTTCCAGCCAGGAAAGGAAGACTTCATCGTCCTCGCGCGAGCGGGTCAGATGGATATGATCGTCGGCCGAGATCCACTGCTTGCCGGCGCCGCCGGTCCAATCCTTGAGCGCAAGCGCGACGCGACGGGGCTCTCCCGCCTTCAGCTCGAATTCCGCCACGGCGGGCGTGTAGAACAAGCCGCGATAGGCCTCCACCCGATATCGCCCTGCGGGCAGATCGAAGGAAGCGCCGCCGCGCAGCAGGAAGGAGTGCGACTGGTCGCTGCAGGTCACTTCCAGCGTCTCGGGCGGCCCGCTGCCGGCGCGCCAGATCCGCTCGCGGTAGAACGAGTCCACACGCAACGGCAGCAGCGCCTGTACCGGACTCAGACGGAAGGGACGTCCGTCTTTGAACAGGTAAACTCGGGCCGGCATGCGCGGCTCGATGGCCAGCTCCAGGCGCGCCGCCAGCTCGGACGCACCCGATTCGCGAAACTGCGCCCAGGCCAGCGCGACCGTGAAGGCCGCGAGTAATTGTGGACGCGAAATCCTCGAGCAGCCGCGCAAAACCATTCGGTCATTCTACAATGAAGCCATGAAGATTCCCCTGGCGCGCCTGGCCCATACCAGGTCCGGCGACAAGGGCGACACGGCCAACATCGGCGTGATCGCCTTCCAAGAGCGCCATTACCCGGTCCTGGTTCGCGAAGTGACGGCCGAGCGCGTCAGGGAATTTTTCGGGCCGCTCTGCAAGGGCAAGGTCGAGCGGTTTGAGCTTCCCAATCTGGGCGCCCTGAACTTCCTGCTGCATGAATCGCTGGGCGGCGGCGGCACGGTGTCGCTGCGGGTGGACGCGCAGGGCAAAACGCTGGGCGCCGCCTTGCTCCGGCTGGAGATCGAGGTCCATGAGCGAGAACTTGCGGATTGAGCGGCAGGGCCGGGTGCTCCGGCTGGTTCTCGACCGGCCCGAGAAGCGTAACGCGCTGAATCTGGCTCTGTGCCGCGAGCTGGTGAAGCAGGTCGAGGAGGCCTGGCGCGATCACGGCGTGGGCGCTATCCTGCTGGCGGGCGAGGGCAAGTCCTTCTGCGCCGGTATGGACCTGACCGAGATGCTCTCGCCGGAGGCCGCCGGACTCACCCACATCCACGAATTGCTGTTTACCATCGGAGTGCGCTCCAGCAAGCCGATCGTCGCCGCCGTGCAGGGCGCGGCGTTGGCCGGCGGGACCGGTCTGGCCGCCAACGCCCACATCCTGGTAGCCGCGGAAGATGCGACCTTCGGGCTCACGGAGATCCGCCTCGGCCTGTGGCCTTTCGTGGTGTTTCGCGCCGTGGCGCTGGCCGTCGGCGAGCGCCGCGCCGTGGAGCTGAGCCTCACCGGGCGGACCTTCGACGCTCGCGAGGCGGCGCAACTCGGATTGGTGGACTGTTTGGTTCCGCCCGCGGATCTGGACGCGCGGGCCCTGGAGATCGCCACGGCGGTCGCGGCGGCGAGTCCTTCCGCGGTCCGGGGCGGCCTGGCTTATCTGGCCGAGAGCCGCGGCCGCTCCTCCGAGGAGACCGGCCGGATCGCCTACCAGTATCGCGCCGAGTTGTTTCGTAGCCCGGATTTCGCCGAGGGTCTGCGGGCGTTTCATGAGAAGCGCGCGCCCCGCTGGCCGTCGTTGGAGGAGTAGTGAGAACCGCCCTGGTGTTTTCCGGCGGCGGCATGTTCGGCGCTTACCAGGCCGGCGCCTGGCGGCGGCTGGCCGGAGAGATCCGGCCCGACCTGGTGGTGGGGGCTTCGGTGGGTTCTCTCAACGGCTGGTGCGTGGCCGGCGCGTGCGAGCCCGGCTTCCTGATCGACCGCTGGCTGGACCGACGCAGCGCGGACCTCATCGGGCGGCCGCTCGACTCCAGCGCTCTCCAACGCGAAGCTCGCTCCTTGTGCGCCCGCCTGGAGCCCCGCATCGACTTCGGCGTCGTTGTGGTGGAGTTTCCGCGCTTCCGCTCGAAGCTGATCTGCACGCCGGCCGTCACCTGGCGGCACCTGGCCGCTTCCTGCGCCGTGCCTCCGTGGTTCGCGCCGGTCCGGATCGACGGGCGCTGGTACGTGGACGGCGGCCTGCTCCGCGTCTTGCCGCTGTGGGCGGCGGCGGAGATGGGGGCCACCCAGATCGTGGCGGTCAACGCGCTGCCCCGGATGCCGTCGGCGCTGGTGCGCGGCGCGGCCCGAGGCCTGCGGGCGCTCGCCCGCGAGCGCCGCCCAGATCCCTCCGGCATCCCCATCCTCCTGATTGCCCCCCGCCAGCCCCTGGGCACGCTCAAAGACATGCTGGTCTGGCGGCGCGAGAATATCCAGCGCTGGATCGAGCACGGGGAACGCGACGCGGAGGAAGTTTTGCGGCGGACGCCGCTACTCACCGTGTAATGCTGAAGTCCGTCTTCCTCCCCTATCTTCTTACCTGCGCGGCCGCCTTCGGGCAAGGTCTCTGGTACTCCAGGCTGGCGCCAGGCGCCGCCGCTCCCTCGCCGCGAGCCGACGGGGTCATCGTCTACGACCCGCAGGACCGCCGCCTGTGGATGTTTGGCGGCCTCGACAACGGTCCGCGCAACGACCTGTGGGTCTACTCGATCCAGCGCCAGGAGTGGAGCGAAGTCACCCCGTCCGGGACCAAGCCGCCCGCGCGCTTCGGCCACACCATGATTCTGGACCCTGCCCGCCGGCGGCTGGTCGTGTTTGGCGGCCAGGCGGGCGGATTCTTCAGCGACACCTGGGCCTACAACCTGGAGCGGAATTCATGGAGCCAACTGGCGCCCGATAACGCCGGACCCAGCCGCCGCTACGCCCATTCGGGCGTGTATGACGCGCCCCGCGACCGTATGATCGTCTCGCACGGCTTCACCGGCGCGGGCCGCTTCGACGATACCTGGGCCTTCGATCTGGCCGCCGAGCGATGGACTGACATCAGTCCCTCCAGCGGTCGTCCCTTGCGCCGCTGCCTGCATCATGCCGTGGTGGATCCCGCGAACAACCAGATGCTGCTCTACGGCGGCTGCGCCAGCGGATTCGGACCCTGCCCGCTGGGTGATCTCTGGTCGTTCGACCTGCTCACGCATCGCTGGAGCGAGCGCAGCGGTGGGAACCAGCCCGCGCCGCGCCAGCATTACGGCATGGCCTTTGACAGCCGGCGGAGCCGCCTGGTGCTGTTCGGCGGCGGCGGCGACCGCGGCGATCTGAACGACACCTGGGAATACGACAATGGATGGAGCCAGATCGCACCCCTGTGGGACACGCCCTCGCCCCGTTCCCGTCACCAAACCGCCTATGCCCCCGACCTGGGCGTGGTGTTCTTTTTCGGCGGACGCTCCCTTGCAGGGTCCGGCAACGAACTCTTCGCCCTGGTTCCTCGCCCGCGCCTGGCCGCCGTCCGGAACGCCTTCAGCGGGCAGGGAGGAGCGGTCGCGCCAGGCGAGATCGTGTCACTGTATGGCGAAACGCTCGGCTCGGATGGAGTATCGGTGACGGCCAGCGGCATTCCGGGTAAGGTCTTGTTTGCGAGTGGCGCGCAGATCAACGCGCAGGTTCCGCCCAGCCTCGCCCCGCTGACCGAAGCTGACTTCGTGGTCACCTACCTGGGGGCCGCCAGCGCGCCCGAGCGCGTCCGCGTCGTCGCGTCGCACCCCGGGATTTTCCCGCGCGTCTTCAATCAGGACGGCTCCACTAACAGCGGAACCAACGCCGCCTCCCTCGGCAGTATCGTGGTGATGTTTGCGACCGGCGTTGCCGAGCCGGTCGAGCTGCGGATCGGCGGTCGCCTCGCCGAGCTGCTCTATGCCGGCCCAGCCCCGGAAGCTCCGGGCGTCTTTCAAATCAACGCGCGTGTTCCGGAAGGCTTAGGGCCGGATGACTCCGTGCCCGTCGTCCTGATCGCCGCCGGTGTCGAGAGCCCTGAGGTCACGCTCGCCGTCCGCTGACCGCTGACCGCTGAAAGCTGACCGCTTCAATACTCCAGCGACAGGCTGAACTGCACCTGCCGCGCGTAGAGGGTCTCGACGGTTCCGCGATACGAGGTCAACCGCTGCCCTCCCGCGGCATAGTACGGGCTCACCCGCAGGGGATTGGAGTGGTTCAGCAGATTGAACGACTCGACCGCGAACAGCAGCACCGCGCGGTCCGGCTTCAACCAGAAGCCCTTCATCACGCGCAGGTCGAGCGACAGTGCCGCGGGCGAAAGAAACGGATTGCGGCCCAATCCGAACGGACGCGCCGAAATCGGATAGGCGCCGGTGCGCAGCGCATCCGTCGAATCGAGCGCGCGAATCGGTCTTCCGCTGCCCGCCGTGAAGATCGGCGCGATGGTGATGTGATCGAGCGGCTTGCGGATTGCCTTGGGCAGATCCTCGGCCGGCAGCTCGAACAGTCCGCTGGCCACCAAGCGGTGCGCCTGGTGCTGGCGCGACCGCGCCCACTCGGCCCGCAAATCGGCCGGATGGAAGGGTTGCTCGTCATAGTCCGAGGCGTCGTCCAGCGTGCGGCCGAGGCTGTAGGTGACCAGGTACGTCACCTCTTTGGTCATGCGGCGGTTCACCGAAATCGTGCCCCCGCGAAACGCCGAGCGCGATGTCTGCTCCAGGAGGTACTGCGGCGGCAGCGACAAGGAGGCGTTCCGCACCCTCGGCAAGTGGAAGCCGCGCACCCAGATCCACTCGGCGTTGACCGTGGTATGGGGCCCCAGGCTGCGCTCGATGCCGGCCGTGATCTTGCGGCTGAAAGTGGTCGGGAAATGGCTGGCGGCCCGGTAGGTGGACCGGCTGACCCCATCGATCGGCTGCGGAAGCGTCCCGCCCTGACCGATGGCGAAAGCCCGCGCCGCCCCCTCCCCGGCCTGATACTGTTCGAAAGCGCGGCTGCCGTCTTTCTGAATGGCGTCGTTCAGGAACGCCAGCGGGTAGCGGTCGTAAAACCATCCGATGCCGGCGCGCAGCACGTACGGCGCACGGACGCCCGGGCGCCAGGCCACGCCGAATCGAGGCGACCAGTTCGCGGATGCGCCAGGAATGCCCGCCGGCAGGCTCTGCCGGTCCCAGCGCAGCCCCAAGTCCAGCGTGAGCCCGGTGACCGGCTGCCAGCGGTCCTGCAGCCAGGCTCCCGCGGGCAAGGTGGAGTATCGGGTATGCGGGTCGCCGAAGGCCTGCAAGAAGACATCGGGACGTCCGGCTTGAAAGGCCTCCAACGTAGGAAAAACGTAGAGGCCGCCAAAGCGGTTGGCCAGGCGCGCGTCCAGATGGACGGAATGAAGGCTGGCCCCAACTCCAAGCTGATGGCGCCCCGTCGCGAGGCTCAGAGACTCCACCACCTGGTAGTGATCCTCTGTGCGCGACGAATCCAGCGTGTAGGCCTGGCCGAAAGTGACCACGCCGGGGATCTCCAGCATCGCGCCGCGCGAGTTGGGCGTCAGGTCGACGGCGTGCCGCGACACCTGCACGCGCGCGTCGTTGACGATGTGCGGGCGCGGCACGGCCAGCCATTCGGCGACCAGCGACTGATCGCGCGTGAGGCTGCCCGCCCGCGCCGAGCGCTCGGCAAAGTTGTCGATGCCGTGCACCTCGTTGTCCACGCGCCCGCGCGAAAACGCATACCGCCCCGACAGCGCGTGCGCGAGGTTCACCTGGTGGTTGGCCTTGAAGGAAAACTCGGTCCCGCCGGAGGCCACCGGGAACAGGTCGCGGCTGGGCGCCCGCGTCGCCGCGCGCGAGAACTCCGGCCGCGCCAGCGCCCGCAGGATCGCATCCCGATAGGCGGCCGGAACCTCCGACCACTCCTCGCCCGATTCCCACTCTTGCTCAAAAGCCGTTGAAAAAAACGTGCGGTCGCGCCGCGCCGGGCCGTTGACGGAAGCGCCGGGCTGGTACCGCCGGAAGAGCGGCTTGCGCCCCACCTGCGCCTCGGGATTGCGGGCATTGGCGAATTCGTTCTGGGTGAAGAAGGTGGCGTCGCCGTGCCAGATGTTGGAGCCCGAGCGGGTGACCACGTTGACCACGCCGCCCGCCGCGCCGCCGAACTCGGCCGGCACGACGGCTCCGGAAACGCGAAACTCCTGCACCATCTCCAGCCCGATGGCGACCCGGCTGCCGCCCGTGGTCTCGTCGCGGTTGTCCACGCCGTCGATGGACAGCCCGTTATTGCGGCCCCGCATGCCGCCGAAGCTGAACCCGCTGTCGGCGCCGGCGCTCTTGACGCCGGCCGCCGCGCGCTGTGCGTTGGAGCCGCTGGACGTGGCCACTCCCGGCGCCACCAGCACGAAGTTGAGGTAGTTCCGGTTCTGGGCCGGCGACTCTTCGATCCGGTCGCCGCCCAGCGCGACCCCCGTGGCGGTGGCCGTCGTCTCCAGAGCCTCGGGCTGCTCCTTCACATCCAAACGCTCGCTGACCTGGGCCGGACGCATCTCAAACCGGTGCACCACGGTCTGGCCAATCGAGACCGTGAAGCGCTCCAGGAAGACGCTGGCGAATCCCTCCCGCTCGAGGCGCAGGCTGTAGTCGCCGATCGGCAGGCCGGTGAGCCGGAAGCGGCCCAGCTCATCGGTGCCCGCCGTGCGGGACGCGCCCGACCCAGCGTGCCGCGCCGTCACCGTCACCGCCGGCATGGGCGCGCTGGAGGAGTCCACGACCGTTCCTTCCATCGCCCCCGTGACGCTCATGGACTGAGCCGCGGCCAGGAGCGGCGCCAGCCAGAGCAACAAGAGACGCATTCCTTCTATTAGATTACAATTGCTCCACGGCCTATGAACCCGCACGACATCGCCGGCATCATTCCTCCCCTGGTCACCCCGTTCGATTCCCAGGGCCGCCTCCTCGAGCAGGTCCACCGGGCCGAGGTGCGGTTCATGGTGGAGACCGCCCGCGTTCACGGCCTGGCCGTCGCCGGAAGCACCGGGGAGGGGCACGCACTGTCGACCGAAGAAGTACGCAGGCTGGCAGGTTGGACCGTCGAAGAAGCGGGCGGCCGCGTTCCCGTGATCGCGGGCATCATCGCCGACAGCACCCAGGCGGCCGTGGAACGGGCGATGGCGGTGGCGGACGTGGGGGTGGCCGCGCTGCAAGTCACGCCTGTGCACTACCTGTTCCGCCCCGATGACGACGGCATGCTGGAGTTCTTCGCCGCCATCACGCGGGCCGCCGGAATCCCGGTGATCGTCTACAACGTGGTGCCCTGGTCCTACCTGCTGCCGCCGCTGCTGGCGCGCATTCTCCGCGAGGTGGAGGGCGTGATGGGAGTCAAGCAAAGCGCCAGCGACATGAAGGCCTTGGCCGATCTTCTGCTGCTGGTGGAAGAGGGCGCGGCGGGCCCCAACAAGCGCATTCTCTCGGCCGTGGACGCCCTGCTCTACCCCTCGTTCCTCCTGGGCGCGCACGGCGCGGTGGCCGCCATTCTGACCGCGGCTCCCGAATGGTGCGTCGAGTTGTGGGATGCGGTCCAGCGCGGAGACCACGCCCAGGCTCTCCAACTGCACCGGAATCTGCTGCGGCTCTGGAACGCCATCCACGACGACAATCTTCCCTCCAACGTGAAGACCGTGATGGAGCTGCGCGGCCGCAGCGGGGGTCTTCCCCGTCCCCCCATGCCGGTCAGCTCCCCCGCCCAAGTGAGAAAGATTCGAGACGCCCTGTTCCTGTGAATCACGCGCGGTTGTTCACTTGGCGAACTTGGCGTCTTTGCGAGATATTCCAAGCTTAGCGTTTCTCGTAGATCTCGGTCCACGACAGATTCCCGTCCGGGCTCTTCAAGCGCATCTGCCGGGTCAGGGTCTTACCGTCCTTGGATAAGGTAGTGGTGGCGAGCTCCACGAACCTTCCGTCGGTGGAGCGAAATTCCGAGTTCAGCGTGGCCGGATTGGCTCGCTTCAGCGTGATCTTGCCTTCGCCGTACTCCCGCGCGACCGGATACTCTTTTCCGTCGATCTTCCCGGCGAACTCAAAGTGGCGGGTGTGCTCCTGGGCACCCACCGCGACCCCGGAATACTTCACGTCCGGCTCGCTGTGTTCGATCGTCACCTCCACGCTCTGAGGCTTGGCCTTCTTACCCCAGTTGGATTTGGCGACGTTGAGATCCCAGGCGCCAGTCAGGCTGGGCGTCT
Organism: Acidobacteriota bacterium; assembly: GCA_016178945.1. Lineage (GTDB taxonomy): Bacteria > Acidobacteriota > Terriglobia > Bryobacterales > Bryobacteraceae > JACOSH01. Next base: position 9,095 of record JACOSH010000272.1, read on the forward strand.
GTGCCGTGCCCATTCCCAGGGAGAGGACAAGCGGCAGCAGAATTCTCAAGACCGGATCGGTCATTGGCCTTCCCTCCTCTCATGCCCTCTAGCATACTCCCGCGCCCTTGAACCTTTTTCCTCGTTTGAACGACTCACGCCTTGCAGCCCGAAGCCGGAAACAATAGGATGGGATCGGCGAGATGCAAGAGGCGGCGGCAGGAGACGGGCCGGAGCAGGAAGCGCAGTGGATCCGGCGAATGGCCGAGGGAGATCGCGAGGCCTTCGAGCGCCTGTTCCACGCCTACCAGCGGCGCGTGTTCGCCTACATCTGGCGGCTGTTGAATGATACGCCCCTGGCCGAGGAATTGACCAACGACGTCCTGGTGGAGGTGTGGAAGGGCGCCAAACGCTTTCGCGGCCAGGGCAAGCCGTCGAGTTGGATCTTTGGCATCGCGCATCACAAGGTGCTGGACCAGATGCGGCGGAGACGCCCCCGGACGGCGGGCATCGAGGAGATGTTCCGGATGGCGGATCCGGCCGAAGGGCCGGAAGCTCAGGCGCTGCGGCAGGACGAGCGAGCGGCCCTCCAGGCCGCGCTCGCCCGGCTCAGCCCCGAGCACCGGGAAGTCCTGGAGCTGACCTTCTATCAGGGCTGTTCGGTCGAGGAAATCGCCCGGATCACCGATTGCCCGCCGAACACGGTGAAGACGCGGATGTTTTATGCGCGCAAGAAGCTGCGCGAGATGTTGGAGAAGCCATGAACCATCACGAAATTCTGGAGATGCTGCCTTGGTACGCCAACGCGTCGCTCGATGAGCCCACGCGGCGGTCGGTGGAGGCGCACTTGCGGGAGTGCGCCGAGTGCGCCCGCGAGCTGGAAGAGATCGAAAAGCTGGAGCGGTCGATGAAGGAATTCGCCGCCCCGGTTCCGGAGCCGTCTCCCTTCCTGCTCACCCGCGCCAAGGCGGCGATCGAGGACTACGAGCGGGGCCGCTGGTGGCCCGCGATTCCCTCTTTCGCTCGCGCCGTGATGGCGGCGCAGTTGGTCTTGATTGTGGCGCTGGCCGGGGGCGTGGTGTACCTCAAGCAGCCGGGCGGCGGCTTCACGACGCTTTCGGGCCCCACCGGCCAGGCTGGCGCGGGACCGCGGCTGACCGTCGCCTTTCAGGCGGGCGTGTCCGAGGAGCTGGCGCGGCAAACCATCCTGGAATTGCGGGGAACCATCGTCGGCGGTCCCTCCGCGTTGGGTCTGTACACGATCCAGCTTCCGGACGGCGCCGGCTTGGGCGCGGCTTTGGCTAGGCTGCGCGAGAACCAGCGCGTGATCCGGTTCGCCCAGAAGGCGGCAGACTGATGCTGTGGATGGCGGCGGCATTGGTGGGCGCGACTCTGGCGGCGCGGCCCGATGCGCAGGGCCGGCGTGAGCTGCTGGTGCGCGTCGAGGGAACCCCGGGTACCCAGGTAGACGAGGTCCGGTTGGAGGCAGGGCCGTTTTCCGATGCCCACCTGCCGCCGGCGTGGACACTGAGAAAGAACGGCGCCGCCGGCCCGGCCGTGACGGTCCCCCTGCACCTGCGCTTCACGCTGGACGGAACCCGCCGCACGCCGGGCCGGGTGCGAGTGGAAGTCCGCATGGCGGGACGGGTGCTCGTGCAGCTCCAGGCGGCGCCCGAGGAACTTGGGCCGCTGCGCCTGGCCCGCGAGCCGGACCAGGTAGTGGCGGTGCCGCCGGCCGTTCAGGCCGGCGAGAGCCTGGAGTTGGCGGTCCTGGACGTCAAGCGGGCGCCGCCCGGCGGGCGCTGGACCATCGCGGGAGTCGAGGCGGTTGAGCGCGGCAGCCGGCTGGAAGTGCGCTTGCCCGCCACGCTCCAGGCCGGCGACCTCATCCCGCTGCGCTATCGCGACCCCTGGGGCGGCCTGGCCGTGGACGGGCCGGCCGCGAATACGCGCGTGGTGTTGAGCGAATCTGCCGGCGACAGCCCGCGCATTTTGTCTTGCTCACCGGGTTTCGTGAACCAGACACTGTGCGTGTGCGGCAACTTCCCGCCCGCATCCTGGGCTGGCCTGAGGCTGGACGGCCGGTCCTTGGATCGCCCGGCGGCAGCCTCATCCAGATCGCTGCTGGTGTGGATTCCCGAGGGCGTCAAGCCCGGGCTGCACGTCGTCAGCGGCGATCCGGAGGCCGGCTTCACCGCGTCGGATCGGGTGATGACCACGGTCATGCATTTGTCCGCCCAGGTGGATCAGGCGGCCATCTTGCGCGGCGCCTCGACCACGGCTTGGTTTCAACTGCTAGGCTCGGCGCTGCCGCTGGCCTTGAAGATCGCCAATGAAGACCCCGCGATCATCCGCATGGAGGGCGGCGACGAGCAGCTCGTGTCGACCTCGGGAGGAGAACCGAACGGCTTCCGGTTGGGCTTGCGGGGACTGGCCAAGGGCAACTACACCATTCGCTATAAGCGGGCAGGCGAGTTGTGCCCTTGTGCGGCGCAGGAAGCGCTGCGCGGAGCGGGTTCGGCGCCCGCTCCTCCCGGTCCTCCAGCTCCGCCCTCCGCGCAGGACCCCAGAGGATTTCTGCGCGCGCGCGTATTGTCCCTGATCCCGCTCGCCTCGCCGCCGGCCATGGCCGCCACGGCCCAGGCGCTGGCCGCCACGCACGGCGTGGCGGTGGCCGAGGTGTCTCCGCTGGTCTCGACCAACGACGGCCTGGTGGTCTTCACCATCCCCGACGCGACGGATGTACCCATCAAGGTCGCGGCGCTGGCGGCCGATCCGCGAGTGCGCCTGGCGCAGCCGGACTTCCTCTTTGAGACCTCCGGTCAGGAATCGATGCAATACGCCGGCCGCCTCATGCGGACCGACCATCTGGATCCCTCGCTGTCCGGCCAGGGCATCACCGTGGCCGTGATCGACACCGGTGTCGACGCGCGGCATCCGCGTCTCAGCGGCCGGATCAGCGCACGGGCGAACGTCACCGGCGCGGCCGATGCGGCGGGGATACACGGCACGCTGGTGGCGGGGATCGTCGGCGGCGTTGCCGCGCGCGCCGGGATTCTCTCGGTGCAGGCCTGCCTGCCGCTGTCGGCCGAGTCGATTCGCGCGCGCTGCACCTCGGTGACGCTGGCCAAGGCCGTCGATTTAGCGCTGGAGAGAAAGGCCCGAGTGTTAAACCTGAGTGTGGGCGGCCCGCGCGATCGGTTATTGGAGCGGCTAATCGATGAGGCGGTGAAGCGTTCCAGCGTGGTGGTGGCGGCGACGCTGTTGGAGCGCGCGGCCGCAGACCTGGGTCCGCCCGGCAAAGATCCGCTATTTGGCAGCGGGCTGGTGGATGGATTGAACCTTTTTCGCTCTGTTTCCGACTTACCGGGTGAACGAGGACAGAGTCCTCGGAAGAAATGACAAAGGAGACAGAGACAATGAAACGACTGACAACCATTACGATTCTTGCGCTGGGGCTGCTGGGATCGAGCGCGCTGAGTTTGGCCAAACCGCACCCGGGCTGCGAGCCGCGCGGACAAGTGCGAGTCCCGAAGCGCGACGCCGCCCGCTATGAAGCCATGGTGCAAAGCGCCCACGAGACCAGCATCAAGGGCAAGTTCCACTTCGAGTACGAGAAGGTGGAAAACGGCGACTTCGTCACCTTCTACCTCTACTGGTGCCAGGACGTCCTGGTGCAGCCGGATCCCGGCGCGAAAGGAAAGGCCCTTCCGGGCCAGGCCGGAACCGATCCGAAAGCGCCGCGGGTGAACTTTCCCGTGCTGCGTTTGCCGGATTGGATGAAGTGAGGCGGCCATGAAGCGCATCGATCGTTGGATTCTCGTGTGGGCGGCCGCCGGGGGCCTGCTTCAGGCGGCTGCCGCGCCCATGACTCGAATTGCCGTGGCCAGGATGGGCGCTTCGAGCGCGGTGGCGGCGCAGTTCCCAGCCTGGGATCTGGGAGGCGGCGTCGCCGCCCAGCTCGCCGCCGCATTGACCAATTCCGGGCGGTTCATCGTGCTGGAACGGGCGCTCGCCGATGAAGTCTTCTGGGAGCAGGAGCTGGGCGTCAAGAAACTTGCCTCGCCGCAGACCGCGCCCGGCCCGGGCCGGATGATCGCCGCCCAGTTTTTGGTCGCCGGGGTGATTACCGAGTTCAGCCAGGGAGGCCGGAAAGGCATCCGCCTGGGGTTCGGGGGCCTCGGCGGCGGGTTCGACAGCGTCACGAGCAAGGTCGGGTTCGATCTTCGCCTGATCGACACCGCGACCGGACGCATCGTCCAGGCAGTACACGCGGAAGGCAAGGCCTGCGGCCGGGGAGTCTCGTTCAACATGGAAACCCGTCGCCGGCTCAGCGCCGGTGGAGACCTATTCCGGGAAACCGCTCTGGGCCGGGCCACGCAGCAAGCCATCGAGCGAGCGGTCGAGCGGCTGGCCGCCGAACCTCTCGCCGATCGGTAATCACGGCGTCGGCCGCCTCGGCGCACGACGTGTGCGATCATGATTGGAAAGATCACCGCAATGGCGCTCGTAACTTCCATGCGCGTGGCTCCGGCCCTGCTGCTCCCGCTCCTGCTATCGGCCGGGACCACGGCCGGCGATCTGCTGCGCCAAGCCGAGGAGCGGATTCAGAAAGAGGAGTTTCCGTCAGCCGAGGCCCTGTTGACCGAAGCCCGGCGGCAGGAGCCCGGAAACGTGCAGGCCCTCTACCGGCTAGGCTATGTGCAGTACCGGCAGCGCAAGCTGTCGCCGGCGCGGCAGAGCTTTGCGGCCGCAGTGAAGGCGGCGCCGCCGGCCTACAACTCGCGGTACTTCCTGGGCCGCATCGCGCTCCTCGAGAACAAGCCGCGCGAAGCGATCGAGTGGCTGGCGCCGGTAGTCGAGTCCAAGCAAGTCATCTTCGACGCCGCGTCCCAGTTAGCCGCCGCCTACGCGGGAGCCGGACAGCCGCAAGAAGCTCTGCCGCTGCTGAAAGTCGCGGCCGCTGACGCGCCCTGGGACGGCTCTCTCTACTACCGGCTTGGGAAACTGTACTCGCAGCTCGGCCAGTCCGAGCTGGCTCAAGAGGCCTTCGACTACAGCCGCAGGCTGCACAGTGCCAGTCGCGAAGATGTCGAAACCATCATGCGCGCCGCCGAGGCGATCCGCGCCGGGAAGGCCGCCGAGGCGCTCGACCTGGGCGGCCGGATCTTGGGCCGCCCGGACGCCGATCCCAACGCGCTGGTCGCGCTGGGCGTGGTCTACGGCGGCGCCGCGATGGCGGCCGAAGCCCTCCGGGCATTCGAGCGTGCCGCTAAGCTCGACTCCGGAATGTTCCAGGCGCAGTTCAATCAGGGGCTGGCTGCGTTGCGTTTGGGACGCGCCGCCGAGGCTCTGGCGCCGCTGGCGCGGGCAGTGGAGCTGCTGCCTCAGTCCTTCGACGCCAACATGACCTATGGCCTGGCGTGCGTGATGAACCAGAAGTACGCGGAGGCGGTCGGCCCTCTGGAACAAGCCTGGCGGATGGACGCGAGTAACGCGCGTGTGGGAGCGCTGCTGGCGACCTCCTACCTGCGCACGGGCGCACCCGCCAAAGCCATACCCGTGCTTCGGAAGGCGTCGGAGGCCGCCGATCCCTCGCCCTTGCTGCTGCTGATCGAAGCCTTGAACGCTACCGAAGACACCGAGGGCGCGCTGGAAGCGGCCCGGCTGGCGCAGAAGCGCTTCGCCAAAGCCCCCCAGGCCCACTTGGCGGCGGCCCAGCAGTTCGCGCGCCTGGGAAGGTACCAGGAAGCGCGCCCGGCGTTCGAAGCGACGCTCAAGCTCGCTCCCGGACAGCCGGAAGCCGAGCTGGGCCTGGCGGACACGCTCCAGAAGGCCGGCGAACATTCGCCCGCGGTCGAACATTACCGCGCGGCGATCAACACTCCCGGTACGATGCCCGCGGCGCGAGTCGGCCTGGCGAGGAGTCTGGTGGCCCTGCGCCGCCTCGAAGATGCGCGCCAGATTTTGGAGGACGGGCTTCCTCTCCTCCCCTCCGACATGCCGCTGCATCTGGAGCTTTCCCGCGTCTACGCGCGGCTCGGCAAATCCGATCTGGCCGCCGAACAGACCAAGATCGTGGAACAGCTCCGGGCGGCGCAGGCCGGGCGTTAGCCGATGCCCCGCGCCCTCTGGGTCATCCCTCTCCTCCTCGCCGCGGCGCTGGCGCCCTCCGTGCCGGCCTTCCGGGACACGGCCGAGCGGGCGGGAATCACCGCCCTCATTGTCTCGGGCGGGCCGAAGAAGAACTACGTCCTGGAGGTGAACGGCAGCGGCGCCTGCTGGCTGGACTACAATGGCGACGGCTGGATGGACCTGTACCTGGTCAACGGCGCCACGCTCGCCCAACTGCAAGGGAAAGCTCCGGCGCAAACCACCAATCATCTGTATCGGAACAACCGCGACGGCACGTTCACCGATGTGACGGCGGCGGCAGGCGTTCCCGGCCGCGGCTGGGGCTTCGGGTGCGCGGCGGCCGACTACGACAACGACGGCCATACCGATCTGCTGGTCACCAATTACGGCCCCAACATCCTCTACCGCAACCGCGGCGACGGCACGTTCGCGGATGTGACGGTCAAAGCTGGCGTGGGCGGCGGTCAGATCTGGCATGCCGGCCCCGCCTTCGGCGACTACGACCTGGACGGTCGCCTGGACCTGTTCGTGCCCGGCTATCTGGATTTCGACGCCCAGAAGCCCGAGCTGCGTACCTGCGAGTATCGCGGCGTGAAAGTCCACGCCTGCGGCCCTCTTGGCTACAAGGGGGCGCCCGACGCCCTGTACCGCAATAACGGCGACGGCACCTTTACCGATGTCACCGAAAAGGCCGGCGTCGCCGACCGGAAGCTGTATTTCGGCTTCCAGGCGGTTTTTGAGGATTTCGACAACGACGGCCGTCCCGACCTGTTCGTGGCCAACGACTCCAACCCGAACTATCTTTACCGGAACAAGGGCGACGGCACGTTTGAGGAGATCGGCGTTCAATCCGGTGTCGCCTACAGCGCCGATGGCAAGGAGATGTCGAGCATGGGCGTGGCCGTGGGCGATTACGACCACGATGGCCGGATGGACCTGTTCATCACCACCTTCGCCAACGACAACTATGTGCTGCTCCATAACGACGGCGGCGGGTTTTTCACCGACGTTTCGTATCCCGCCGGGGTCGGAGAGCCCACGGTGCCGTATCTGGGTTGGGCGACCTTCTTCTTCGACTACGACAACGACGGCCATCCCGACCTGTTTTGCGCTAACGGCCACGTCTACCCGGAGGTCGAGGGCGCAATCAAGGAGAGCTTCCGGCAGCCCTTGCAGCTCTTCCGCAACCTCGGCAACGGCAAGTTTCGCGAGGTCTCGCTGGAGTCTGGACTGCGGGCCTTGCCGCCTCAGACCGCTCGCGGAGGCGCCTTCGCCGATTTCGACAACGATGGCGACCTCGACGTAGTGGTTTCGGTCATGGACGGCAAACCCCTGCTGCTGGAGAACTCGGGCGGGAACCGCGCCCACTGGCTGCGTGTCGAGCTCACCGGCGAGACGTGCAACCGGATGGCGGTGGGCGCGCGGGTGAAAGTGACGGCCGGCGGCCTGACCCAATACTCGACGGTCCGGGCCGGCGGCAGCTATCTATCCTCCAACGACCCGCGCCTCCACTTCGGACTGGGCAGTTCGGCCGCGGCGGAGGTCGAAGTCGCCTGGCCGGGAGGCGGTACCGAGAAGATCGGAAGAGTCAAGGCGAACCAGGCCGTTCGCATCCGGCAGGGCCGAGGGCTCCAGGGGCGGTGAGGGCCGTCGGGCGGTGGAGCGTGATTTCCGGCCGAGATCGGGCAACGCGCGTTTCCGGCATCCTTGACTCTTCTTTACCGCGTCTTTACCATGTAAAGCATGGAGTTCGAGTGGGACGCCGGGAACCGGGAGCACATCGCGCGGCACGCCATCACTCCGCAGGAAGCCGAGGAGGCCGTGCTGATCGGACCCTTGGAAACCTCTGTTCAACAACACGAGAGTGAAGATCGGGTGCTTTGTTTTGGCCGCACCAAGACAGGACGACTGCTCACGGTCCTGTATACGGAGCGCCGCGGCAAGATCCGGGTTGTCACCGCTTATGAAATGACGAAGGAGCAGCAACGGCTCTATTTCGAGGGAAACTGAATATGCCCAAAAAGCCGATTACGATTCCGAAGTTCCGCACCGAAGCCCAGGAGGCTGAATGGTGGGACGCGCATCCTGAGGTGGCCGCGGAGATCATGAAACGCGCCATCAAATCCGGGAAGGCGACCCGGTCCGTGCCGCTGAAGACGGTTACCATGCGGTTGCCGGTACCGGACATCGAGGCGGCCCAGGACTTGGCGCACCAGAAGGGGCTTCCCTACCAGACCTACATCAAGATGCTTCTTCACGAGGCCCTCAAGAAAGAACGTTCCGCATAATCGCCTGGCTGCCTGTCACAATTCTTAATCGGGAGGCGTTGTTACCTTGTGAACCCTCCAGGCGAAGCTGTGGCTGAGACGAAGGCGCACCAGGCCCCGCTCGATCTCGATACCGTCTTTCGCGCTCAGTATGAGCGCGTCGCCCGCGTGATTGCGGGAGTCATCCGGGATCCCGCTCGCGCGGAGGAGCTGGCGGTGGAAGTCCTGCTGAAGTGGTCGCGGATCGGCCAGGCTCAAGGCCCTACCGCGCAAGGCTGGCTGTACCGCGCCGCGGTGCGAGTGGGCCTGGACGAGTTGCGCCGGCAGGAGCGCCGGAGCCGCTATGAACGGCTGGCCGCATTCGTCCGGCCGTCGCCAACGCCCGAGGAAGTCCGCGCCGTTCAAGAGGAGCGGGAGAAGGTCCGGTTGGTGTTGAGCGTCATCGGGGAGCGCCGGGCCGAGTTGTTGCTTCTTCGCGGCCAGGGCCTCAGCTACGAGGAGCTGGCTTCCGCGCTCGATCTGAATCCGGTTTCCGTGGGCACTCTGCTCAGCCGCGCCCAGCAGGCCTTTCGAAAGGAGTACATCAGCCGATATGGAGAAGAATAGCGAATTCGACCTCAGCCGCTGGGTGGACGATCGTCTGGCCACGCTTCGTCCGGACGGCGATTGGCAGCCGGACGCAGTCCGGGGTCTCGACCGTCTCCGTGAACTGCGCGCCGCCCGAAGCGGACGCCGGCGAAGGTGGACCTTGGCAGTGGCGGCGGCCGTGGCCGCTTGCCTGGTCCTGATGGCCTTCCCCGCGCCCCGGGCGCTCGCGGAGCGCTGCGTGGCGGCCTGCCTGAGCGAATCGATCCAAGTGCGGCAGCTCCTGTGGCCGAGCCCACCGGGGCCGGTTCGCGCTTACGCGCCCGATTTCAACCTGACCGATGCCTCCGGCAAGCAGGTCAAGCTCTCCGACTATAGGGGTAAGGTGGTCCTGCTCAACTTTTGGGCCACCTGGTGCCCCCCGTGCCGGGTCGAGATTCCCTGGTTCATCGAGTTTCAGCGGACCTACGGAGACCGCGATTTCGTGGTGCTGGGCGTCTCCTTCGATGAAGACGGCTGGAAGGCGGTCCAGCCCTTCATGGAAGAGAACAAGATCAACTACCCGGTAGTGATCGGCGGCGACGACATCGCCGCGCTCTACGGGGGCCTGTCGTCGCTGCCGACCACCCTGATCATCGACAAATCCGGCCGCATCGCAACGACCCATGTCGGCCTGGTGAGCAAGGGCGACTACGAAGCCGGGATCCGGGCGATGCTGGCCAACCCGTAGGAGCCGTCGCACTGAGAAGCTGTGAAAAATATCGGCAACCGCTTCCTCACGGTCGCGGCTCTGTAACATTCGTGCTGCAACGATTGCACTTACAGAGCCGCGCGCGTAAGCAAGCGGTGGCCAGTTCGATTCTTTCACAGCTTCTAACTACACCGTGATTCTTCGCAGGTCAATCTTGGACCACTCCCACTCGCCCAAACCCAGCGCGCCGGCGATCTCGACATGCTCGGGCTGGCGGTGGACGAAGGTGCTGAACTCGTCCGGTGTGTCCTCGACCAGTTTCTTCTTTCAGGCGGAAACGCGCTTGTCGTCGATGACGCGCCAGCCCACGTGGTCCAGCGCCACCGGGTCGGTGGCGAAGTACAGGGTCTTGTGCTCCCAGACGAACTGCGGCCGCGCGCCCGGGCCGCCGTGGTAGAGACCCTTGATGCCGTCCATCACGTGCAGCACGGCCTTGTTGCGGATCACCGGCAGGGACACCACCGCCGGGATGAAGGCGCCACAGGCGTTCTGCGACCGCGTCGCGTGGCTGCGGCTGACGTTGTTCACCAGGCCGTGCGA
>JACOSH010000273.1 GCA_016178945.1 Acidobacteriota bacterium
CAACAACAACGCGGCCGCCATCTACCTGGCCTTGCACGAGCTGGCCGCCGGCCACGAGGTGATCGTCTCCCGCGGCGAGCTGATCGAGATCGGCGACGGCTTTCGCATCCCCGATATCATGCAGTGCTCGGGCGCCATCGTAAGGGAGATCGGAACCACCAACCGCACCCACATCGCCGACTACCGCGAGGCGATCAGCGGGCGCACGCGCCTGCTGCTCCGCGTGCATCCCAGCAATTTCCGCATCCAGGGATTCACCTCCCGCCCGCCGCTGGAAGAACTGGCCGCGCTCGGAAAGGAGAAAGGAATCCCCGTTTATGAGGATCTCGGCAGCGGCTGCCTCGCCGATCTCCGCCCCTTTGGAATTGACGAGCCCCAGGTGATCCAGAGCCTCCGGGCGGGCGCCGATCTGGTCAGCTTTAGCGGCGACAAGCTGATGGGCGGCCCGCAGGCGGGACTGCTCGCCGGCCGGCGCGAGCTGGTCGAGCGCCTGCGCCGCAACCCCATGTTCCGCGCGCTCCGGCTGGACAAGACCATCTATCAAATTCTGGAGTCCACGCTGCGCAACCTAATCCTGGAGCGATGGGACTGTGTTCCCGCCCTGCGCATGATCCGGCAGACGCCCGCCGAGATCCGCGCGCGCGCCGAACGGCTGTCGGCCGGGCTGACCGGCGTTGCCGTCGAACTGGTGGAAGGCGTCAGCGTGATTGGCGGCGGCTCGACGCCGGAACAGTCCCTGCCGACTTGGCTCATCGCCATCGCCTCGGACGATGTCACCGGACTCGAGCGGCGTCTGCGGACGGGCGAGCCGCCCGTCATTGCCCGGATTGAAGACGGCCGTCTGCTGCTCGATCTGCGCACCGTTTTTCCCGCCGAGGAGGAGGAGCTCAGGCGGGCGGTCATCGCATCCGCGTCCGGACAGCGGCCTACGCCCGCTCCTGATACGTTCCTTCGGCCGTGTTGACGCGAATCTTTTCGCCCTCGGTGATGAACGGCGGCACCTGCACCACCAGGCCCGTCTCCACCTTGGCCGGTTTGGTGACGTTGGAGACGGTCGCGCCCTTCAGCCCGGGCTCGGTCTCGACCACGGTCATGTCCACGGTGGCCGGCAGTTCCACGCTGATGGGCTTGCCTTCGTAGAATTCCACGTGCACCTTGAGCTGCGGGATCAGGTAGTTGGTGCCGTCGCCCAGGATGTCCTTGGTCAGATGCATCTGCTCGTAGTTCTCGGTGTTCATGAAGTAGTAATACTCGCCGTCGTCGTACAAGTATTCCATCTCCACTTCTTCCAGAACGGCGCGCTCGACGCGGTCTTCCGACGAGAAGCGATGTTCGGTCATGGAGCCGCTGCGCAGGCTGCGCATCTTGGCCTGCACGAAGCCGCGCAGATTGCCGGGCGTCCGGTGGTTGACGCTAAAAACCGAGTACAGCTCGTTGTTGAACTTGATCACCATTCCCGGACGCAGTTGTGTTGATGCCAGCATTGGAAAAGCGTAACTCCTGTGAATTGTCTTGGGCTGATTTCCAGCAGGACCTTCCCCAGTATAGCACTGCGCCGCTCTCAGGCGGCTCGCGACCGCCGGCGGGCTTCGACTTCCAGGCTCAGGCCCGCGCCCCCGGCGCCGGCATCGACCACCACCCTCGCTCCGGGTTCGACCTCGCCCGAGGACACCAGCGACGCCAGCGGCTGCGTGAGCTCGCGGTGGATGGCGCGCTTCAGCTCCCGCGCCCCGTACCGCGGGCTGGTTCCCCGCTCCACCAGGAAAGCTCGCGCCTCGGCGCTGACCGCGATCTCGAAGCTTCGCTCGCCCAGCCGGCCGCGGACTTGCTGTTGCAGGGCCGCCAGATGCTGGTCCACGATCTCGGCCAGCGAGTCCGCGTCCAGCGGCTGGTAGGTGATCACGGCGTCGATCCGGTTGAAGAATTCGGGCGAAAAGCGCTTGCGCGCGGCCGCCAGTCCGATGGTGCGCAGTTGACCTTCCAGGCGTGCCGCGTCCGGCGGCGCCGAGGCGTGAAAGCCCAGACCGGGCGCCAGCGCCTTGGTCATCTCCGTCGCGCCCAGATTGCTGGTGAAGAAGACCAGGCTCTTCTCGAAGTTGACGGTCGAGTTGTCGCCCAGCCGCACAGTGCCCTTGTCCAGCACGCCCAGCAGCAGGCGGGCCAGCGGCGGCGCGGCCTTTTCGATCTCGTCGAACAGGACCAGCGAGAGGTCGCAGCCGGCGCTGGCGGCGGCGTTCAAGGCCTGCGTCGTCAGCAGCGGGTGAGTCTCGCGATGCCCCAGGTAACCCGGCGGCGCGCCGATGAGCTTGGCCACCTCGTGATCCAGTTGGAATTCGCCGCAATCGATCTTGAGGACCTTCTTCCGGTCGCCATGCAGAACCTCGGCCAGCGCCTCGACCGTGCGGGTCTTTCCGGTTCCCGTGGGCCCCAGCAGCAGGAAGATGCCCGCCGGACGTCCCTCCGGCGCCAGCCCCGTCTCGTACATCTGGACGTACGGCGCGATCTGCCGGATCGCCTCGGCCTGTCCCTTCACCCTCTCCGAGAGGGCGGCAGTCAGGTCGAAGCTCGTTGCTCGATACATCGGATGCGTACACCCTACTTTTCGGGAGGCAGGGCCGCATTGTTGTCTTCTATAAACCGGTGCCCTGCAAGCGGCTCCGCACGTAGAGGAAGCCGCTCCAGCAGGCTACCGCCGCCGAGAGAACCCCAGCCGTCGCCTCCGGGGGCAGGTCTTGCAGGAATCTCCACGTGAGCCGCCCGCCGTCAAACCGGAAAGACAGCGGAAGCAGGGTCAGGAACATCGCGAGGCCCATCAGGGCGCCTCGCCAGCGCAGCAATCGTTTGGTCATGTCTAACGTCTCCTTTTCTTGAGTGGGCCGCAAGGCAATGGGCAGCTCCGGCAGCGGATTGGCGCGCCAGGCCTCCATCGTGCGCGCCAGATCACGGTCTTGCTGAAGGAACTCCTCGACCAGCGCCACAGTGTCGGCACTGGCTTCACCGGCCAGGTAGACCGGCGTCAAGTCATGGATTACGTCTCGCGTCACTTTCACGGTTCAGTCACCTCATCTTTGCAAGCTTCAACCTCGCCCGATGTACCTTGACCTTCACGGTGGCGACCGGCAAGCTGAGCGCCGCGGCGATCTCCTCGTAAGAGAGCCCTTCGTTGGCCCGCATCAGCAGCGCGGCCCGGTCAGCTTCGGGAAATTCCCGCAGAGCCCGCAGGACCCGATCGAGCTCGTCCTTCGCCTCTACACTGCGCGCCACGCTGTGGCCGCCATCGGCAATCGTTTTGTCCAGGCTCTGACGGCGTGAGGAGCGCCTCCGCTCCATCCGGCACAGATTGCGTGCGATAGTCAGCAGATAAGCCTTCACCGTCGCCAGGCGCACCGGCTCCGGGGAGCTCCAGACGCGTACAAAGGTCTCCGACGTAACATCGTCGGCCAGCGCCGGGTCACCCGACAGATACAGCGCGA
>JACOSH010000274.1 GCA_016178945.1 Acidobacteriota bacterium
ACCTCCGCGCGCCAGGCCGTGCAGGGCGACTTTCTGGAGATGCATCGCATCGGCGGCGAGGGCAAGGGCCTGGTGATCTCGGAAAACCTGGCGCAACTGCAAGCGCTCAAGCTAGGCCAGACGCTCGACATCCCGACTCCTTCCGGATGGCTTCGCCTGCCGGTGGCGGGAGTATTGCGCGACTACTCGGGCCAGCAGGGCACGGTCTTCCTGGACTCCTCCGTCTACCTGCGGTATTGGAAATCGGATGCGATCGACATCTTCCGCGTCTATCTCCAGCCGGGGGCCCGGTCCGCCGACGTCAAGCAGCGAATCCTGGAGCGCTTCAGCGGCCAGCGGCGTCTGTTCGTGCTGCTCAACAAGGAGGTGAAAGACTTCATCTTCCAGATCACCGATCAGTGGTTCGGCATGACCTATGTGCAGATCTTCATCGCGGTGCTGGTAGCGGTCCTGGGGATCGTCAACACGTTGACCGTATCCATCGCCGACCGCCGGCGCGAGTTGGGCGTCCTGCGCGCGGTGGGCGGGCTGGCCAGCCAGATCCGCCACACCATCTGGCTGGAGGCGGCCATGATCGCGGCGGTGGGCCTGATCCTGGGCCTGTCGCTGGGCGCGGTGAATCTCTACTACCAGTTGGAGATGTCCCGGCGCGATTTCTCCGGCATGACGCTGGACTACCGTTTCCCCTGGACCATCGCGGCGGCGCTGCTGCCGGTGATCGCCGGAGCGGCGCTGGCGGCGTCGATCGGGCCGGCCGAGGCGGCGGTGCGGGGATCGCTGGTGGAGGCTCTGGAATATGAGTAGACTACTCGTGTTGGCGCTTAGCGCGGTCCTGCTGGCGCAGGACCCGCGCCAGATCGTGGCCGAATCGCAGAAGCGCGCCCGGGCGCGCTCGCAGCGCTACGAGGGGGTGCTGGAAGTGATCGACTCCGGCGGCAAGGTGACCACCAAGCGCTGGATCAGCGAGCGCATCGGCTCCTTCGGCGAGAGCAAGGCCGTCCTGCGCTTCACCGCGCCGGCCGAAGTGAAGGGAGTCGCGCTGCTGGTGGTCAATCATCCGGACCGCTCCTCGGACCAGTGGATGTGGACCCCGGCCACCGGGCGCGAGCGCCGCATCGCCCTCCAGGACCGCTCCACACGCTTTTTCGGCACGGATTTCAGCTTCGAAGACCTGGAAGAGCGCGACGTGGATCAGTTCGACTACAAGCTGCTGGGCGAGGAGTCCATCGACGGCGCGCCCTGCTGGAAGATCGAGTACCGGCCCAAGCGCGGCAAGACGTCGCAGTACACCTCATCGCTCGCCTGGGTCCGGAAGGATCACTACGTGGCGGCTCAAGTCGAGAGCTTCAGCCAGGACCAGTTGGTCCGCCGCTTGAAGTTCCAGCAGATCGAAGACATTCAGAACATCTGGACGGCGCGCCTGCTGGAGATGTCCGACATCAAGCGGAAGAGCCGCACCGTGATGAAGCTGGAGAAGCTGGAGTACAACCTCCCGATGAAGGAAGAGGACTTTTCGCTAGCGGCTTTGCGGCGCTGAAACGCCGCGCGTCCTCACTCAGCGAGCCTCTTGAGCCGCTCGACTCCCGCGCGAAAGGTCTCGCGTGGCGGCAGCAGGCTCAGCACCAGGAAGGCTTCCTGGCCGAAATCGTAAAAGAAGCCGGGCTGCACCAGAACGTTGTGCCGGTCGAGCAGTTCGAGCGCCCACTCTTCTTCGCCGCGAATGCGTGGGACACGCAGCGTGGCGTACCAGCCGCCTTCCACGGCCAGCGGCTCGAAAGTCTTGCGCAGGACGCTCAGGTTTTCGCGCACCCTGGCGGCGATGGCGGCGCGCACCGGTTCGCCCGCCGCCAGTAGTCGCCCCAGCGCGTGCTGGACCGGCGTGCCAGCCGAGAGATAGGTGTCGGCGATCAGCTCCAGGCCCTCCATCGCGGCGGGGCCGGCGACGATCCACCCCAGCTTCATCTGGGGCAAACCCGCCACCTTCGACAGCCCGCTCAGGCAGAAGGTCCGCTCCACACTCACCAGCGTCTCCACGCGAGCGGCGTCCGGGCCGAAAGTGTAATCGGCGAACACTTCGTCGCACACCAGCGGCAGGTTCATCCGCTCCAGCCAATCCAGCTCCTCCCGCCGGAGGAACGAGCCGGTGGGATTGTTCGGATTCACAAGCACGATGGCCCGGGTGCGCGGAGTCACGGCGGCGGCCATAGCGTCGCGATCCAGAAACCAGCCGTCGTGGTAGACCAGAGGGTACTGCGCCGTGCGCAGGCCCTCCAGCGAGGCCAGGTACTCGAAGAGCGGGTAAGAGGGCCGCGGAACCAGGATCTCGTCGCCCGGGTCGGCCAGCAGCTTGAAGACGTAGGCGTAGGCTTCGCTGGTCGAAGCGGTCAGCAGGATTCGGTCCGGCGAGACCGCCAGCCCCCGCTGGGTGTAGTATCGGGCCACGGCCTCGCGAGCGGCGGGCAGCCCGCGAGGCGACGGCTCATACACCAGTGAGCGGTCATCGGCGAGCGCGCTCAGGATCTCCTCCGCCGGATACGGAATCCCCGCGGCGGTGGGATTGGATTCGGTCAAGTCGAGAATGCGCACGCCGCCGGCGCGCTTGCGGGCCAGCAGTCGCGCCAACGCGTTCGGCTCGAGATCCCACCGGAGGCGCGATGAGAACACTTCTACCCGCGGCCCCGCAGCCTGCCCAGAAGGCCGCGCGAAGGCTCCGGCGCCGGCCCATCGAGGCCGCCGAGCTTGCGGGCCAGCGACAGAATGGCCTTGCCCAACTCGGTGTTCCGGTCGACGAGCCCGCTCTCCCGGGTCGCTTTCGACACCGCGCGGTAGTCGTTGGGAAGCACGCTCGCCACGGGCTGCTCCAGCAGTTCACCAACCTGCTCCGGTTTGGGATCGTTGCGATGCCAGCGATTGACGATCACACGGATCCGGCCGGGGTCGACGCCGTGATGCCGCAGGGCGCGAAGCCGGTGCCGCGCCAGGGCCAGAGAAGGCAACTCCGCGGTGGTGACGACGAAGACCGCGCCGGCGCGGCGGACGACTTCCAGCATCGCGTCGTTGACCACTTCCGGCAGATCGGCCAGGATCGCGTCGTAGCGGGGCGCCGCGAACTGGAGCAGATGATGGTAGCCGCTCCAGTCGGCCCAAGCTCGCTCCAGCGGCCGGTTGGTCAGCAGCAGATCGACTCCCAGGGCGTGCGCCACCGAGCTCCGCCACTCCAAGGCGTCCACCGTGGAAGCCTTGTCGAGCAGATCGAGGATCGAAGCGGCGGGCTCGACCTGCAACAATTCGGAGATGACTCCGGAGTGGATGTCGCCCTCGATCATCAGCACTCGCTTGCCCAGCGCTTCGGCCAGGCATCCGGAAAGGTTCAGGGCCACGGTGGTGGCCCCGGCGCCGGCCTTGGAGGGCAGGAAGGCGAACAGGTGCTCATAGACGCGCGAGCGCGCCTGGGAAATGGCCTGCCGGATCGATCGCTGGAACCGCTCCAGGTCCAGCGGCGGGGAGAGCACCGCGGAAAAGCCGGAAGGCGGGCTAGCTCCGCGGGCGCTCAATCCGATGATGGCGGCGTCGCCGGAGTGGCCCGCGATCTCGGAGGCCATCGCGATCGCCGCGCTTTCATCGGCCAAGTCCAGGAAGACTAGCTCGGGGGAATGCGTATTCAGCAGGCGCGCCAGCTCGTAGGAGCTGGGAAAACGGTTGAACGACTTGTAAACCGTGACCTGCCGCGATTCCACGGCCAGTTGCTCCACGACCTCGCACGCCACCGGGTCCTCGATGAAGAGCAACGCGCCGAACATGGTTCACACGCTCCGGTTACATCACGCCGAACTTGCCGAAGGCTTCCGCCGCCGACATGCCCTGCCGGAAAGCGTCACGCACTTTGTTTTCGCTGCGCACTTTCTCGAAGGCGGCCTCGAAGGCCTCCTCGGCCACCGCCTGGGGCACCACCAGCACGCCGTCGCGGTCGCCGAAGATCACGTCCCCGGGAGCGACCGGAACATCGCCGACCTGAACCGGCACGCCATAATCGACCACCTTACCGCGGAAGCTGATGTCCAGCGCGTACGCCCCCCAGCAGAAGGTGGGAAACCCCAGGGCCAGAATTCCGGCTTCGTCGCGGCAATAGCCGTTCAACACCGCGCCGGCGGCGTTGAGATGGGTGGCACGCGTGGACATCAGCTCGCCCCACAGCGAGTACGGCGTCTGGCCGCCGTTGGTGATGTAGACCTGGCGTTCGCGCAGCGCGTCGAGCGCTTCCAGAAGCTTGCCGAAGCGGTCGCCGGTATTCCCCGCTTCGTCGCGGACCACGGCCGGAGCGGCCCGGCCGATCACGATCATGTCGGAGCGCAGGGGACGAATCCGCGGCGGCAGGAAATGCAGGCGGTGTCCCATGACGTCGAGCACATCTCCCACCACGGCGGTGTAGAGATGGCGGCGCACCGCGTCGAACAGCTCGGCGTCGTTCGGGAAAGGCATCCGGCTAGCCGTGCCCCAGCTTCATGAGCCAGCCCAGCCCGATGAGCGAGGCGAGGAAGCAGCCGAACAGGTATAGTCCGTAGAGCAGCCGCTCCCGGTCCGTCTTCTTGGTGACCAGGCCCATGACGATCGACGCGCACAGGGCGAAGAGCAGGGAAGCTTCGAAGTGGGTAAGGTTCATCTTCGGCATGTCAGTCCTTCTTTCCCACCGCGATTTCGTAGGCATCCACAATGCCGAGAAGATTGAGCAACCCGGCCGAGACCAGAAACTTGGTGCCGTAGTCGTGCACGTGCCCGGCGATATCCGGCTGGTTGTAGCCCAGCCACGACGTCAGGAAGTACAGCACGCCGGAAGCGAGGTTGCCTATGAACCCGCCGTAGGTGATCAGGATGGTCAGGACATCGCCCCGCTCGGGGGTAAACAACGTCCCTCGCATGAACAGGCCGAACAGGTACATCAGCGTGACTGAGACCAGGATCAACGCGGCGCGTCCCTGCCTTTTGAGCAGGAAATGGCCGCCGCCCGGCACCAGCCAGCCGACCGCCACCGGGGGCAGCCAGACGCTGATCGGAACCGGCGCTTCTTTTATTGCTTCCGCTTTCGCCATGAAACTAGTTTACCGCAAGCGGTCCGGGGGACGGCTGGCCAGCTCGATCAGCGCCGCCAGCGCCTTTTTCCGCTGCTCCTCGCCGGCGATCAGATACTGGTGCCGCCCGTTTCGCCGCGCCTCAAACGACGTCACGCCATCCGCCGTCACCCGGACCTTTCCCTTGGGCGATAGCGAGAAGTAGCCGCCCTCGGGCCGCACCGCCTGCAGGACCGACGTGAGGTCCCAGGCCGGGCGGTCGTAGGGCATCTTCTGGTAGTTGCGGTAGGCATCGGCGACCGGATGGTGCGCCACATACGAGAAGTCCTGCTCGATGCCGCGGGCCGGATAGAGAATGCTGAGGCCGATCTCGAAGCCGCTCATCACAATGGGAGTGGGCCACTCGTTGACCAGCTTCTCGAAGGCGGGCACGTCCATCCGGACGTTGAACTCCGGTTTGCCGGCCGGGAACTGTCCGGCCATCACCGAGAGCAGCCGCACCTTGCGCGAAACCAGGTCCGGCGCAGCTTCCAGCAGCCGCGCCAGGTTGGTGCTGAATCCGACCTGCACGATGACCACGTCGCCATCCTTCTCCAGCGCCAGAATGTCCCGTAGCAGCGCGACCGCCTCGGGCGCATCCGCGCCGCTCTGGATGTTGCGGGGATAGACCAGGCTGCCATCCGGATTCCTGCGCTCGGCCGGCAGCCGGATCATCTTACTGTCGTCGGGGGTTTTCCCGTTGCGCACCACCCCCACCGGAATCGAACCGCGCCCGTAGAAATGGTTGACCAGGTCCACGTAGACCGCGGCCCAGGGGTTGTCCTTAGTGAGGGTGACAGCG
>JACOSH010000275.1 GCA_016178945.1 Acidobacteriota bacterium
CCAGAACATGGCCGGCTCGGGGATGGCCGCCCCATCCTTCCTCGGTGACGACGCGCCGTAGTTGACCTTGGCCCGCGAGTCGTGCAGAACCGCCTGCCCGCCTCCCACCGTTCCGGAATAGTCGCCGAGCACTTCCACGCGATGGCCTCGCGAAGCCAGTTCTTCTCGCACCCCCGCGGGGATGCGCGCTTCCATCATCACGTCGCATCCGCCGAAGCTGAGCTTCGTGAAGCGGGGAGCTTCCAGCGCGGCCTGGATGTTCATGCCGTGGTCCACCATGTGGGAGATGAACTGGGCGTGCGCCTGGGCCTGGTTGAAGCCGCCCATGATGCCGAAGCCCAGGCGCAAATCGCCCTTCTCGGCAAAGGCCGGAATGATGGTGTGCAAGGGGCGCTTGCGCGGCGCCGCGACGTTCGGGTGCTGTTCGTCCATCTCGAACAGCGCGGCCCGGTTCTGCAGGTGGAAGCCGAAGCCGTCCACCAGCACGCCCGAACCAAAGCTCAGGTACAGGCTCTGGATCAGCGAGGCGATATTGCCGTCGCGGTCGACCACCGATAGATAGATGGTGTCTCCCACCGCCCGAGGCGGCGTGCCGGCAACGTTGTCGCAGCGCGCGCGATCGCGCTGGATCAAGGCCGCGCGCCCGGCGGCATAGGGCTTGGACAGCAACCCCGCCACCGGAACCTGGGCGAAGCGTGGATCGGCGATGTAGCGGATCAGGTCGGCGTAGGCCAGCTTCTGCGCCTCGATCTTCAGATGCAGCGCGTCGGCGCTCTGCGCATCCAGGCTCGGCAGCGGCAGCGTCTCCAGGATGTTGAGCATCTCCAGCGCCGCGATCCCTTGGCCGTTGGGAGGCAATTCGTACACCTTCCAGCCGCGATACTCGGTGGACACCGGCTCGACCCACTCCGGCTGATACTGGCTCAGATCCGGCGCGGCCATCGCGCCGCCCAGTCGCTGGGATGTCTTCAGAATCGCCTGGGCGATGGGGCCGTCATAGAAGGCCCCAGCACCGCCGGCGGCAATCAAGCCCAGTGCTTTGGCCAGCGGCGGATTGCGGAAGATCTCGCCCACGCCGGGCGGCGATCCGTTAGGCAGGAACAGCGCGCGCGCGTTGTCGTCGCGGGACAACGTCAGGGTGCTGGCACGCCAGTGTTCCTGGATGATCTCGGTGACCGGGAAGCCCTCCGCGGCGTAGACCATGGCCGGCCGCAACAGGTCGCGAAACGGGAGGCGGCCAAACTTCTTGTGCAACTTCTCCCACCCGGCCACGCAGCCCGGCACGGTCACGGCGTCGATGCCTTCGTCCGGCGCCCGGTAGTGGCTCTTGGCGCGCAGGTACGGAACCGTGTAACCGGCCGGCGCCCAGCCGCTGGCATTGATCCCGGTCAGTTTGCCGCTCTTCGATTCCCAATAGATGGCGAACAGGTCGCCGCCGATGCCGTTCGACATCGGCTCGACCACCCCCAACGCGGCATTGGCGGCGATCGCCGCGTCCATCGCCGAACCGCCGCGCGCCAGCACCTGCGCGCCGGCCTGCGACGCCAGCGTCTGGCTGGTGGCCACGATCCCCAGCCGGGAGATTACCATGGAGCGCGCCTGGCTGCGGTTCTGAGCGTAGGAAGGCATAGCGATTAAGAGGAGAAGGCAGACCCACCGCATGCGAGTCGTTGATTATAGCAGGCTCTTTGCCAGAACCACACCGCCTGTGATAACTTCAACTGTTACAGGAGGCATCCATGAATCGGCGCGAGTTCTTTGCGCGAGCCGGGGCCGGCGCGGTGGCCCTCAACGCTTTTCCTCATCATCTGTACGCCGCCAATTCCAGGAAGAACGCATCGGACCGGATCAAGCTTGGCCCGATGGGCGTCGAGCTGAGCCGCCTGGCGATGGGGACCGGCACCAACGGCGTGGGAGGCAGCTCCAACCAGACCCGCAAGCTGGGCGTCAGCGGATTGGCCGACCTGTTCCACGCCGGATTCGACGAGGGCGTCACCTTCTGGGATTCGGCCGACCAATACGGAACCCATGTCTATCTGCGCGAGGCGCTCAAGAAAGTCCCGCGCGAGAAGGTGACCATCCTGTCCAAGACCCACGCCTCCACCGAAAAGGACATGAAGGCCGACCTGGACCGCTTTCGCCGCGAGCTGGGGACCGACTACATCGACATCCTGCTGCTGCACTGCATGCTGGACGCCGACTGGCCGGAGCGCAAGAAGGGCGCCATGGCCGTGATTTCCGAGGCCCGTGAGAAGGGCATCGTGCGGACCCACGGAACTTCCTGCCACACTCTGGACGCGCTGAAGACCGCGGCCCGCACGCCTTGGGTGCAGGTGGATCTGGCCCGTATCAATCCCGCCGGGGTCGCCATGGATGCCGATCCGGGGACCGTCCTCTCGGTTCTAAAGCAGATGAAGGCGGCCGGCAAGGGTATTATCGGGATGAAGATTTTCGGTGCGGGCAAGCTGCGCGACCGCACCGACGAGTGTCTGCAGTTTGCGTTGGCGCAGGAATGTGTGGACTGCTTCACCATCGGGCAGGAGAGCCGGACGGAGCTCGCCGGCCTGGTGAAGAAAATTCCCGCGGCTTCGGTGCGCGGATAGAAATCTAAACGCTAGAGGAGAGTGCATGTCGAAGAAAGCTGTATTCGCGATTGTGTGTGTGTTCGGGCTGGCGACCTTTGTTTTCGCGCAAGGCGAAAAGAAGGCGCCGGCCAAGAAAGGGATTGCCATCCTGCAGCCCCAGATGGCGGTGGAGACCGGCAGCTTCAGCGCCCCGGCCGGCAAGCTGGGTCAGAAGACCGGCAACCCCTGGTCGGCGACCACTGTCGGCGCCGCGGTGGACGGCAAGCCCAACTCCGCCCAGACGGCCACCCTGGTCGGCGAGATCCTCGACTTTTCCTGCTACCTGCAGGTGGGCAAGCATGGAGAGAAACACCGCGCCTGCGGCCAGAAATGTTTCACCGCGGGCCAGCCCATCGGGCTGCTCACCGAGGACGGCAACCTGTACATGCTGATGGAAGAGGAGCACGATCCCCGGCGGGACGGTCTCACCGAGTTCCGCAAAGCGGCCATCGAGCACGCCGCCCACATCATGGAAGTGACCGGCACGCTCTCTTCCCACGCCGGCTACAAAGCCCTGTACGTGACCGGCTACCTGAAGAAGTAGGAACCAGACCCATGCGAATTCGCAACACCATGGCCGGCATTCTGTTGCCGGCCATTTCTGTATTCGCCGCCTCCCAGCCGCCCAAAGAGCCCCTGGGCCTGGTGCCCATCATTTGGCCCGAAGACAATCCCTATTCACCGGAAAAAGCCGAGCTGGGCCGCTTGCTGTATTTCGATCCGCGTCTGTCGGCGGACGGGACCGTGTCCTGCGCCACCTGCCACAGTCCCAAGTTTGCGTTCACCGACGGCGCGCCGGTATCCACCGGGATTAGGGGCCAGAAGGGCGGGCGCAGCGCGCCGACCGTCCTCAACCGCGCCTACAGCCTGGCCCAATTCTGGGACGGCCGCGCCGCCACGCTGGAAGAGCAGGCCGTTGGCCCCATGGCCAACCCGATTGAGATGGGCAACACCCATCAGGCCGTGGTCGCCAGGTTGAAGACCATTGCGGGCTACCGCCAGCGCTTCCAGAGGGCCTTCGGCGTCGAGGACTTCACCATCGACCACGTCGCCAAGGCAATCACTACCTTCGAGCGCACGGTGCTCTCCGGCAACTCCCGCTACGACCGCTATAAGGCCGGCGACAAGAAGGCCCTATCCGGCAAACAGGTGCGCGGCATGAAAGTGTTTTTCGATGTGGCCAAGTGCGACCAGTGCCACGAAGGGATTAATTTCACCAGCAACATGTACGCCAATATCGGCGTCGGCATGGATAAGCCGCAGCCCGACCTGGGCCGCTTCGCCGTGACCAAGGATCCCAAGGATTGGGGCGCGTTCAAGACCCCCACTCTGCGCGAGATCGAGCACACCGCCCCCTACATGCACGACGGCAGCCAGAAGACGCTGGAGGAAGTGGTGGATTTCTACAACAAGGGCGGAATCCCCAACCAGAACCTCGACCAGAAGATCAAGAAGCTCAGCCTGAACGCCGAGGACCGGCAGGCCCTGGTCGCGTTCCTGAAGGCGTTGAGCGGCGATGGCTGGCAGCAGATCAAGGCGCCGGAGAGCTTTCCGCAATGACCTTCCGGCGCCGCGAGGCGCTCGCCGGACTGGCGGCGACCCTGGCGGCCTGCCAGCGCGGAGGCAAGAAGCGCATCGCCGTCATCCCCAAGGGACGGGCGCACCTGTTCTGGCAGTCGGTGCATGCCGGAGCCGTGCTCGGCTCCCAGGAGACCGGCGTCGAGATCGTCTGGAACGGCCCTTCCACCGAGACCGATTATTCGGCCCAGCTCCAGATCGTCGAGGCCATGATCAACCAGCGGGTCGACGCCATTGTTCTGGCGCCCATCGACAAGAAGATCATGGTGGGGGTGGTTGATCGCGCCTTCCGAGAGAAGATCCCGGTGGTGATCTTCGATTCGGGCATCGACACCGATAATTTTGTTTCGCAGGTCGCCACCGACAACTATCGCGCCGGGCAGGCCGGCGCGGCGCGCATGGCCGCCATCCTGAACGGCAAGGGGAAAGTGGCCATGGTCGCGGTCCAGCCCGGCGCGGCCTCCACCATGCTGCGCGAGCAGGGATTTGAAGAGGCCATCCACAAGGAATCCCCCGGCATCGAGATTGTCGACAAGCGGTATGGGTGGGCAGATTTCAGCAAGTCCATGACCGCGGCGGAGAACATCCTGACGGCGCACCCCGAGCTCGACGGCATGTTCGCTTCCAACGAATCCAGCGCCGTAGGCGCCAGCCAGGCCCTGAAAGCCCGGAAAAGCAAAGTCAAAATGGTGGGCTTTGACTCCAGCCCGACGCTGCTCGAAGACTTACGCGCCGGCTTGATCGACTCGCTGGTGGTGCAGGACCCCTTCCGGATGGGTCATGACGCAGTCACCGACGCGGTGCGGAAGCTGCGCGGTCAAACCCCAGTGAAGATCAACAATCTGCCGCCCCTGGTGGTGACCCGGGAAAACCTGGACTTGCCCGCGGTGCAGAAACAGCTCAAACCGGACCTGGACAAGTACCTGAAGTAAGCCGTTCTTCTTGGCGATCTTGGCGTTCCTTGCGAGATACACCTGAGCCCGCCATGGACTTCAAGCCTACCCCTCAGCCACTTTGCGAGAATCGCCTTGGCCTGTTGGTTCCGGCTTCCCCGGGTTAGGAGCGGTTGCCGGCATCTCTCTTGTTCGGCTCATGAGTAAACCGGCTGGCTGGACCCGGTACTGGCCGCCGGAGGCGCAGCGGTTTCCTCGTTCGGCATGATGAGCCACGCCGCGACATAGGCGATCGCCCCGGCCCCGGGCGGCGTCAGGGCCAAGGCGAGCCAGACGATCCGGACCAGCGTAGGGTCGACGTCCAGGAACCGGGCCAGCCCGGCGCACACGCCCCCAATCTTCTTGCCGGCCCGGCAAAGCGTCAGGCGGCGTCCGGACATTCTCAGCCGACCCGCCTTTGAGCACCTCGCGAATGCGCTTGGCCACGATCTGGGCCTCGTTGGGCTGCAGCATCCACACCGCGACCTCCAGGCAATCCTTGGCGCCGGGGCGCAGCTCGATCGAGGGGTCGCACTCACGGAGACGCTTGGTGGCTTCCGCGGCCGAGATCTTGGACTGGTCCCAGCGGATGCGAAGATGCGGAACGGCGTTGGCGATCTCCGGCT
>JACOSH010000276.1 GCA_016178945.1 Acidobacteriota bacterium
AATTCATGAAGTTGGAGCTCATCGTGGAGATCATTCCGTCCAGCATCGACACGTCCACGAGCTGGCCTTTGCCGGTCTGGTCGCGCGACCGCAGCGCCAGGAGAATGCCGATGACCGCGAACATGCCCGCGGTTACGTCCGCCACCGAGTAACCGCTGCGGACCTGCTCGCCTTCCTCGGTTCCCGTGATGCTGACCAGCCCGCTGGAGGCCTGCACAATGAGATCCATGGCCGCTTCGTCTCGAGACGGGCCGTTCTGCCCATAGCCGGAAATCGCGCAATAGATCAGGCCCGGATTGCGCGGCTGGACGTCGGCGTACCCTAACCCCAGGCGGTCCATGGCGCCCGGCCGGAAGTTCTCGATCAGCACATCCATCTTTTCGATCAGGCGGAGGCACAGGTCCAGGCCCTCGCGCCGCTTGAGGTCGATCGAGAGGCCGTATTTGCCGCGGTTCAACCCCAGAAAGAAAGAGGCTTGATTGCCGGCGAACGGCGGGCCCCAGCCGCGCCCCATGTCGCCGCCATCGGGGGACTCCAGCTTGTAGACCGTCGCTCCGTAATCGGCCAGCAGCAGCGTGCAGTACGGCCCCGCCAGAGCATGCGTGAAGTCGAGGACGCGGAGTCCTTCCAGGGCGGAGGCCATTACTTCGGCGCCTCGAGGGGCCTCTTGCCGAAGCAGTACAAGGCGTGCCGCGTTCGGACGAAAATCTTGCCTCCCGAGATCGCCGGCGTGGCGTGACATTCCTCGCCGAGGTCGTTCACCGCCAGGATCTCCCACCGCCGCACGGCCTTGACAACCGTCACCTTGCCCGATTCGCTCACGAAGATCACTTTGCCGCCGGCGGCGACCGGCGAGGAGTAATATCCCTCCATCGCCTTCTTGGACCGATCGACTTTGAAGACCTCGCCGGTCAGCGGGTCCAGCGCGGCAGTAGCCGCGATCACCCGGCCCACAGCGAAATGCCCCATGGCACGAGTATAAACTACGGGCGAAAGGCCCCCGCCGGATCCAGCGCGACCCGTTCCACGGAAACCCGCGCCTCCGCCCCGGAACCCCACTCGACATAAGGGCCGCGGGCGGCCTGTGCCAGGCTGCTGCCTTGATCGGCCGGCAGAGTAGCCAGGAGCCGGCCGTCGCGGTAGACCTGGACGGCGGTGTCTTCCCGCACCGCCAAGCGGTACAAGTGCGCCGCGCCCGCGTTATCCAGGCCGCTGGCGATTTGACCAAAGTCGCCGTCATGCCAGTAGAAGACCGCGGTCGTGGTCACCTTGATCTGATAGTGCGTGGTGAAGCGGGGACCGCTCGGCGCCCAGGCTTCCAGATCGAATGCGCCCGAGCCGAATACCTGAACGCGTGCTTCCACGGTGAATCCCTTGGCCGGGTCCAGCGCTATCGTCGAGTCCATTCTCTCGTTGGACCAGCGCTGCGGCTGGGAACCTGGAATCGGCGCCGCCGTCACCGTGCGGGTCAACGCCGTGCGAACCGGCAACAGGTTGGGTTGGGGTTCCTGGGGAACAGCCGGCTGCCCCTGCTTGATCCACGCCAGGTTAAAGGCGTAGTGGTTCTTGCTCGTCAGCAGGTGGATCAGCCCGTCCCGGCTTTGAGTTACCGACAAGTAGCCCAGGTGTTCGGACGTGCTGGGGCTGGAGCGCACGCGGCCGCCGTCGAGCGTCAGGACGCCTTGGCTCCTGTCGCTGCCGATCATCCGGCGGACCGGCCAGGTCCGGCCTTCATCGGAAGAGAGGGCGGCGAACAGGTGAGTGCTGGCGCGGATATCGCCCGGGCCAGCGGGCTCCAATTGGTGAATATTCCTGGCGAAGGAAACGAAAAGGATCGGACCCTCCTTCAGCCGCAGCAACACCAGGCGCTGGCCACCGGAAATCGGCGGGAATGGGCTGGCCGAGTACTGCCAGGTCCGGCCCATATCGGCGGAGACGCTCCTCGGCATCCAGCCATCGATGTTCTCGCCCCGCCCCAGCGCCATCCAGCGGCCATCGGCGACTTCCACCACCGCGGCGTGGACGCCCTTGATGATGCCGCCGGGATTGAACCACGTTGCGGCCCCATCGCGGCTGATCCACAGATTGGAAAGCTGATGATCGGCAGCTCCGAAGCGCCTGGCGACGTCGGCAGCCAAAACGATCGATCCGTCTCTGGCGCGAAAGACCGTTTCCGCGAGCATGTTGCGGAAGTCGAACTCGGGCACAATCAAACGGGGTTTCGACCAAGTGACGCCGTTGTCGGTGGAAGTTCGCATCACCACCGCGAGCGGAGCCCAGCGGCCCGCGATCCCCAGGCCGTTGAGGTGATAAATGGTCTTGTCGCCGTCGAACCACATGGCCGGTGCGTGATCGTTCCGGTCCGGCGCATCCCAGAATGGCGAAGCAGGCTCCCACTCCTCCGCTCCGTGGCGCAGGCGGCTGATCGCCACAGCCAGTTCCCGGCCGCGCTCCTGGACACAGGTGTACCAGATGGCGAGCAGGTCGCCGTTCGGGCACTCGGTGAGCGCCGTATCGTGATTGTGGTGGGAGTATATCGGGCCATGCGAATCCTCTGGTATGCGCACGAAGGGGCGCGGTCCCTTGAAGTACGGCTGTTGAGGGTCCAGGCGCGAAGCGGGCGCCGCCCGCTGGACGACGTTCATCTGGAATCGCCGAGGACCGGGAACGGGCAGAGGGGCCGTGGCCGGCATCGGGCCGATGGCGACACGAAGGCCGATGAGCCAGTTTCTGGTTTCAGGCGGCGCGCCCATCCGATTGGCCGAGCGAAGGTAGTAGAGCCAGGTTCCGTGGCTGCCGCCGCGCGTGACTTTGAAGTCCCCGTCCACTCGCCCGACTGGGTCCGTTTGGACGCCGGCTTCGTAGGGACCATACCAATCCAGAACCCACTCCTCCACATTGCCGTGCATGTCGAACAGGCCCCATGGATTGGCGGGCGTCAGGCCGACCCGAGTGGAAACCCTGTCCGCCGGTTCGTCGAAGGCGCTATTGCGGACGTTCTTGTGGAACTCGGCGGGCAGCGCGTTGCCGGTGGAGTATAAGGTCGTCGTGCCCGCGCGGACTGCGTATTCCCACTCCGCTTCGGTGGGCAGACGATAAGGCAGCCCTTCCTTCCGCGAAAGCCAGTCGCAAAAGGCCTTGGCCTCGTCCCAACTCACGAACACCACGGCCTCATCGTCTGCCATGGAAAAACCATTGCGGCCCCGCCGGCGGCGGTGCGCCGGGTGGAATTGCTCGTATTGGGCGTTGGTCACTTCGGTGACGCCCAAGAAGAGCGGCTTGCTGATGGTGACTTTGTGTACCGGCTTCTCATCAAAGTCGCCATAGCGGGCATGATCGATATACACCTTGAAGCGGCTGGGATCGCCCTGGGGATAGCGCTGCGCCAGTTCGCTTCGCGTGACGTAGGTGAGGGGCTTGATGAGATCGTCGGGAATCGGCGTGGCGCTTTCCCCCATCTGGAAGCTGCCAGGCTGAATGCGGACCAGCCGCATGCCGAGGCTGTTGACATACGCGTTCCCTTGCGGCAGTTGCGCGGCACAGCGGAACAGAACAGCGAACAGGAGAAGAGTCCGATACATGGCGTTAGAAGCAGGAGGAAAGAATAGCTCGGGCGGCCTCCTCGCCCGCATCCTCCTGCACGAAGTGGCCGGCGTTGGGAATGAGGACAGGCCCTTCCGCGTGAGGAAAGATCGACCGCAGCGCCTTCTGGGCCGGCGTGGTAATCGGGTCGTCTTCTCCCCACACCAGCAGAACCGGGAGGCTGAGCCCGCGCAGCCGGTCGATCGCGACCCGGTTGTCATAGGCGCCGGGGTGGTCCAGCCGGATGGGCACCAGCCGGGGGAAGACCAGCGCGCCGGTCTGATACTCCTTCGACGGGAAGGGCGAGGCGTAGGCGGCGGCCTCCGCCTCGCTCAGCGGCCGCCGCTTCAACGTGTTCTGGATGAGCCGCGGCACATCCAGCGCCTCGACCCGCTGCGAGAAGCGCCGCCACTTGAGGAATGCGCCGGGCATGCCACGCCCGTCCGGCAGGCCGGTGTTCATCGCCACCACCCGCGCGAAGCGCTCCGGCTGCTGCGCCAAGAGGCGCAGCCCCAGCAGCCCGCCCCAATCCTGGCAAACCAACGTGATCCGGCGGAGGTCCAGCGCGTCGAGAAAGGCGCGCAGCCAGCGCACGTGCGATTTGTAGCTGTAGGCGTTGGGCGCCGCCGGCTTGTCGCTGCGGCCGAAGCCGATCAGATCGGGTACGATCACGCGGCCCGCGGCGGCCAGCGGCGGGATCATGTGGCGGTAGAGGTAGCTCCAGGTCGGCTCGCCATGCAACAGCAGGATCGGATCGCCCGCACCCTGCTCGACCCAGGCCATGCGCAGGCCTTCGATCTCCGCGTAGCGGGGCTCGTAGGGGAATCCCGGCAGGTTGGCGAACCGCGCGTCCGGGGTACGCAACACGGAACCGGCGGGCCAGGCCGGCTGGATTCCGGCAAACCGCGCGACCTTGGCGACATCGGCCGGGTTCAGGCCGGGCGCAATCCCCGCCAGCCACTGCATCGCGTCCAGCAGGTCGGCGTCTATCTCGTGCTCCGGCGGGCGCGGCTCGTAGCGGTCCCAGTATCCGGAAAGCATCGCCATGGAGGGACGGCCGCGGCCCAGATCGGCCAGCTCCAGGCTGTACAAATGATCGTGGCGCGAGCGCCAATACACCTTGCCCGCCCGAAGGCCGGCGGCGCGCTCCACCGCTTCGGCCACCTCCGGCCGCACATCCAGCTCCTGCTCCCACAAAAGGGGATCGGCGCGCAGCAGCGACAGTTCCTCTGCGGCCGGCGTGACCCAATTCACAAGCTACTCCGCTGGAGGAAATCCACAATGGCGCGCGCCAGGTCGGGACCGCGATCGTCCTGGAGAAAGTGGCGCGCCTGGTTGAACTCGACGGGGCCTTCGGCATGAGGCAGCAGTTCTTTCAACCGATGGGCGAACTCGATGGGGAAGACCTCGTCGCCGGGCGCCCACAACAGCAGCGCCGGCGTATGGGCCAACTCGGGCAAGCGCCGCTCGATGGCCAGCATGTCGGCCCAGCCCCGATCACCCTCACGAAGCGGAATAGTGCGTGGCCAGGTGAGCACGACGTGGTCCGAATCCGGCTCGTCGAAAACGTGGTGGTAGCCGCGGGCCTCGGTTTCGCTCATCCCGCGCACCGTCGTGGCCGATGGCCCATGCCGCGACAGCACCTTGTGGCGCTTCATGAAGAACTGCCCGATCAACGGCGCGTGCCAGGTGGTCCACGGCCTTGGCGACGCGTGGAACTTGCTCACCATCCCGGTGAACAGCCAGGTATTCATGAGCGCCACGGCGCTCAGCTTTTCCACCCGCTGCAGCGCGGCGCCCACTCCCTGGGGCCCGCCCCAATCCTGGCCGATGATGACGAACCCCCGCAGATCGAGCTGGTCGATGAGGGACACCAGATCGGCGATGTGGTGCGCCAGCGTCAGCGCGGCGTCCACGCGCGGATGGTCGGAGTATCCGGCGCCGATCCAATCCGGCGCGATCGCGCGGTACCCGGCGGCAGCCAGCGGTTCGATGAAGTCGCGATAGAGAAAGGCCCAAGTGGGATTGCCGGACAGCAGGAGGACCGGACGACCGTTGCGAGGGCCCTCGTCGATGTAGGCCATAGTGCGGCCGTTGACCACGAGCGCGCGCTGTTCCCAGGGGAACAGCGGTTCGATCCATGTCGGCTTGGTTCTCAAATCAGGCATTGGGCAGAAGCATGTAGGTGACCAGAGCCGCGCCGGCCAGGCGCTTCCGGGCGTCGAAGATGTCGACCCGCCCCACGCACAACGTGGAACCCGTCCGGATCAGGTGCGCGCGCGCCCTCACCTTGCCATGATCGATGGGCAGGAAGTAGTTGATCTTCATTTCCACGGTGGTGGCGCGTCGAACGCCCTTGAAGTGATGGTGGATGGCCATGCCGACCGCAGCATCCGCCAGAGTGGCCGTGACGCCGCCGTGCAGCACCCCGGCCATGTTGTGCAGCTCTTCGCGCAGCGTGCACTCGATGGTGATGCCGTCGCGATGCGTGCGCGCGACACGGAGTCCCAGGAGACGGTTGAAAGGCATGCGGGCGATCAATTCGTTGAGGGTCTGGCGCAACCCAGCATTATGCCAAAAAGCCGGGGCTGAAGTCGTCAGCGGAACGTAACCAGGGCCGGGTCGTCCAGATGGGGAATGGCGTTGAAGGAATCCAAGGAGAGGCGGTCGCGGGTGAAAGTGAATTCGGTGAGCGAGCCGTTCTTGACCCGCCAATTGGCTTCGAGAGCGGAATGGTCGGGGGTGCGTAGGGCCAGTGCGACCGCCACGCCGATGACGCCGCCAGAGGTGAAGACGGCGACGCGCCGTCCGGAGGGGCTGTCGCGCTGAACCTGGTGGATGGCTTCGGCGACGCGGGTGTGGAAAGCCGCCCAGGTCTCGACGCCGGGCGCGGAAAGGGATCCGTCCATCCACTTGGGGACCAGTACTTCGAACATCTTCTGGAAACCGCGATTGCCGCCCTGGCGGTCCGCCCAGAGCCGCGCGAAGCCGGGATCGCCGGCGGCGAGCGTGGGGGCCAGGTGCGTGAGAATCCCCTCGGCGTCGTATTCGTTGAACGCCGGGCGGACTTGGGTCGCGCCGCCCAGCGCCAGCTCCGCTGTCTGTCGCTGCCGCGTCAGCGAACCCGAGAACGCGTCGTCAAAGGTTACGCCGCGCCGGGCCCAGTAGTCGCGCAGCCGGAGGGCCTGCAGCTCGCCCGTGGGCGAGAGGCCGTCGCGCGCCTGGCCGTGACGGATGAGGACCAGCGTGGCCATGCTCAGGCTTCGACCCGCGCGCGAAGCCGGCGCATGCCGCCTAGCCAGCGGTCGTAGTCCGACGCTTTGCGTTGGAAGTAGTCGGCCACCTCCGGATGCGGCAGGATCAGAAAGCCCTCCGCCGCCAGGCCCGTCACCACCGCATCCGCGACCGACTCGGGCTCCAGCGCGCCCGCGGCAAGAAACGAGTCGGAGGGGAGCATGGCGGTGCGCACGCCCTGCGGGCACAGGCAGGAGACCTTGATGCCGCGATCTCCATACGTGATGGCCAGCCACTCCGCGAAGGCTAGCGCGCCGTGCTTGGTGACGGCGTAGGGCGCCGACCCGACCTGGCTGAGAAGGCCCGCGGCGGACACGGTCTGAAGCAGGTAGCCTTCCCCGCGCGCCAGCATCGAAGGCAGTACGGCGCGCGCGGCGTAGATATGGGCCTTCACGTTGATGGACCAGATGCGCTCCCAGTCGGCATCGGCAACTTCCTCGCCGCCGCCCACGAAGATTCCGGCGTTGGAGCAGAACAGGTCGATCTCTCCAAATGCCTCTCGCGCCCGCTCCACCAGGCGCTGAACGTCGCTCTCGAGGGACACGTCGGTCCGTACCGCCAATCCACCGGTCTCGGCCGCGGTTTGCTCATCCAGGTCGCCCACCACCAGCCCGCGCACGCCCTCCGCGGCGAAACGCCTGCAGAGAGAGCGCCCGATGCCATGGGCGCCGCCGGTGACCACCACCACTTTGCCGGACAGATTCATCGCGCCGCCAGTTTCTTCAGAAGCTCTTCGGCGGTGAGCCGGTACTTGAACGCCTTCCTGCCGTCGATCAAGATCACGGGCACTTCCTCGTCATAGAGTTGCCTCAAGCGCGGGTCGGCGTCGATGTCGAACTCCTGGCGGTCAAATCTTGCTCGCCGGCCGGCCGCGGCGATGGCCATCCTGGCCTCGTCGCACAGGTGGCAGCCCTTGCGGGTGTAGAGCGTGACGGTCATCACCAGTAAAGATCGCGGCGGCGTTGGTAGCGCTGCCGGGTCCCCATCATCCAGATCAGGACCATTCCCGCCACGAACCCGCCGATGTGAGCCCAGTAAGCCACGCCGCCTTGCGAAACGCTGGAATGGCCGATGCTGCCCACGCCGCTGAACAATTGCAGCACGAACCAGTAGATCAGGATCAGGACCGCTGGGATTTCCACGGTCGTAAACAGAACAAAGATCGGGATCAAAGTGAGGATGCGGGCCTGGGGAAACTTGATCATGTAGGCGCCCATCACTCCGGCGATCGCGCCGCTGGCCCCCACCGTCGGAATCCGCGAATCGGGATTGGCCAGGTATTGGGCGGCGCCCGCCGCCGCGCCGCACGCCAGGTAGAACGCCAGGTACTTGCCGTGGCCCAGAATGTCCTCGACGTTGTCGCCGAAAATCCAAAGGAACCACATGTTGCCGATCAGGTGCATCCAGCCCCCGTGCAGGAACATGGAGGTGAGGAAGTCCAGGAGCTGCGGCTTGGCCGGGATCATCGCGTACTGATAGATGAAGTGGTTGCGCGTGTACGGCTCCAGCGACACCTGGTAGAGAAAGACGAGCACGTTGACCACCAGGATGGCCATCGTAACCACCGGCGCCGAGCGGCTGGGCAAGGTGTCGCGGAGCGGGATCATAAGCGAGTGCGGGCTTCGAACTCGGGCTGCGAGCGCCGGTCCGCGCGGGCCATCAGCGCCCGGGCCTCTTCCAGCCCGCGAATGCCGCCGCGCGCGCCGATCGCCATGCAGTTCAGGGCCGCCAGGGCGTTGGAAAAATCCAGCGCTTCCCGCATCGGCATGCCTTGCAAGACAGCATAGCAGAAGGCTCCGTGGAACACGTCCCCGGCGCCGGTGGTGTCCACGCAGTTCACCACGAAGGCCGGCGAGTAGATGAACTTGCCGTTCTCCAGGGCCAGCGCGCCGTAGGCCCCCAGCGTCATCGCCGCGACCCGCAGGCTGTATTCCTGCTGGATCGTCTCCAGCGCCTTAAACGGGTCGGTCTGGTTGGTCCACTGGACGGGGAATTCCGAGCTGGCGATCAGGTAGTCCACGTAGGGCAGTACGCGGTCAAAGCCGTGATAGATGGTGTCCACATCCACGGTGACGGGGATGCCGGCCTCGCGGGCGATGCGCGCGGCGTGTTCCACCGCGGGAGTGTCGTGCCCGTCGATATGGAGCAGGCGGGCGCAGGTAATCTGGCCGGGCGTGATTTCTTCCGGGCGAAGACGGAGGCCGTTGTCGCGCTGCCAGAGGACGGTGCGCTCGCCAGTGGTGCGGTCGATGATGATGTAGGCGGTTTGGTTGGGGCAGTTCTGCCGCACCTGGACGTGATCGAGATTGATGCCGGAGGCGAGCAGGCTTTCCATCTGGATGCGCCCGCGTTCATCGTCGCCCAGCGTGCCGATGTACTTGGTGCGCAGCCCCAGCCGTGCGCAAGTAACCATGGCGCTGGCCACCTGACCTCCCGGACTGAGGATCTCCTCGGTGAAAGCCGCCTTGCCGGCGTAGGCCGGAAAGTGCGGCACCAGGATCAAGGTGTCGGTGGCGTTGAGGCCCAGGCCGACGACGTCAAATTGTGCGGGATCGCTCATGGATAGATGGCTCGAACCGGATCGCCGTCTCGCAGAATGCGCTCGCCGGGCAGGGCGACGGAGTCGCCTGCGGCCAGGCCGCTCGCCGCCTGGACGCGCGTGGCGCTGGAGGGACCTTCGGTGATTCCGCGCCACGCGACGCGGCCGCCTTGAAGAACGAAGACACCGGCCTGGCCGCCCTCGCGGCGCACGGCCTCCTTGGGGATCGTGAGCGCGTCCGGGACCACGGCGGTGCGGATCTCGGCATTGATGTTGGCGCCGGGCGCCAGCCGGCGGTCGGTATTTTCGATCGAGACGCGTATCTCGCCCACCTGGCGCGTCCCCAGGGTGGCGATCTCAGTGGGCAGCCGCTCGACTTTCCCCTCCCAGCTTGCGGCGCGCA
This sequence comes from Acidobacteriota bacterium, assembly GCA_016178945.1. Classification (GTDB taxonomy): domain Bacteria; phylum Acidobacteriota; class Terriglobia; order Bryobacterales; family Bryobacteraceae; genus JACOSH01. The sequence goes on from JACOSH010000276.1 coordinate 9,819, forward strand.
GAGCGTCCCAGGTGATACGGACCGGCTGTCCCACCGCCACGCGTCCCACTTCGGGCTCGTCCACGTAGACCCGCACGCGCAGGCGGTCCAGGCGGCCGACGTTGCCGAGCAGATCACCGCGATTCAAATAAGCGCCGGCGCGCGCCGTCAGCTCGTAGATCGCGCCATCCAGGGGCGAGCGGATCTCGGCCTGGGCCAGCTTGCGGCGGGCGGCGTCGACGGCGGCCTGCGCTTCACGCACCCGCGCTTCGGCCACGCCTCGGTCGGTGGCCGCCACCAGCGCGGCGCGCTTGCGTCCCAGCGATTCGATCTCGATCTCGGCCTGCCGCACTTTGCGCCCGGCCGCCTCCGCCTCCGCGCGCGTGGCGGCCTGCTTCTCGACCAGCCTCTGCATGGCCGCCTTCTCGCGCTCGGCGGCGTCCTTGTCGAAGCGGGCTCGCGACAAGGCATTCGCAATCTCGGCCAGGTCCGCCGAGCGCCCGCCGCGCTGGATGGCGGCCAGATCGGCTTGGGCCCGGGCCAGCAGCGCCTCCCCGGCGGCCAGAGCCGACTGTTCCTCGGTGGACCGCAGCGTGGCGATCAGGCCGCCCTTGGCGACGCGCTGCCCTTCCTGCACCGCGACCCGCTCCACCAATCCCGCGGCTTCCGACCGCACCGGCTGCCACTCCAGCGGCTCGACCTTGCCGTTGGTCGGCAGCGTGCTCACCAGCGTTTCGCGCTGGACTTTGGCGAAGGAGACTTCGGGCGGATCGCTCTTGCGCTGCGTCAGCCAGATCGCGGCGGCCCCGGCCAGGAGCACCGCAACAACCAGGACTTTCTTCAACGCCGCACCTCGCGGGCGCAGTAGTCGAAGAGAAGCTGCCATTCCGCGAGCTGAATCTCCAACGCGGCCTGCTCCATGGGGCTGCCCGGCTTGCGCCGCGCCTCCTCGCAGATCTCGATAAACCGGTAGGGATCCCATCGCGAGCACAGGGCGAGCCCGGCGGCAGGATGTCGCGCGGCGATCTGCCCGGCTTCTTCGCGCAGGACGGCGAAGACCGGGTGATCGCCCACGCGGCGGAACCAGTATCCCGAGTTGGCCGGATCGGGCTCCTGGCGGTGCAGGATCGCGTGCCAGTAACTGCCCTCCGTGGTCTTGAGGTCCTGGGCCACCGCGTGGGCCTGGTCCAGACAGGAGAAATACAGGTACAGCCCGCTGCGGGCCGCGACCGGCGCGCGCGCGCCTGGAAAGAGCTGTTCGTCGGGCAGGGCGTCGATCCGGGCGCGAGCTTCGGGCGAGGAACACACGCCGTAGGCCAGCGGCATCAGGCGGCAGCCCGCTCCGTCCAGGGACAGCAGTTGAGCGACGGCAGACCCATAGCTGGCGGGATCGAACAGCATGCGGCAACACCATTGTCGCATGGGCGGCGCGGAAGCACGAAACCTCTGCCCGGAAGCCGCGATAACTCCTAAGGAGACAGTTGCCATGAACATCAATCGCTCGACCGTTGGCGGAAGCTGGTTCAGCCGGCTGGGACCCGCCCAGGCTCATCCGCCTCAAACCCCGGCGGCGCCCGTCAAGACCAAGCAAGTGGCGCACGGACAAGTCCTTCAGCATCTTCGCAGGGCCCAGGCGCCCTCGGTTCACCGGGCCCACTTGCCTGCGGGACAGATGACGCCGGCCGCCCACAAGGCCGCCCCTCCGGCGGTCGCCCATCATGCGCCTCCGCCGGTTCAGCATAAGCGCAAGAAACAAGGGTTCTTCGGAAAGCTCTTTGGCGGCATCAAGAAGGCCGTCGGCGCAGTGGGTCACGCCGTCTCGTCCGTTGGCCATGCGGTTGGGCGCGCGGCGACGGGCGTGGTCAAGACCGTGAGTCACGTGGTCCAAAAGGCCGGCCATGCGGTTGGGAACGTGGTGAAAGGCGCGAGCAATCTGCTGGGTGGCCTGTTCAAGAAAGTCGGCCATGCGGTTGGGCAAGTGGCCAAGACGGTGGGTAACGTCGCCACAAAGGTCGTCCATAGCGTCGGTAACGTGGTCAAGTCGGTCGCCTCCAAGGTCGGCCAGGGCCTCAAGGCAGTGGGCAGCGCCGTCCGGAAGGGCGTTCAATGGGCGGGCCGCGCGGTCTCGGATGCCGCCAAGTGGATCGCCCCGCGGATTGGGGACGCCGCTCGCGGCTTGTTCACCGGAGTGGTCGAGGGCGCGGCGGGTGTGTTCAAGAACATCTTTGAAGGCGCGGGCACCTTTGCCTCCGGCATCGGCGAGATCTTCAAGGGCCACTTCCTGGATGGTCTTAAGGACATGGGGCTAGGATTGGCCAAGACCTTCGTGCAGACGCCGTTGGATGCCCTGCTGCTGGTCGGCGGTCGCGCCGTCAGCGCCATCCAGACCCTGACCGGCATCGAGCCTCCGGGACGCAAGCTGAACGACTCGGAGATCGCCGAGCTCCGTAAAATCTACGGGGACAGTATCGACTACTCCAAGATCCGGATCAAAGAAGGAAAGGCCGGTCTGTTCAGCACCAACGATCGTCCCTTCACTCATGGCAATACCATCTACATGAAGGACAACAAGATTACTCCCGAGCTGCTGGCGCACGAAGTGGGCCACGTCTGGCAGTATCAGAACGGCGGCTCCGATTACATGAGCGAAGCCATCATCGGACAGAGCTGGGGCGAAGGCTACGACTGGGAGAAGGGCGTCAAGGAAGGCAAGTCGTGGAAAGATCTCAACCCCGAACAGCAGGCCGAGTTAATGGAAAACGCGTATAGTTCGGGCTTCTTCAACGGCGCCGGCAAGAAGTTTATGTACAACGGGACCGACTATACCAGCTATCTGAACGACGCGCTCAAGCAGGTCCGCGCCGGCCAGGGAGCGCCGTAACCGTGAGGGCCCGGTCGCGCGTACCGCTGGCGCTGGCAGTCCTGCTGCTGGCGGGCTGCCAGCCGGCCTTTCGCCTTGCCCTGGCTTCCGCCGAGGAGCGAATCCCGCGACCCCGGTTCGTGGTGGAGGATCCGGCCCGTCCGGGGCAAGCGCCCCGGTTCCATACCATCAAGGCGCTCGACGCGAGCGGCGCGGTGATCTGGCACTTGCGAGCCGAGCCGTTCGACGACCGCCACGGCGTGTCCGGATTGGTCTACGGCGAAGCCCCGGCCGGATTCGCGACCATCGCAGCAGCGGCCCCGCTCAAGGCCGGTGAAGAGTACGCCCTGGTGGTGATCGGCATCCCGTACGGATCCCTGCGGTTTCGGGTGGATAGCGACGGCCGGGTGCGGTAAGCCGCCGATCGCTACCGCTGTTCGTGGCAAAACGTGCAGTCCAGGCTGGCCTTGTTCGCGCGATGGCAGGACATGCAGCCGCCCATGGAGACGTCGCCTTCCTTGGCCAGCCGGTCGCGCTCGGCGACCTTGCCATGGCAAGTCTCGCAGGTGGCTGTGCCGGACTCCAGGTGGGCCTGGTGGCTGAAGAAGACGTAGCTGGGGATCTGGTAGACACGCACCCAGGGGACCGGGCGCTTGTCGCGATCGAAGGCGGCCAGCTTCTGGATGGCCGGGCTGTCCTTCTTGACGCCGGCGTGGCAGGCCATGCAGCGCGAGGTGGCCGGCAGCGTCATCAGCTCGCCGGGGTCGGGCTGGGTGTGACAATCCTTGCATTTCAAGCCCAGCGCGAGGTGCTGCTTGTGGGAGTAGGGGATGGGTTGCGTGGGCGGCTCGGCGGCCAACCCGGCCAGCGCGGCCAGCCACAGGATCAAATCGACCTCGTGCGCATTTGTTCCGCCAGGTACTCGGAGGCCCTCAGCGCCAGCGCCAGGATGGTCAGGGTTGGATTCTGCGAGCCGCCGCTGACAAAGGCGCTGCCGTCCACCACGAACAGGTTCCGGATGTCGTGGCTCTGGTTAAAGCGGTTGAGCACGCTGCGCTTGGGGTCATTACCCATGCGGCAGGCTCCCAATTCGTGGATGCTCTCCCCGGGCGGGACCATCTGGGAGTGCTTGGCCAGGATCTCGAAGCCCGCGCCGCGGCACAGCTCTTCGGCCACGTTCATGGCGTCCTTGACCATCTCGTTTTCGTTGTCCGTGTAGCGATGCTGGATGTGGAGCGCGGGAATGCCCCACGCGTCCTTGACATCCTTGTTAATGCGGACGTGGTTCTCGAAGCGGGGCAGCACCTCGCCCATGGCCGTCATGGAGAAAGCGGCGCCGCTGACCTCGGCCACTTTTTTCTGCAAGGCCTGGCCATACAGCGGGAAATACTTCGGGCTGGGCGTGCCGCCGCTGCCGAAATCGTAGGCATAGCCTCGCAGAAACTTCTTCTCGCGGGCCTGGAGGTTCCGGAAGCGGACTACGTAGCCTCCGCCGCCCATCAGAGTGCGCCCGCCCTTGCCGCCGCGCGCTTCCGGCACGATGCACTGGACGATGTTCTTGGTGTAGGTCTGATCGAACAGGTAGTGGCCGAGCACTCCGCTGGAGTTGGCCAGACCCGAGTTCAGCAGCAGGCGGGCCGACTCCAGGCACGACGCGCCGACTACGACCACGCGCGCTTTCACGTGGTAATCCTGCCGGCTGCGGCGGTCGACGAAATGCGCGCCGTTCGCGAGGCCGGTAGTGCGATCGGTGGTGATCTCGCGGACCACGGCATTGGGGACGATGGTGAGATTGCCGGTCGCCAGCGCGTCCGGCAGCAGCAGGTTCACCGAGCTGGCCAGTTGGCCGGTGGAGCGCCGCTGTTTAGTGGTGGGGATGTTCATGCGCCTGGCGGCGTCGATGAAACGCTGGACGCTCGAGCTGTCCCGCGAGCTGTCTTCCAGGAACACGCCGTCGGGAAGCTGGGCTAAGCCCTCCTTGCGGCCGGAGACGCGGAACAGCGGCTCGACGCGATCGTAATAAGGGGCCAGGTCCTTGTACTCCAATGGCCAGTTGTCGCCGAAGCCGTCGTGGTCTTTGCACTTGAATTCGTAGTCGCTGAGCCGCCAGGAAGCTCGTCCCCACATCAGAGTCTTGCCGCCGATCAGCCGGACACGGACCCAGTAATAGGGGTCGTTCGGGTCGTAGGTGTACGGATTCTGTTGCTCGTCGGCCCAAACGTTGGCGTTGAACTCGTTGGCCTGGGTGACATGAGGAAAGCGACCGGGGCGGCCGAATCCGCGATAGGGCAATTCGTAGACCGGCTTGAGGACGCGGTGGCGCTCGAAGTCGACCTGCGGGCCGGCGTCGAGCATCAGGCACTTGATGCCCTTGCGGGTGAGGGTATGGGCCACCATGCCGCCGGAGGCGCCGGAGCCAATGATGAGGACGTCGTGTTCGGTGGGCATGGCGGTTCACTCCATGGGGAGCCAGTACAGGCCCAGGCCGGCGGCGCCTCGGCTGCGGCTGGACATCGCCTCGGCCCAAGGCCGGGAGCTGACGGTGGCCTGCCAGATGTCGTCCTTGGCGGCCCGGAGGAAACGGGCGAAGCCATCGGAGGGCCCTTGATAGGTCCACGCGTCGCGCAGGGGAGCAAGAATCGGAGCGGCTTCCTCGGTTGCCAGGGCGCTGAACGGCTTGGCGTACCTGGCGCGCGCCTCCCGGTTGAGACGCCCTACGCCCTCGCGGTAGAGCGCCTGCCGGTCTGAGGGCGACTGAGAGATCAGGAAGTCCAGGAAGCCGGCGGCCCCGGCCTCGCGCGCGCCCGGGATGTTGTCACCGGCGGGCATCAGCAGCTCGCCCAGCCGGTCCAGCGCGGCAAGATCGTCTGCGGCGAAGAAGCGAGGGACCGTGGCGGCGGCCGCGTCGGCGGTGCTGATGGCGAGCTTGGGAGTTTCCTCCGCGATCTTGCGCTCCTGGGCGGGCAGCGGCACGGCCAGCGCGGCAGGCGCGCCCAGGATGGATTGGAGAAGTCTGCGGCGTTTCATTGAAGTTTAGTTTCGCATGAAAACGGTCAAGGCCGGTCCCCACCGATGATATAGTAGCTCTTCAGTTGGACGATTCCACCTATGCACAGATCGAGCAGGTTGCCAGCCGCACGACGGAAGCGGACGACTGGTCGACCGCTGAGGGGTTCCGTCTTTGAAACAGTACAGATTTGGTGGGCGGATCTGCCCGCGCCGGCCGGCCGGCGCCCGGTGCTGCTGCTCAGCCGCAACTCAGCCTGTCGTTATGTGAGCAAGTTCTCGCGAGTCACTCCAGCGCGAACGTGAAAATCGCGTTCCCCGCGGCGACGGCCACCACCTGCTTGCCCCGGCTCAAGAACGAGACCGGATTGGCCCGGATGACCCCGCCCGTATTCAGCCGCCAGACCTCCTTGCCGCTCTCGGCGTCCAATGCGAAGAAGTGGCCTTCGTCGCTGCCGCCGAAGACCAGCTTGCCGGCCGTCGACAACACCCCCGCCCACGGCTTGGTGTGCAGCCGGTACTCCCAGACCTTGTCGCCGGTCCTGGGATTCAGCGCGCGGATCGCGCCGTGTCCGGGCTCGTCCGGCAGATCGATCAGCGGAACGCTCCCGATATAGCGGTTGCCCGGGCTGTACTCCTGCTCTCCCTTGCGGTACACACTGCGGTTTTCCCAAACCGAGAGGTAGAACAGCTTGGTAATGGGGTTGTAGCTGGGCGAATACCAGTTGGTGGCGCCCTGCACTCCCGGCCAGACGTAAGTCCCCTCCGGCGAAGGATCGATATTGGGCAGCCGGATCGGCCGCCCGTTGGGCTCCAGACCCTTGGCCCAGGTCTGGGTCGCGAACGGTTTTCCCAGCAGAAACTGGCCCGTTTCCCGGTCCAGCACGTAGTAGAACGCGTTGCGATGCGCCCAATAGACCAGCTTGCGCGGGCGCCCTTGCCAGAGGTCGTCCACCAGGACTGGAACCTGGACCGCATCCCAGTCATGGACATCATGCGGGACAAATTGAAAATACCACTTGAGTTTTCCGCTGTCCGCGTCGAGCGCGATGGCGCTGTCGGAATAGAGATTGTCGCCCAGGCGCGAATCCCCGTTCCAGTCCGGCGACGGGTTGCCGGTTCCCCAGACGATCAGGTTCTGCTCCACGTCGAACGCGCCCGTGACCCAGGTCGGCCCGCCGCCGGTTTTCCACGACTCGCCGGACCAGGTGCCGCCGCCCGGCTGTCCGGGCTCGGGGATTGTCCAGAAACGCCAGCGGCGCTGTCCGGTCTTCTGATCATAAGCGTCCAGAAAACCCCGGATCCCGTACTCGCCGCCGCTGATCCCGCTGATGACCATGTCCTTGACGATCAGCGGCGCCACCGTGATGCTGTGGCCGGTCCGATAGTCGGCGACCTGGACGTCCCAGAGAACCGCGCCGGTCTTCGCATCCAGCGCGACCAGGTGCGCGTCCACTGTCCCCACGAACACCCGGTCGCCGGCGATCGCCACGCCGCGGTTCACCTGCCCGCAGCAGACGTTGATCTTGGGCGGCAACACCCGCGCGTACCGCCAGTATTGGCGTCCCGTCTCCGCGTCCACCGCCACCACGTTGCTGGGCGGATCGGTGAAGTACATCACGCCATCGGCGACCAGCGGCGTGGTCTCCACCAGGTGAGTCGTAGGCATCTGGTAGACCCACTTCACCTTCAGGCCGCCGGCGTTCAGAGGAGTGATCTGATCCAACAGGCTGTAGCGCCAGCCACGATAGCCGCCCGAGTAGGTGAGCCAGTTGCCCGGCTCCTGGTGCGCGTTCCGGATCCGCTCGTAGGTGACTTGCGGGTTTGCCGGCAGTGTGAGAAAGCTAAGAGCCAGCAGCAGTCGGGGCGTCATGGGAGATCTCCGTTCGTCGCCGGATGGCCACTACTATACCGCCTTCCATGGCCGTTGCCGGACCCCCTTCATCGCGGTTTCACGGCCTTGCCCTCTTCGACCGACGAATCGGGATGCGCGATCACCTGGGATCCTTCCGCCAGCCCGGAGAGAATCTCGGCGGCGAGACCGTTGCGATGGCTCACCTGCACCGCCTTGCGCCGCGCCACGCCGCTGTCGATGGTGAAGACCGCCCAGCCGTCCTGATAGCGGAACAGAGCGCTGGCCGGCGCCTGCAGCACGCCGGGGCTTTCCCAGAGCACGAAGCTGGCCTCGACGCGGTAGCCGTGCCCCAGCCGCTGCCAGTGCTCCGGCGGGGAAACGAAGTCCACGATCACCGGCACGCGCTGCTCCTCAACACCCAGGGCCGAGGTTTTCGTGAAAGCGACAGGCTCGATGGTCCGGACCCTTCCCTCGAGTGGGGCGTCTCCACCCCAGCGCTCAAACAGGACCTTGCCGCCGGGCCGGATCTTCACGGCATCGGACGAGAGCACATCCACTTCGACCTCCAGCGATCGGGCGTTGCCGACCTCCACCAGCGGATCGCCGGGTGCCACTACCCCTTCGCTCTCATGCACGACCTTGAGCAGGCGGCCTCCCACCGGGGAGGTGACGGAAACCACTTCTCCCGCGGCCGGCGGGCCGTTGCCGCGCGCCGAGGAGTCGTCCAGCGCCGCTTTGGCCGCGGCCAGCTCCGATTCGGCCTGCTCGATCGCGTGGCGGGCCGCGCGCCGGGCCGCGCCCGCACGCTGCTGCTCGAGCGAGGCGCGGTCGAGCCGCTCCTGCGCCACATCGCCGCTCTTGACCATCCTGCGGATGCGCTCCACCTCCGCGTCCCAGTACACGGTGTCCGATTCCGCCGCTTTGGCTCGCTCCCGCGACGCGCTCAGCGCGGCCCTGGCGGCCTCCACTCGGGCCTGAGCCTCGGCCTTGCTTCTGGAATCCAGCACCACCGCCCGCAGCGGTTCCAGACGCGCGATCTCCTGTCCGGGACGAACCGGGTCTCCGGCCTTGATCGTGATCCGGCGGGCGTAGCCGCTGACCGGTGCGGAGACCACGTACCGGTCCGTGACCCGCGTACGGCCTTCCTCCTCCACGGTTACCCGCAGCGGGGCCTTGCGAACTTCAGCCGCATCCACCAGCGCCGGCTGCGGGCGAAATCCGTACGCCACCAGCGCGATCACGGCCGCGGCCACCATTGCGATCCCCAACCAGCGTTTCCAGCGCACTCTGCCATTACTCCTTTGTCTTGAGGACCGCCACCAGGTCCAGCCGGTCCAGTTTCCGCTTCACCAGCCATCCGGAGACCAGCGACCAGGCCAGAATCACGGTTGCCGCGAACGAATAGGTGGAGGGCTGGATGGCCAGGGGCATCCGGAACAGATCGTTGTGCGAGGCCTGGACCATGGCGGCGCACAAGCTACGCCCCGCCCACGGGCCCAACGGCAGAGCCACCAGCGTCAGCACCGCCATCTCACCGAGCAGGATGAAGGAAATCTCCCCGCGCGTAAAGCCCAGCACGCGCAGGCTGGCCAACTCCCTCCCGCGTTCGGAGAGCGCGATCCGCGCGCTGTTATAGATCACGCCGAAGGCGATCGTGCTGGCCAGCAGCGTGTTAAAGAAAGCGAACGTGAGC
>JACOSH010000289.1 GCA_016178945.1 Acidobacteriota bacterium
ACGAGAAGTGGAAAGACATCGCCATGATATCTGGTCCTCTAGGGCTGCGCCTGATTAAAGGGCTCCATGATGAAGCCCTTCGAGGAGAATGGCAGGGACACCGATCCTCCCGTCTGGGGTTACAGTACAGGGTGATCTACCGGTTGATCCAAGGGCAGTCATTGTTCCAGGTGATTCAAGTTACGCCCCATGATCATAGGAGAGTGGGATGAAGACCTTTCATCCAGCGCGAAAGCGCATCGACGTGTCGGCCGGGGAGTCGGTTCGTATCCTTCGAGAATTGCAGGGGTACAGTCAGAATGAACTAGCCAGGCTGACGGGCATTCCCCAGGCGACAATTTCGGCGATTGAGAATGATCGGGTCCGTCTGGGCGTCGAGCGCGCCAAGGTTCTGGCGCGTGCTTTGCAGTGTCATCCGGCGGTCTTAGTCTTCCCGGGATGGGAAGTCGCCCGTCACCCGGCAGCTTGACGGATGGATCCACACGCCGAGTACACGCAGCGCCTCAACGCGCGCCTCGCCGAAGCGGCTCTCGAAGAGCGGCGTCACCGGATGTTGGGCAACGTGCGCCTGGTGGTGGCGCTGGCGGCCGCCGGGTTGGCGTGGCTCGCCTTCGGACGGCATCTGCTGTCCGGCTGGTGGCTGCTGGTCCCCGGGGCGGGCTTCGTCGCGCTGATGGGGATTCATGAGCGGGTGATCCGGGCGCGCGACCGCGCGGCGCGGGCCGCGCGTTTCTACCAACGCGCGCTGGCGCGGATCGAGGACCGCTGGGCCGGCGGGGGCGAGTCCGGGGATCGCTTCCTCGATCCGGCGCATCCCTACGCGCAAGACCTGGACCTGTTCGGCAAGGGCTCGCTGTTCGAGCTGCTCTCGACGGCGCGCACGCGGGCGGGCGAGGAGACACTGGCGCGCTGGCTGCTGGGGCCGGCGTCGCCGGAGGTGGTTCGCGAGCGGCAGGCCGCCGTGGAGGAGCTCCGCGGGCGCCTGGACCTGCGCGAGGAATTGGCCCTGCTGGGAGAGGAAGTGCGCGCGGGCGTACATTCGGAGGCGCTGGCGAAGTGGGGCGAAGCGCCGCCGGTGCTGGACTCGCGCGCCGCCCGCGCGGCGGCCGCCATCCTGGCGAGTTTGGCGGTGGTGTCCCTGGGGGTGCTGTTCGCGACCGGCTTCAGGCTGCTGTTCCTGGCGGTGGTCCCGGCGGAGATCGCCTTCGCGTTCTGGTGGCGAGCCCGGGTCCGGCACGTGGTCTACTCGGCCGATCAGCCGGGGCAGGATCTGGCGCTGCTGTCGCACGTGCTGGCCCGGCTGGAGCGGGAGCCGTTCGGCGCGCCGCGGCTGGTGGAGCTGCGGGCGGCCATGACCACGCAGGGCGAGCCGCCCTCGCGGCGCATCGCCCGGCTCGACCGGCTGCTCGTACTGCTGGAGTCGCGCCACAATGCCTTCTTTGCGCCGATTGCCGCCGCGCTGCTGTGGGCCACGCAGCTCGCTTTCGCCATCGAGCAATGGCGCCGGGAGTCGGGAGGGGCGATCCGGCGCTGGCTCGAGGCGGTGGGCGAGATGGAGGCGCTCTGCGCCCTGGCCGGCTACGCCTACGAGCACCCCAGCGACCCTTTCCCGGAATTCATCGCCCAATCGCCCTATTTCGACGGCGAAGCGCTGGCCCACCCCTTGCTGCCGGCCTCGCGCGCGGTGGCGAACGACGTGCGACTGGACGCTGGCCTGCGGCTGCTGATCGTCAGCGGCTCGAACATGTCGGGCAAGAGCACGCTGCTGCGGACCGCCGGAACCAACCTGGTCCTGGCGATGGCCGGCGCTCCGGTGCGGGCGCGGCGGCTGCGGCTCTCTCCGCTGGCGCCGGGCGCCTCGATCCGGGTGGTGGATTCGCTCCAAGGGGGCCGCTCGCGCTTCTACGCCGAGATCACGCGCATCCGGCTGCTGGTGGACCTGGCCCGCGGCCCGCTGCCGCTGCTGTTCCTGCTGGACGAGCTGCTGCACGGGACCAACTCGCACGACCGCCGCATCGGGGCGGCCGGAGTGGTGCGCGCCCTGGTGGAGCGCGGCGGCATCGGCCTGATCACGACCCACGACCTGGCGCTGGCCGATATCGCCGGGACGCTCTCGCCGCCGGGGGCCAATGTCCACTTTCAGGATCACCTGGAGGACGGCAAGATCAGCTTCGACTACCGGCTGCGGCCGGGCGTGGTGACGAAGAGCAACGCGCTGGAGCTGATGCGGTCGGTGGGACTCGAAGTGTAGCCCGGATTCACCGTTTCAGCTTGGCGTAAATGGCGCGGATCGAGCCGGCGTTGCGGGTGGCGTCCTGGCCCCAGGGTTTGTGGGCCGAGAGGTCGATCTGGCTCACCAGTTGGTCGGCGGTCAAGCCCTTTTCCAGGCCCGCCCGGACGCCGTGGATCATGGCGGCCAGGTAGGCGCGCTGGCCGCGCAGGGTCTCGGCCGATCCCTGCGCGCCGTGGCCCGGGATGAGGCGCCCCACGTCCATCTGGCTCATGGCGTCCAGCGCGCGCAGCCAGTTGTCCGGATCGGCGTCCGGGTCGGCCACGTTGTTGCCGGCGAAGTTGACGCACAGGTCGCCGGTGAACAGGATCTTCTCCTTCGGCAGGTAGGCCACGGCATCGCCGCGGGTGTGGCCGGGGCCCAGGCGCAGCAGCTCCACGCGGTGCTGGCCGTCGTCGAAGACCAGTTTGTCGCGGAACCCCACCTGCGGATGCTCCAGCCGCTGGCCCTGATAGTCGGCCGGAGAGGAGGCCGAGGCCTTCTCCCAGGCCGGCACATTCTTCTTCCTGGATTCGGCGACGCATTCTTCCGTGCAGACGATAGTGGCCCCGGCGTCGACGAACAGGCTGTTACCGAAGGCGTGATCGGCGTGGTAGTGGGTGTCGAAAACGTAGCGGATGGGCTTGCTGGTGGTCTTGCGGATGTCGTCGAGGATGGCGCGGGCGCCCCACGGGTAGTTGGCGTCGATCACCAGGACATAATCGCGGAAGACCACCCATCCGGCGTTCGCGATGATGCGCTTGTCCCGGTCGGCGGCCCGCCAGTAGACGTCCGGGGCCAGCGGCTGGGTGAAGTTGGACTGGCTGGAGGCTTCGCGCAGAAAGGCGCCCGCCAGCAGCGCCAGGAACAAGGAGGCAAACAAGACACGTGGCATGCTCCAGATATTCTATACCGGCGGCTGGACGCTTCTCTCTAAGTAAAGATTGTTTGAGAACTTTTCCGCCTCCGGCCCACTATTCCATCAGTGTCCGGACCTACGCCGGACTTAGACAGGAGCTCGGAAATGACCTCAACCGTATCCACACCCCCCCGCGCCGAAACCCGAATCTATCGGCGGATGTTGTTGGACAAGAAGAAGGCCATCTTGCAGGCCCTGGGAGTAAAGGCGGACCTGCTGGCCCTCAACGACCGGATTCGCGATGAAGACCAGGCGCAGCACTCGCTGGAGGAGTTCGTGTCTCTCCGTCTGAGTGGGTTGGAATACCTCCAACTGCGCGCAGTGGAAGAGGCCTTACACCGCATGGAGGCAGGGGACTACGGCGTCTGCCGTTCGTGCCACGAGCCGATCCCGGCCAAACGCCTGCATGCCATCCCTTGGGCGCTGTACTGCGTCCGCTGCCAGGAGCGCATCGCCGATGCGCCTTACCGGGAAACCCTGCAACTGCCCTGCGACGACGAAGGCGAAGACAGCTATGGCTCGCCGGAGATCTGAACGATGAGCTTGCCCTGGTTGGAGCCATCGAACAGCTTGTTGATGGCGCTGGGTGTGTTTTCCAGGCCTTTGACCACGTCGACGCGGTAGCGCAGTCTCCCTTCGGCATACCATTTGCTAAGATCCGGGATCGCCTCCCGGGAGCGGTGGAGGTAATCGACCACGACAAAGCCCTCCATGCGGGCTCGTTTGGTGATCAGGACGCTCAGATTGGCCGGCCCGGGGACCGGCGCGGTCGCGTTGTACTGCGAGATCGCGCCGCACACAGGGATACGGGCGTGCACGTTGATGAGGCCCAAGGCGATCTCCAGAATCCGCCCGCCCACATTGTCAAAGTAGATGTCGATGCCCTTCGGGCAGTGGTGCTGGAGCGCGTCGCGGACGGACTCGGTCTTGTAGTTGATGGCGGCGTCGAAGCCCAGCTCTTCGGTGATCCAGCGGCACTTCTCCTCGCTACCGGCCAGCCCGACCACGCGGCAGTCCTTGATCTTGCCGATCTGGCCGGTGAGCGAGCCCACCGCGCCCGCCGCCGCCGACACCACCAGCGTGTCGCCGGGTTTCGGCTTGCCGATATCGAGCAGGCCGAAGTAGGCGGTCAGCCCGATGTGCCCGAACAAGCCGAAGAAGGCGGTCAGCGGGACCTGTCGCTGGGCGGGCAGCTTGGACAAGTCCGAGCCGTCCGACAGGGCGTAATCCTGCCATCCGCCGCGCCCCTGCACCAGGTCGCCCGGCTGGAATCCACTGTGCCGCGATTCCTCGACCACGCCCAGGGTGCCGCCCCACATC
>JACOSH010000290.1 GCA_016178945.1 Acidobacteriota bacterium
ATTCGCGATCGCAGCGGATGTTGCGGAAACCGCGGTCCATGTGGAGGACCGGGGCCGTGGTATTGAGGTAGTTGACGCGGTAGTCGGCCGCCGCGCCGGCCATCAGGATGCAATCGGCATCGGGGAGCAGGCGCGGGCCTCAGCTGGCGGCCCCGATCACCCCGCACCAGGTATCGCTGGGCTGGTCGACGATGCCGCGGTCCCAGATGGGGGTCACGATCGGGATTGAGTGACGAAGGGAGAACTCCAGCAGTTCCGCCCCGGCGCCGGAGTAGTAGACGCCGCTGCCGGCAACGATGAGGGGGCGGGCGCAAGCCGGCCAGCGCGCCGGCGGGAGGTCCAAAGGGCTGTCCGGCGCTGCCGTCCCACACGGGGCGGCGGGACTCTCTTGGATATCCATCGGGAACGTGAGGTGTGCCGGACCCCGCTGGGCGGCGCGCCAGGCTTCGTCCAGGATCCGGCCTGTGTGTTCCGGCTGGTCGATGACGCGGGCATAAGTGGTGATGGGGGCGGCCAACGCCGCCTGGTCCAGGTCCTGGAAGTGCCCTTTGCCCGCCGTGGCCAGAGCGCCGGCGCCGCTGATGAGCAGCATGGGAGCGCCGTCGAAGAAGGCGTTGCAGACCCCGGTCAGCGCATTGACGTGAGCCACCCCGCTCGACACCGCGCACACGCCGGGCCGGCGAGTGAGCCTCCCGTAGCACTCGGCGAGGTAGGCGGCGGTCTGCTCGTTGCGTGTGTCGACCAGGCGCATCCCGGCGCGCCGTGCGGCGTGGAACAGCGGATCGAGCCCGTGGCCGCACAGCGTCGCCATCCACTCGACACCGCGTTGTTGCAGCTCCTGAATCAGCAGTTCGGCGGCAGTCATATCGGTCCTAGCAAGAACGCTCCGCTTGCTTACGCGCGCGGCTCTGTGAGTGCATTCGTTGCAGCACGAATGGTACAGAGCCGCGCACGTCAGTAAGCGGTGTCTTGGATTTCATCCCTTGACGCACACCACCTGCCGCAGCGTGTGGACGATCTCGACCAGGTCGCGCTGCGCCGCCATGACCGCCTCGATGGGCTTGTAGGCGCCCGGGGTTTCGTCGATCACCTCGGCGTCCTTGCGGCATTCCACGCCCTGCGTGGCGGCGATGTGATCGGCGACGGTGAAGCGGCGCTTGGCCTCGTTGCGCGACATGGCCCGGCCGGCGCCGTGGCTGCAGCTATGAAAGCTCTCGGGATTGCCCAGCCCGCGCACGATGTAGGAGCGCGCCCCCATGCTGCCCGGGATGATCCCCATGTCGCCCAGGCGCGCCCGCACCGCGCCCTTGCGAGTGATGAAAACGTCCTGCCCGTAGTGCTGCTCGATCGCCACGTAGTTGTGATGGCAGTTGATCGCTTCGAGGCCCGCCTCGAACGGCGCCGTTTGGCCGGACTCGCGCACCGCCGCGACGATCGCCTCCATCATCAGCCGCCGGTTCGACAGCGCGAACTCCTGGGCCCAGTGGACGGCCTCGACGTAGTCGTCGAAATACCGGGCGCCCTCGGTCAGGTAGGCCAGATCGATGTCGGGCAGATTGACGAAGTGGCTGCGCATATCCTGACGCGCGAGCTCGATGAAGTGGTTGCCGATGCGGTTGCCCACGCCGCGCGAGCCGCTGTGCAGCAGAAACCAGACGTGGTCGCGCTGGTCCAGGCATACCTCGATGAAGTGATTGCCGGTGCCCAGCGTTCCCAGGTGGTTCACGTCGTTGCCCCGGTTGAGCTTGGGATGCTTGGCCAGGATCGCGTCGTAGCCCGGCTTGAGGTGGGCCCACACGGCCTGGCACCTCGGCGGGATCTCATGCCAGGCGCCGCGATCGCCCTTGCCGCCGTGTTGCGTGCGCCCGTGCGGCACGGCCTGCTCGATCGCCACGCGGATTTCGTGGAGGTTATCCGGGAGCTGGCCGGCCTGGAGCGTGGTCTCCAGGGCCATCATGCCGCAGCCGATGTCGACGCCCACCGCGGCCGGGATGATCGCGCCCCGGGTGGGGATGACGCTGCCCACGGTGGCGCCGATGCCCCAATGCACGTCCGGCATGGCGGCGATCCACTTGTAGACGAAAGGCAGGCTGGCGGCGTTCAACAACTGCTGGCGCGCGGAGTCCTCAACGGGCACTCCCCGGGTCCAGGCTTTGACGGGAACGCCGCCTTCGGAATGGATGATGTCGTAAGGGGTTTCCGGCACTCCCTTATTGTGACAGGAGTCCGGTCAGCTCGTGGAGCATCTCCCGCTCGTGGGCGTTATAGCGGTTGTGGAACTCTTCGCTGTCCATATAGGAACGCCGCTCGCCCGCGGGCATCCCGCGCAGCTTCTGGAACTCCTCGCGCAGCGGCTGCTGCCGCTCCAGGGGCAGCATGTTGAAGCGGCGGAACAGCCGCCGCGCCTGCTCCTGCCTGGCCGGAGGCAAGTGGCTGAAGATCTCCACGCGGTTGCGCAGCCTTTCCTTCTCTTCGGGAGGAAGGTTGCGATACCGCTCCAGGTTCTCTTCGATTCTCTGACGCCGCTCCGGCGGTAGTTTTTCCAGCCGCTTCTGCCGCTCCTCCGGCGACATCTCATTCCAGCGCTCCAGGACGGCCGCCCGGCGCGCGGGCCCCGGCCGAACCGCTCCGGGGCGCGGTGCCGGCCGCTGGCCGTAAACCCCGGCGCTCAGCAGGATCGTAACTGCGATAGCGCGAAACATGAATAACAGAGCCGCGACCGTGAGGGAGCGGTCTTCGCCACCCGCTAAATCGGCCGCTTGCTCTCCTCGGCGCGGGCCACCAGATCGAACTGCCGCAGCATTTCGATGTCGTCGAGCGTGCGCTCCACCTGTTCGACTTCGCGGACCACGGCGCTGTCGGCCACGGGCTGCACGTTGCCGCCCGGATTCTGGAGGATAAACCCGGCCGCCAGCACCAGGCAAGCAGTCGCCGTCAGGGGCACGGCGGGCCGGGTCAACAGGGGGCTCAGCAGCCGCCGCCACCAGCCCTGGCGCTGCTCTTCCTGTTCGATGCGGCGTTGCAGGCGGCGGTCAAAATCCGGGCTCACCGGTTGAGCGTCCCATTGGTCCAGCGAATCCCACAGCAGCTTCTGCGCGTCGCGAAACTCCCGGCAGGCCGGGCAGGTCGCGATGTGCCGCTCCAGCACCCCGGCTTTCTCCGGGTCGAGCTTGCGGGCGCAGTAGTCCAGCAGCAGCTCCGCGTTCTCCCGGGTTTCAATTGGGCATCTCATCCCAAACCCCCTTCTCGCTTTCTTCCCTCACCCTAAGTGTGCCAGCCGCACCCGCAGCGTTTCATAGGCGCGAAACAGCAGCGACTTCACCGCCGATTCCGAGCAGGCCAGCACCTTGGCAATTTGCACGTATTCCATTTCTTCGTACTTATGCATCAAGACGGCGGCGCGCTGCTTTTCGGGCAGACCCGCCACCGCGCGGCGCACTTCTTCGAGTTTCACCGCGTCCAACAAACTCTGTTCCACCGACGGCCTGCGATCCGCCACGTCGCGGGTGCCTCCGCCCTCCGGGTCGTCGTCCAGCCGGTCCTGCGACTTCTCGTGCTTCGCGTCGCGCAGCCAGTTCAACGCCAGGTGGGTCGCGATCCGGAACAGCCAGGTGGTGAACTTGGCCGTCGGCTCGTAACTGGACCGCGAGCGGTAGACCCGCAGGAACACCTCCTGGGCCAATTCCTCGGAGACGCCCGAATCCTGCACCATCCGGTACAGGAAGTGGATCACCGGGCCCCGGTACTTCTCCAGTAAGATGCCAAAGCTGGCTCCGTCGCCTTCCTTGACGCGAAGCATCAACTCGGCATCGTACTCGATGGCCGCCGCAACCCCCACATCTCTGTTAACCCGTTCAGCCACGGAATGTTTCGCCCCCGGCTACTCGCTCTTGAGCGAGCGCTCCATCAACTGGCGGATGGCCTCCTCCGGCTTCCGCCCCAGGTGCAGCATGGCATGCATCTGCTCGGCGATGGGCATCTGGACCCCTACCCGCTGCGCCAGCTCCACGGTAGCCCGGGTGGTTTCGATCCCCTCGGCCACCATGCGCATCGAGCCGACGATTTCCTCGATTTTCCTGCCCTTAGCTAACTCCAGTCCTACTGTTCGATTACGGCTCAAAGCTCCAGTACAAGTTAAGACCAGGTCCCCCAGACCGGCCAGCCCCGCCAGCGTCCGGGCCTCCCCGCCCAGGGCTACTGTCAACCGCGTGATCTCCGCTAAGCCCCTGGTAATCAAGGCCGCGCGGGGGTTGCTGCCCAGCCCGAGCCCGTCGCAGACCCCGGCCCCGATGGCGACCACGTTCTTCACTGCCGCCCCGATCTCAACGCCAATCGGGTCGGGATTAGTATACAGCCGAAAGGTGGGTCCCGAGAATGCGGTTTGTACCTTACGGGCCAGGATCGGGTCGCGCGAGGCGATCACCAGGGCGGTGGGATCGCCCCGGGCGACTTCTCGCGCGAAGGTAGGGCCGGAGAGGACCGCAACGCGCTCGTGCCCCACTACCTCCTCGATCACTTGGCTCATCCGCATCAGCGTGCCGTTCTCGAGTCCCTTGGTGGCGCTGACCAAGGACACCCCAGGGTGGAGGTGAGGCAGCATCTGGCGGTAGACTCCGCGGACCCGGCTGGAGGGCATGACGCTGAGGACCCACTCCACCCCAGTCAGGGCGGTGGCGAAATCGGTGGCGACCTCAATATTGCCGGGCAGCGTGAGGCCGGGCAGGAAGAGATCGTTTTCCCGGGAGGCGCGCATGCGGCCGGCCAGGTCCTGCTCGTAGGCCCACAGGCGGATGCGGTCGAACCGGGGGGCCAGCACGATGGCCAGCGCGGTGCCCCAACTCCCGGCCCCCACGATGGCCAGCTCGTTCACTTCTTCCGGCCTCCAAATGAGAACACGTTCTCATTGCCGGCACGCAGGCGCGCCATATTCTCCCGATGGCGGTAGACGATGAACCCCCCGCTGACGGCTGCCGCGGCGACCACAATCCCCGGCGGGTGCGAGATCAGCCAGACGGCGAAGGGGAACGCGCCAGCGGCCAGGATCGAGCCGAGCGAGATGAAGCGCGTGGCGGCCACCGTGACGGTGAGCACGATCAGCACGGCGAACATCGGCAGCGGGGTCAGGCAGAGATAGGCGCCGGTGAAGCTGGCGACGGCTTTCCCTCCCTTGAAGCGCAAGAAGACCGGGAAGGCATGGCCGGCCATCACGGCCAGCGCGGCCAGCGTCATGGTGTTGACGTCCTGGGCGGTAAGCCGCCCCGCCAGCCATACGGCCAGGTACCCTTTGGCGATGTCGAGCAGCAGCGTGGCCACTCCGGCGGCCCGGCCGGTGGTGCGCAGCACGTTGGTGGCGCCGATGTTCCCGCTGCCCGACGAGCGCACGTCGCGCCCCGTGGTCCATTTCACCAACAAATAGCCAAAGGGGATCGCGCCGATCAGATAGGCGGCGGCCAAAGCCAGGACCATGGTCAAAAGGGAAACTCCGCAAGCCTAGTGTACACGGAACCGGAGGGACTGGGCCGGCTCTGGTAGAGATAGAAGCGGTCGGCGGTGAAGCCGCCGAGCTCCTGCGACGGAAGCTGCGCAATCGCCTGATGCAGGCTGTCCAGCGGCAGGGTGTCCTTGATCCGCGCCAGCGTCAGGTGCGGCGTGTAGGCGCGCCCTTCGATGGTGATACCCAGTCCGGAGAGCGCCAGGTCGGTTTGCCCGGCCAGCGTGACCAGCTCGCGCGGCGCTTCCACTCCCGCCCAGAATACCCGCGGAGACCGGGCATTCGGGAAAAAACCCAACCCGCGGACCCGAACGGCAATGGGCTCGCGCTTCGGCAACTGGCCGAGCGCCTTCTTCAACTCCTCCAGACGCGCCTCCTCCCACTCGCCGATGAACTTAGTGGTGAGGTGGAGGTTGGCCACCGGGCTCCAGCCGATCCGCGCGGTATGCTTGAGGCGCTGAACCAGGGCGTCAAGCGAGGCCAGCAAATCCTTGGGAAGGTCGATGGCGGTGAACAACCTCATCGGCGGGGTCCTGAATTCGACGAAGGCGTCATTCTCCGTATCTTCGCACAGCGGTCAGCGGTGAGCCATCAGCTATCAGCTATCAGCAAAGAGCCGTCAGCCCGGAGCTTGCTGAGCGCTGACCGCTTGCTGACCCTTAGTACTAAAGCTCTGGAACTCAGAGTTTTTCCCGAGTACTGCGTAGACGGTACCAGTGTATACTTGCTGTGCGTCGCCAAAGGAACGCCCGCATGATGCCGCTTTTGGTCCGCCGCATTGGCCGTTTTTCGCTGTTTCTCGTCCTGCTGGCCGGGCCCCTGCTCTCCCAGAAAACCGATACCCACCAAGGAAAGACTGTCGCCGCCAATGAGGTCCTGGTCAAAATTCGCAGGCCCAGCCTGCCCACGCTCCTGCAGATCCAGGCCACCCACGACCTGGAGCTCGACGAGCTGGTGGGCGGATTCGCCGACCTGCACCGGTTTCGCTCGCGCAGCCAGAACGTGGCGGCGCTGATCGCCGCGCTGTCGAAACACCCCGAGGTCGCCTATGTCGAGCCGAACTACATCGTGCGCGGCGTGGCGCTCCCCAACGATTCGAGCTACAACCAGCTTTGGGGCATGCAGAACATCGCGGCCAACGCGGCATGGGACATCTCGACCGGCTCCACGGCGAATGTCATTGCCGTCGTCGACACCGGCATCGACTACACCCACGCGGACCTGGCAGCCAACGTCTGGTCGGCGCCGGCGTCCTTCACGGTCACGATCGGAGGCCGCGCGATCACCTGCGCCGCGGGCACGCACGGGTTCAATGCGATCAAGAAGACCTGCGATCCCAAGGACGACAACCAGCACGGAACGCATGTCTCAGGCACCATCGGCGCCGCCGGAAACAACAGCCTGGGAGTGACCGGCGTGAACTGGACGGCGCGGATGATGGGCCTCAAGTTCCTCGCCGCCGACGGCTCCGGCACGATTGCCGACGGTATCAACGCCATCGAGTTCGCGATCCAGACCAAGGCTGCCTTTGCCGCCACCGGGACTCCCGTCAACATTCGCGTTCTTTCGGCCAGTTGGGGCAGCACCAGTTTTTCGCAGGCACTGCTCGATGAGATCAACAAAGCCAACTCCAGCGACATGCTGTTTGTGGCGGCGGCCGGGAACTCCAGCTCCAACAACGATGTGACGCCGACCTATCCGGCGAGTTTCCAGGCCCCCAACGTGATTGCCGTGGCCGCCAACGACAATCCAGACTCGCTGGCCTGGTTCTCCAATTACGGAGCCACCAGCGTTCACCTGGCGGCGCCTGGCGCCGGCATCCTGTCGACGCTTCCCGGAGGAACCTACGGCGCGCTGGACGGGACATCCATGGCCACGCCGCACGTGTCGGGGGCCGCGCTGCTGGTCCTTGCCCGCTGCCCGATGAATACCGCCAGCCTGAAGAGCACGTTGCTCGGCAATGTGGACCCGGTTCCGGCCCTGGCGG
Organism: Acidobacteriota bacterium; assembly: GCA_016178945.1. GTDB lineage: Bacteria > Acidobacteriota > Terriglobia > Bryobacterales > Bryobacteraceae > JACOSH01. The sequence goes on from JACOSH010000290.1 coordinate 7,479, forward strand.
GGACCACCCTCACGGGCGGGCGGCTGAACGTGGACAAAGCGCTGCGATCCTGCACCGGGACGCCTCCCCAATACGCCGTCTCCTTCACCCCGTCCGCCGTGGGGCCGGGCGGAACGGTGACGGTGAGCTGGTCCGTGCCCACGGGCCAGGCAGCCAACGATTGGGTGGGACTGTTCCAGGCCGGAGCGCCCAACACCACCTACGGCTGGTACAAGTTCACGAATGGCGCCGGCACCGGCAGCGCCACTTTGACGGCGCCTACCCAGACCGGCCAATACGAGTTCCGCTACCTGATCGAGAACGGCTATGCCGACCAGGCTCGCAGCGCGGCTCTCACGGTCTCGGCCAGCATCGTGAGTCCGTCGGTCTCTTCGGTGCAAGCCACGAATGTGACCTCGACCGGAGCGACCATTACCTGGACCACCAACGTCGCGTCCGACAGCCAGGTGGACTATGGACTGACCACTGCCTACGGTTCGTCGTCCACATTGGATCCCAGCAAGGTCACGTCCCATGCCGTGACTCTCGCGGGCCTCGCGGCTTCGACAACTTATCACTACCGGGTCCGCAGCACCGATGCCAGCGGCGCGGTGGCGGTGTCCGGCGACAGCACCTTCACGACGCTTGTCTCCAGCGCGGGATTCTCGGTGGCGGGAAGTCCGGCAACCGTCAGCCCGGGTGGGTCCTTGACGGTGAGCTGGACCGCTCCGGCCGGCCGGCCCGTCAATGACTGGGTCGGGCTGTTCGCGGTTGGAGCGCCCAATACGGCGTCCCTGTGGTATACCTTCACCAACGGCACGACCAGCGGCAGCGCGACCGCCACCGCGCCCAGCCAGCCGGGTCAATACGAATTCCGCTACCTGTTGCAGAACGGCTACTCGGACATCGTGCGCAGCAGCGCGATCACGGTGAGCACGGCCAGTTTCGCGGTGACGGCGTCACCTGCCAGCGTCGGCCCGGGTGGAACCTGGACGGTGAGCTGGACGGTACCCGCGGGCCGGCCCGCGAACGACTGGGTGGGATTGTTTGCGGTGGGAGCGGCCAACACGTCGTCCCTCTGGTACGCCTACACCAACGGCGCTCCTACCGGGAGCCTGACCGTGACGGCTCCCAGCCAGGTGGGATCCTACGAGTTCCGCTATCTGTTGCAAAACGGGTATACCGACGCGGCCCGAAGCAGCACCGTGACCGTGGTCCTGTCGGGAAACTATGCGGTGAGCGCCGCCCCCGTCACCGTCGGGCCGGGAGGGACTTGGACGGTGAGCTGGAGCGCGCCATCGGGCCGCCCCGCCAACGACTGGGTGGGACTGTTTGCGGCCGGCGCCCCCAACACGACCTACCTCTGGTATGCCTTCACCGGGGGCTCGACCAGCGGCAGCCTGACAGTGACGGCGCCGACCCAAACCGGGCAGTACGAGTTCCGCTACCTGTTGCAGAACGGCTATACGGACGCCGCCAGGAGCAGCCCCGTGACCGTTGCGGCGGCCGCCGTTACGATTTCCGCCGTACAGTCCTCCAACGTGACATCTTCCGCGGCGACGATCACGTGGACCACCAACGCGCCTGCCGACAGCCAGGTGGAGTACGGACCGACAACCGCCTACGGCTCGTCGACCGCCGTCGATCCGGCTCAGGTCACTGCCCACAGCGCCGGCCTGACGAATCTGGCGGCCTCGACCTTGTACCACTACCGGGTGAAGAGCGGTGGGGCGGTATCCGGCGACAATACGTTCACAACCCTGGCGTCCAACGCGGGCTATACGCTGGCGGCAACGCCCAGCAGCGTGAGTCTGGGCGGCACGTTGACGGTCGCCTGGACAGCGCCCTCCGGCCGGCCGGCGAATGACTGGATCGGACTGTTCGCGGCGGGCGCGCCCAACACCACGTATGTCTGGTTCGCCTTCACCAACGGAGCCGCCAGCGGCAGTTTCACGGTGACCGCGCCCAGCCAGGCGGGCCAGTATGAATTCCGCTACCTCCAGCAGAATGGCTACACCGACGTGGCCAGGAGCAACACCGCGACCGTTGGTTCCTCCGGATACACGCTGGCCGCCTCGCCGTCAACTCTGAATCCGGGAGGCGCATTGACGGTGAGCTGGACCGCTCCGGCCGGGCGTCCCACCAATGATTGGATCGGACTGTTCGCGGTGGGATCGTCGAATAACTCCGCTGTGTGGTGGCAATACACCAACGGGGCAACGAGCGGCAGTTTCACTCCGCAAGCACCCAGCACGCTGGGCCAGTACGAATTCCGCTATCTGCTGCAGAACGGCTACACCGACGCGACCCGCAGCAACATCGTGACGGTCGACCTCTCGGGCAACTATGCGCTCACGGCGTCGCCATCCACGGCGAGCCCCGGCGGAGCGCTTACCGTGTCCTGGACGGCGCCCTCCGGCCGGCCCACCAACGACTGGGTGGGGCTTTTTGCCGTAGGCGCGCCCAATACCACCTATGTCTGGTACGCTTTCACCAACGGAGCCACTACCGGTACGCTGACGGTCGCGGCCCCCGCCCAGACAGGCCAGTATGAGTTCCGCTATCTCCTGCAGAACGGATACACCAGCACCGCCCGCAGCGGCACGGTAACGGTTCAGTAGATTATCTGAGTTGGCCTTGAGGGCCAGACCGCCGCAGCGTTCCGAACGTGGCTTGACCGGCGGCCGACGAGGCAAGCCCTGCGCTCGAGGGGACGAACGACCTGATTGGCGCCTCTTGACACAATGTGCCAATTGCGGTATTGGTCGGGTATGGCCACCAACCGAACCACCGTCAACGTCTCGATCACGCCGGAACTCGATCGGTTTCTTCAGAGCCGCGTGAAGTCGGGTCGCTACCAAACAACGAGTGAGGTGGTTCGCGAGGCACTGCGACTCCTTGAACGCCATGAGCGAGAGCGCGAGGAAGTATTTCAACAGCTCAAGGCCAAGCTGGAACGGGGCGCAGCCCAGGCTGAGCGTGGTGAACTGCTTGATGGTGATGAGGTCTTCGACGAGCTTCGCGAGATGATCGACGAACGCCGCCGCGCCAAGGCCACCAATCGGTGAAACGGCTTTTCGTCCTCACCCCGGAAGCGAAGAGCGACTTGAAGGAGATTCTCCTCGACATTGCCGAGGACAGTCCTGAAACTG
>JACOSH010000291.1 GCA_016178945.1 Acidobacteriota bacterium
GACCTGGTCCCAGCGGCTGCCCGTTCCCGAAAACTGGTCCACGTCGCTTGAAACCCCGACCCTCCACCGGGTCGTCGACCCTCAAGGCGTCCGGCGACTGATTCTGTTTTCCGGCTTGTATCCCTTGCGCATGGCGCGGTCGGAGGACGACGGCCGGCACTGGACCCCGCTCGAGCCGATCGGCGATTTCGGCGGCATCGTGGCCATGTCATCGATCGAGCGGCTGAAGGATGGCCGCTACCTGGCCCTGTTCCACGATGACGGCCGTTTCATCGGCGCCACGCCGCGGCCCGCCGGGTTCAAAGTCTACAAGACCCTCTCCCGGGACGGCGGCCTGACCTGGAGCCGGCCGGAAGTGATCGCCACCCACCCGGAAGCGCACCTGTGCGAACCCGGCCTGATCCGCTCGCCGGATGGCCGCCAACTGGCCGTATTGCTGCGCGAGAACAGCCGCAAGAGGAACTCGTTCGCGATCTTCAGCGGCGATGAGGGCGCCACCTGGTCGGCCCCGGTCGAGCTGCCGGGCGCGCTGACCGGCGACCGTCATGTGGGCCGCTACGCCCCCGACGGAAGGCTGCTGGTGACCTTCCGCGACACCACCCTGGAGAGTCCGACCCGAGGCGACTGGGTGGCGTGGGTCGGCGCCTACGACGACATCGTGAAAGGGCGCGAGGGCCAGTACCGCGTCCGGCTCATGAAGAACCACAAAGGCGCCGACTGCGCCTACCCCGGCCTGGAGCTGCTGCCCGGCGGCACCTTCGCCGCCACCACCTACGGCCACTGGATCGTCGGCGAGCAACCCTTTATCGTCAGCGTCCGGTTCAGGCTGGAGGAGCTTGACGCCCGGGCCGAAAGGCGTTGAAGTCCGGGCGCGCCGAGTCAAAAACGCGTCACTCCAATCTGGTAACCCAGACTGGTCGAGCTCAGTTCGGTGGGGGATTCGCGGACACGCCGACTAGTCTGAGTTCGCGAACAGGAACGAGAACCTCTTATCAAGCCCGGATCCGCGCTCGCGAAGGTTCTTGTGAAAGCAAGTGCGGACTGACAGCCTTCCTCACCTGAGGCAGTCAGGGCGCTTGACCTGATTCCGGCCTATTGAATTGTCCTCCGAGTTGTGTCCCGGTTCAGATAGAGCGGACCGATCGGGCCGCCGAAAGAACACGGCGCGACAACATCCTATCCCGGCCTCCCCGCTCGCCGCGCCAGCGTCGCCTATGCCGCCCGAACTGGAGAGCCCTTCACCAGGGCTGAACTCAGAAATCGCATCGTAGGGCCGCCTGGAGAATCCGAGCGTTGCCAATTGTGCTGGAGATTTTTCCGAAGGAGGGCGTCGACAGGTTCGCGTTTGGCGCGGCGAAGTTCGCGTTGTTGAACAGGTTGTATGCTTCGGCGCGGAGTGAGACCGTGAGCCGCTCGGTGATCTTGAACTTCTTCACCAGCGACATGTCCAGGTTGAAGAACCGCGGACCCCGGAAGGCGTTGCGGCCACCCGTGCCGATCTCCCCGGAGGCAGGGTAGGAAAACCGGCCGATTTCCTCCGGAGTGAGCCAATACACGCCGTCGCCTTTGCGCATCACGCGGCCCACATTGCGGTCGCCCGCATAGTTCACGTAGCTGCTGTTGTTGGTGGGACCCGTGGCTCGGCCGGAAAAATAGGTGAGCACCCGGCCGCTCTGCCAAATCGTCAACAGCCCGACATCCCAGCCGCCTACGACGGAGTCCACCCAGCGCGGGGCATGGCCCGCTAAGCGGCGGCCCTTGCCGATGGGCAGCGTGTAAATGACGTTCGAGTTGAATGCGTGCGGGATGTCAAAATCACCGCGGGCGCGGTTGAGCTGGACGTTGAAGTTGTCGATGGGGCTGGTGAAGCCATTGCCCTCGACCGTGATGTTGTCCATGGATTTCGAAAAGGTGTAGTTGGCGGCGAATTTCAAGACGCCCGCTTGCCGCCGCAGGCTCAACTGAAAGGAATCGTAATAGGAGCGCCCATCATTGGTGCCAACTACCAATTGGTTGAACTGGGGGAAATTGCGAAGGTAGAAGCCGGACACCCCGGCGCTGGCATACCGGGCGTAGCTGGTGCGATCCATGGAATCGGCCGCGCTGCCCACCGCGCCCTGGTCGATGACGTTGCTTCCGATGCTGGAGATAGCTGCTGCCGTTGAACCGAAGATGCGGACGAGAGTATTGGAGGCGGAAACAGGAGTCCCACTCGCGCGAACGGCCTGGAGCTCGCGAAATGCGGCGAGGAAATTTTCGTAAATGCGCGGTTGGTTGAGGTTCAGATCCATGAACAGCTTGATGCCATGCGTGCCCACATACGCTGCCTCGACCACGGTGTTGCGGAAGACCTCGCGCTGGAGGGTGAGGCTGTACTGTTGCACGTAGCCGGTACGAAGGTTTGGCGCAAACAGAAAAATGTCGTTCGAGCGGTCGGCCGGCAAGCGCAGCACGGGAGCGGCGGGCGCCTGGGGCAGCGGGATGCCGTCGCTCACGCGAACGTCGGTGCCCGCCGAGTTCGGATACACGGGCACGTTCTGCGTGAAGCCGGGGGTGTTGCCGTCCACGGAGTTGGTGGTGGCGCCCATGAGCCGGTCATAGAAGATGCCCCAGCTTCCGCGGAGGGCTGTCTTGCCATCTCCGCTGAGCTCCCAGGCGAACCCAACCCGTGGAGCGAAATTATTGGAATCGTTTGCATACGAGCGGCCTCCGCGCTGGATGGTGAAATCCGCGATCCGGGCGGTCTGGCTGATCAGGGCGGCTTTGTCCACTGTGCCCTGAACGCGGTTGGCTTCAAACGGCACGCCGGAGAACTCGTAGCGCAGGCCGAGGTTCAGGACCAGGCGCGGACGGAGCTTCCAGTCGTCCTGGAAGAAGTAGCCGTATTCATGAAACCTATGGTCGCGCACGCGGGGAGTGCCGGCCGGCTGAAACTTCTCCAGGTCGCTGTAGAAAGATTCTGTTACCAGGTTCATGCGGCCCAGCAGGTCGTTGTAGAGGTTCTCGAAGCGCTGGCGGTCGGTGGTGGAGATGACGGCGGCGCCGGAAGGGCCGATGGTAGCCGGCGGGGCATTCCCAAAACTCGTCGCGAAGGTGACGTTGGGCCAGATGCCGGCGTCGCTCGAGGTCCACTGCCGCGTGAAGCGCAAATCCAGGCCCCCTTTGAAGGTGTGCCTGCCGTGGACGACGGTGAAGTTGTCCGCGATGTGGCGTACCGTGGGTTCCCATCTCTGGCCGAAGGCGGGATTGAGCGGGTTGTACCACGAGTTAGCAACCAGCATAGAACCGGGCAGGCGAGCGGCCTTGATCCAGTCCCAGGAGTAGAACTTTTGGCCTACGCGCAATTCGTTCACCAAGCGGGCGGTGATTGCCCAGTCGGAGCCGATTGAGTAAGCCCAGCGCCGGCCGCCCTGGGTCCCTTGGGGCTGCCCAGGAAAGCTGGCATCGGCGCCAGTGATGCTGTCGATGCCCAAGGGGTGGGACCAGGCCCAGCGGAAGAAGACGCGGTGCCCGTTCCAGAGGTTGTGGTCGGCCTTAATGGTGAATTGGTCGTCCGAGCCGTCGTCAGTGGAAGCAATGGCCGGATTGTTGAAGCGGAATCCGGCCGTGTTCAGCGTGTCGCCGATCTCGTAGTTGTTGAAGTTGGGCAGCAGTTTGAGAATTGCGGCCACGCTCGGGTCGATACCCTTGCCGCGCGGGTCGTTGCCGGCGATATCGAAGGCCCGGATTTCAACGCTGCCGGGGGGCCTCCAGCGGAACAATCCCGCCTTGGCTTCCGGCGTCAGGACGAGCCGGTTGCGTACGATCTGCCGCGCGGTGCGCGCGCCCTGGAAGTTGCCGAATATGAAGGTACGGTTGCGGCGGACCGGCCCGCCCAACGAGCCCCCGAACCTGTTCTGGATGAACACGGGGCGCGGGAGGCCCGAGACGTTGCTGAAGAACGTATTGGCGTTGAGAACCGTGTTACGCAGGTACTCGAAGGCGTTACCGTGCCACGTATTGGTGCCCGACCGGGTGATCAGCTCGATCTGGCCGCCCGCGCTGCGGCCGTACTCGGCTTTGCCGCCGCTGGTCACCATCCGGAATTCCTCGACCGAATCCGTGTTCATCGGAGTGTTCGAAATGCCGAGGAACGGGACCTGACTGTCGTTGATATCGATGCCGTCGAGGGTGGAGTTGCTCGATCCCTTGCGCGCGCCGTTTATGCTGCCGGATAATACGGTGCTGCCAGGATTGTACAGTACCCCCGGGTTAAAGATGGTCAGACTCATCGGCGAGCGCCCGAGTTGTGGAAGCACATCGATGTCGCGCAGCGTGGTGGCGCGCGCGATCTGGGCATCGGCGGTCTGCACCCGGACCTCGTTGGCCACCACGTTCACGCTTTCGGTGACCGCGCCGACCTCCAGTGTTACGACCTGATTTACTGAGTCGGAGACGTTCAGTTCGAGGCCGGACACCACCGCCTTGCGGAACCCCGCCACCTCGACGGTGAGCGTGTAGATGCTTGGCTGCAACGCAGGAAAGGCGAACAAGCCCTCGGCGTTAGCTGTACACTCCATCCGTACTTGAGTTCGAGCATTGACAACCGAGATCTTAGCTCTTGGAACGGTGGCGCCCGAGGGATCGCGAACCACACCCTCAAGACGCGCAGTGGCGAGCTGAGGCGCAGCTACGGGGCAGAACGGCAGAAGGAGCGCCGATGCGACCAAACAGACTCTAATTGTCCAGTGCACCGCAAGCTAAACATATACCCTGTCGCAGCGCTTTGCAACCGAATGCATACCTTGACGTGAGCTACTGGCGGCCGATACTGGAGTAGACGGATTCTGTGATCGTTTCAGCGGCGTCCTCCGGGACGAGAAAGCCAGCCTTCACGCTGTCCAGCGTCGCCTGAATCACCTGGATAACGTACGTCATTTGGTCCGGATAGAGTAAGCGGAGCGTGACGTTGTCGAAGGGCTGAAAGGAGCCGCCCGCCGGGCAGAACCCCGGCCCGGTGTTCACCCCGGTGTTGACCGCAGTCGGAACAGCAACCTGCGGCAGGCGGATGCCCCCAAGTGCGATGCCGGAACTATCGCGCGCAATCACCACGGGTGGCCCGAGTGCCAGCAACTGGATCTCGGATCCGGTGGGCGGCTGGACGTTGTCCCTCACCCAGCGAACGGCGTGATCTAGTGCTGCGTCCACGCCGAACCGCGCCGGAATGCGCGAGGACGGGTATTGGCAGTCGTCTCTTACCTGTGGAGGGACGTTGTCGCGGTTGAACAATGACAAAAGCTGGCGTGAAAAATAGTAATCGATACGGCCCGTCCCCGTTAATTCGTACCGGCGGAAATGATCCGAGTCCGGTTCGCGCAGTGCGCCTTGCGAGACATCCGTTTCGGTGAGGAATTTGACTACCTTCACATCGAGGTCGGTCCGGAGTTGCCCCCCGCCCGCGGCGAGCAGAAACGCATCGATAAGGCCAGCGAGCGGATGAATTGAATTGTGATACAGGGCCAGGCGATTGGCCGCGGCCACGCCGCCGGCCGCGAGAACCCGTTCCACCCGGAGACCGCCCATGGGATCGACTCCCTGTGGGCTTCTGATGGCTTGCGCAGCCTGGGACACGATGTCGTAGGAAAGCCCGTCATCCATCACCGTGCCGTTATCGGTGATATCTAAGCTTCCGTAGCGCGTGGGGCTCCACGCCTTGAGCCCGGTAACCGACTTATGAACACCTATCCGTAACCCAGAGACACCGACCCACGCATAACCGCGCCGCATCAGGTGATCGTGCGATTGCTGCCAGAAGGCATCGTGCTCGTAATCGGGGCCAATAGTTTGTAGCTCCATCACGACGCTCCCGTTGAACTGATCCTCCGACATGGGTCTGTGTACGACCATGCGCGTCCGGTAGGGATGGCCCGAATCGAGGATCGATCCGGTGGCCAAGGGTGGAGTGTTGTACCGATTGGCTGTCCCTTCCAGGAAGAACTCCTCCTCGACATAGCCATGGCTCGGGAGATCGAGGATCGGCGTTAGGAAAGGATAATCGTGGGACGGGTCCCCAGGCTGTACGGTCGCCGGTATCGGGCCAGTGACCTTCGGATTCGGAACGGCACCCGTGCGCGCAGGCTGCGAGATCGCTGCCGAGGACACGAGACACATCAGAACGGGAATTCGGTATTTCATTTCATTGCTCTTTCCTTTCAACTTTCAGTTCTGCCGTCGCACTACCACCGCCGAATCGCCAACGGTATTGTTCGCGTCGTTCCGGTCGCTCATGTTAGTCACGGTCGCCAAATTCGTCACCCCGGGCCATGCCGGGGGCTCCACGCGGACCGTCAGCGTGATGGTGCTCGCGGCGCCTGGGTCGATTGGATCCGGATTCGTACAAGTAACGATCTCGTTGGCCGCGGAGCAACTCCAGCCGTCTCCGATGCCGAATAGGTATGTCAACCCTGGCGGCAGCGTGTCGGTCACGGTGACCGGTCCGGCCGTCGCCGTCCACCCGACGTTAGAGACTGTCAAGGTGTAAATGCCCAGATCGCCGACCGTGAAGTCGGCAGCATGGCTCATCGCGATCGCGCTGTCGGCCGAACCTGGTTGCATCACCTGTACCGGCTTCGCTAACTGGCCGAAGTCGCCAAGTCCCCACGCCCACACCGTACCATCGCGCTTGACCGCCAGACTCTGTGAATTGACCGCCAGACTCTGTGACCAAACTGCTGCCACCGCCGCGACTTCCCGGAGCCCGCCCACCTGAACCGGCGATGTGCGGCTCGTGGTCGTTCCGTCGCCCAACTGGCCGCGGGCGTTGATTCCCCACGCCCAGACACTCCCGTCAGCCTTTAATGCCAGCCCGTAAGGCTCGCTAGGATAACCCCAGGCGCCGACCGCCACCGCCACCACGCCGCTGAGCCCGCCCACCTGGACGGGCGCCGGCCGGATCACCGCCGACTCCTTCCATTCCCAGACTGTCCCGTCCGCTCTGAGCGCCAGACTGGTCTCACCACCGGCAATCGCCACTATGCTTTCAAGGCCGCTCACCTGGACCGGTGTTGATGACTGGACCCACGTGCCCTCCGCCCAAACCCAGACCGTCCCGTCGCTCTTGAGCGCCAGCGTGCGCGCATCAACAAGGTCGTCCCACCACCATTCGAACGCTACCGACACGGCAGCGACCCCGCTGAGTCCGCCCACCTGCGTTGGCGCTGACCGGCCGCTCCACTGCCAGACGGTTCCGTCGCTCTTCACCGCCAGGCCGCGGGTCTCGCCCGCCGCGATCGCCCTCACTCCGGTGAGGTCCCTGATCTGGTACGGCGGCGCCTGACCACTCCACTCCCAGACGGAACCGTCGCCCTCGAGTGCCAGGCTGTAACCCAAGCCCGCCGCGATCGCCACTACCCCAGCAAGCCCTCTGACGGGGACCGGTGTTGACCGCTTGCCCCATTGCCAGACGGTACCATCGTTCTTCAGCGCCAGCCCGCTGGCTACCGCCGCCACGCCGGTGAGTTCGCCGATCTGGCCCGGCGCTACCCGGAACGCAGGCGCGCCATTGCCTGCGGCCCCGCCCCACGCCCACACCGTCCCGTCGCCCTTGAGCGCAAGACCGCCCGCGACCGCGATGACCCCGGAGAGCCCTGTCCACTGACCCGGTGTCAATTGGCCGGATGCTGGCCATGCCCAGACCGTCCCGTCGCTTCTCACCGCCCAGTTGCCGTCTTGGTTTGCCGCAATCGCCGCGACCCCGGTTAGCCCGCTCACCTGCAATGGCGTTGGCCGGACGTTGTCTCTTGTCCCGTCGCCCACCTGGCCCGCTCCGTTCTGTCCCCATGCCCACAGTGTTCCGTCGCGTTTCAACGCGAGACTGTGGAATGCGCCTGCGGCGACCGCCTGGACTCCGCTCAGGGCGCTCACCTGGACCGGCACCGACGGCGTCGGGACTGCCGTCATTGGCGCGATGGTTCCGTCACCCAATTGGCCGTACGAGTTGTTACCCCATGACCATACCGTGCCATCGATCTTCACTGCCAGACTGTGCCAGTGCCCCGCGGCGATCGCCATGGCACCGGTGAGCCCTCTCACCGGAACCGGGGCCGCCTGGGAAGTGGCCGTCCCATCGCCTGATTGGCCCGACCAGTCATGACCCCATGCCCACACGGTCCCATCGCCCTTCAACGCCAGACTGTGGTCGGCGCCGCCGGCGACCGCCACGACTCCACTGAGGCCGCTCACCCGCACCGGCGTGGAGCGGTTCGTGCGTGTTCCATCGCCCAACTCCCCTTGCCAGTTCTGTCCCCACGCCCAAACGGTCCCGTCACCCTTCACCGCCAGACTGTGCGCGTAACCCGCAGCGAATGCTACGACCCCGCTAAGGCTGGCAACCGGAACGGGTGCCGACCGGTTAGTAGTTGTTCCATCGCCCAATTGGCCCCTATCATTGGATCCGGACGCCCAGACCGTGCCGTCCGCAGCGAGAAACAGATTGTGCTGGCCGCCGGCGGCGATTGCGGTGACGCTCAAGGCCGCTTTCGCGCCGGAGCAGAGGCCCACGCACATCACCGCCGCTCCTAAAATGCTCGCTTTCCGCATGACTCCCTCACCTCCCCGGGCGGTGCCACGGCCGGTTCGCCTCCCCGGCCACGGTGAACTGCCGCCCACGTTGTCAAACTGCCCCTTACGGGTTCGCCCTGTCCTAATCCCTTGACTGAATGGAGATGCGGCGCGCAACCATGAGATCGACCGGCGTTCCGGGGCCGGCGCCGGCCTGAATCCCGTTGAGTTCCAGCGCTTGGCCGCGGCCCGCGACCACCAGAATCCGCGAGACCGGTCCCAGGGTGATACCCAGTTCCTTTAGCTTCATGGAATAACTGACAGCCACGCTGCAGTCAGCCTTGACCTGATAGGCTAAATTCACCAACTCAATTGCCATCTGGACGCCGCCCGCATTGAGGGCGACCCAACCGGCCCCGCCGCCTCTGCCGTTGTAGCTGACCGCGCCCACCCAGGCCATGGGGATGGTTCCGGCGGGCAAAGCCGGGACCAGTTTCGAGAGGTCGATCCAACCGCTTCCGGACATCGCGTACGTGCCGCGGATATCGAAATTGCTCCAGTCGCTACAGTCCTGCGCTTGGGCCCGCGGCAAGACCAACAGAACATAAGCGGCAAACATCGTGAGTGAAACAAGACGCTTCATAAGTGTTGACTCCTTTTCCGGGGAATCTCGTCCCTTTGAAAGAATGAACCGGCGGCCCGCGCCGGTGAAGCGGCAAGAAACGGCGTGGGATTCGAAGACGTTTCTTACCGCGCGGCGTCGTTTGCGGCAGCGAGGGTTTGAAGCGGTCCCACCTCTCGCCTACAATCAGATAGGCACATCCTGGTTTGCGGGTTCGCCATGGACACACCCCATCCCCAAACGCCGCAGGGTCCGAAGACGGTGCCGTTCCCTGCCGAGCGCCTAGATTCCTGGAAGGAGATTGCGCGCTACCTGAACCGGGATATCCGAACCGTCCAGCGCTGGGAGGAGACCGCCGGGCTTCCTGTCTACCGAAAGGCGCAAGGACGGTTGAAGGGTAGTCCGGTGTACGCCTATAGGTCCGAGCTGGACGCCTGGTTGCGCCAAAGCCCTCCGCCTCCGGTGGAGAAGGAAGCGCCGCCGGTCCTGGCGGTGAGCGCCGTCCGGAGTCGCTCGCGGGTGCTTTGGGTGGCTGGCCTGGTTCTTATCCTGGCGGCCGGTGGCGCCCTGGTCTGGCGCTTTGCCCGGCCGAAACCTGCCGCTCCTCCGCTCCGTGTGGTGCGCCTGACCAGTTATCCCGGGCAGGCGCGACAGCCCGCCTTTTCTCCGGACGGCAGACAGGTAGGGTTTTCCTGGAATGGCGAGAAGCAGGACAACTACGATATTTATGTACGGTTCCTGGACGGCGGCGCGCCACTGCGCTTGACCACTCATCCGGGTCTGGACGGTTGGCCGGCATGGTCCCCGGACGGCCGCACGATTGCCTTTTGGCGGTGGGTGCGGGGGACACCGGACGTAGATGTCCTGACCGTGCCGGCACTCGGCGGCTCGGAACGCAGAATCATGCAGTTCCGCATTCCCCTTCAGCCCGGTGTCAATGTACCGGGCCTTTGCTGGACTCCTGACGGCAAGTGGATCGTGACCGTGCATACCCCGAATCCGAACGTTCCCGCGGCGTTGGCGCTCGCCTCGGTCGACACCCTGGAGATCCGGCCCCTCACCCGGCCCGTCGCGGGCACGATCGGCGACTGCTGCCCGGCCATCACTCCAGATGGACGGAGACTTGCCTTCCTGCGTGCATCCACGGGACGAACCCCTAGTGTGTTCGTTCTGCCGCTTGGTCCGGGTTACCGGCCGGAAGGGGAACCCAGGCAACTCACCAGAGAGCCGAACGGCGCGACAAACCCGATGTGGACCGGCGACGGCCGGGAAATGCTTTACATCTCCGGCGAGGGAGGTGCGAGGGAGTTGTGGCGGGTTCCGCAGGATTCGTCCCGCCCCGCATCACAGGTCGAGTCTCTGGGGCCCATTGGCATGGGATGGACGATCTCCGCACGTGGGGACCGGCTGGCGTACTCGGACCGCGGTAGGGATTCCGATATTTGGCGGTTTCACCTGCCGGGCGGCACACACCTCGAGCGAGTCGTGTCGTCGAGCGCCTCGGACTCCAATCCCGAGATCTCGCCGGATGGGAAAAGAGTGGCGTTCCTGTCCAATCGCCGGGGAGGGCGACAAGTCTGGGTCGTCGGCTCCGATGGCGCCAATCCGATCGATATTGCCAGGATCCGAGGAGAATGGTCGGCGCCCGCGCGCTGGTCGCCGGACGGAAACCAGATCGTCTTCGAGTGCCAGAACGAGGGCAACGACGACATTTGCACTGTTCCTGCAGGAGGCGGCGCGGTGCGGCGGTTGACTCGACATCAGTCCAGGGATGCCTACCCGAGCTGGTCTCGCGACGGCAAGTGGATCTATTTCACATCCAACCGCTCCGGATCGTTTCAGATCTGGAAGGCGCCGGCGGACGGGACTGATGCGGCTGCGGTTCAGGTTACCAAGGGCGGTGGTTACAGCGCGGTGGAATCGTCGGACGGCACGACAGTCTTCTTCGTGCGCGACCGGGCTGTGGCCGGTGTTTGGAAGGTCCCGCTCCAAGGCGGGCCGGAGAGCCAGGTGGGAGCGTTCCGCTTTTTGGGAACGTCCCACAACTACGCGGTTCGCCCGGAGGGCATCTACTACGCTTCTTCGGCCGGCCCGGAGCAATGGTTCGAGCTGCGGCTGTACAGATTCGGGACTGGGGAATCAGAATCGATCTGCCGGATCGACAAGAGGTTCGGAGATGGCCTGAGCGTTTCTCCGGACGGCCGCTGGCTATGGTTCGCGGCCGACGAGGCCCGGTACGGCGACCTGTATATGGTTGAGAATTTCCGGTAGGTTGCGGGTACTGGCGCTACGTGACGAAGTCAGCGTCCGGTTCAAGCTGGAAGAGATCGACGCCCGGGCGAAAAGACGCTGAATCCCCTCTCCGAACAAGCCCGTCCCACAACCGGACACTCCTGCCCCGCCGGAGATTCCTAACCACCTTTGCCATCAAGCGTATAACTTGGTGGAACAAAACGTGCCTTTGTGCGTCATGATAAGAACATGGATGTCCCCCGTAAGAACGCCGCGCGCAACCGGATGATCCGCCGCCTGGTGATCACCGCGGTCGTCCTGGTTACCATCCCGGCAATCCACCTGGGCCTCCAGCGCCTCAAGCCGGCGGCCATCGGGGTGGAATTCGGCACCCTTTGGCCGGACACGGTCAAGCGCGGCGAGATGCTGCGGCAGGTGCGCGGTCTGGGGACGCTGGTTCCGGAAGAGATCCTGTCCATTCCCGCCAACACCGAAGGCCGCGTGGACCGCCGGCTCCTGCTGCCCGGCGCGCAGGTCCGGCCGGACACGGTTCTGCTGGAATTGAGCAGCCCGGAGCTGCAGACCAACACCATCGACGCCGAATGGCAGTTGAAAGCGGCCGAAGCCAACTATACCGACCTCAAGGTGCGGCTGGAGAGCGACCACCTGAATCAGGAAGCGGCGCTGGCCACGGTTTTCGCCCAATACCAGCAGGCCAAGCTGGAAGCCGATCGCGACGAGGCGCTCTACAAAGAAGGGCTGGCGGTGGAAATCAAGGCCAAGATCTCCCGCAATATCGCCGACAACCTGATGAACCGCCATAACATCGACAAGAGGCGGCTGGAGAAGTTCAGCGAATCAATCGAAGCGCAGTTGGCCGCGCAGCGGACGCGGGTCGAGCAGCTCCGGGCGCTCTATCAACTGAAGGTGAGCCAGGTGGAGGCGCTGAAGGTTCGCGCCGGCACCGAGGGTGTGTTGCAGGAGGTGACAGTTCAGGTCGGCCAGAAGGTGGCCGCGGGCACCCCGCTGGCCAAGGTCGTGCAGCCCTGGCGGCTGAAGGCGGAGCTGAAGATCCCCGAGACGCAGGCCAAGGACGTTCTCATCGGCCAGCCCGTCCAGGTGGACACCCGCAACGGGATCATCGCCGGCAAGGTGTCGCGCATCGACCCGGCCGCGCAGGGCGGCACAGTGACGGTGGACGCGGTGCTGCTGGAGGCCCTGCCCAAAGGCGCGCGCCCCGATCTGAACGTCGAGGGCACCATCGAGCTGGAGAGACTGAACAACGTCCTGAATGTCGGCCGCCCCGTATTCGGCCAGGAGAAGAGCACGGTCACGTTGTTCAAGGTGGATGCCGACAAGAAGGGCGCGACGCGCGTGCCCGTGAAACTGGGGCGCAGCTCGGTCTCCACCATCGAGATAGTGGAGGGGCTGAAGGTCGGCGACATGGTGATCCTGTCCGATATGTCGGCCTACGACAACCACGAACGGATTAGTTTCAAGTAAGAGGAGAGATGTTCGCATGATGCCGGAACCACCGACTCTGATCCATCTGGATGGGGTGACCAAGGTCTTCGTCACCGACGAAGTCGAGACCCACGCGCTGGCGGGGATTCATCTGGAGGTGAAGAAAGGCGAGTACGTCGCCATCTCCGGGCCGTCGGGCTGCGGGAAATCGACGCTGCTGTCGATCCTGGGACTGCTGGATTCGCCCACCGGCGGCGTCTACCGCCTGAATGAGAAGCCGGTACAGGCGCTGAAGATGTCCGAGCGGTCGCGCATCCGCAACCGGGAGATCGGCTTCATCTTCCAGGCCTTCAACCTGATCGGCGACCTCACCGTGTATGAGAACGTCGAGCTGCCCCTCACCTACCGCGGCATGCCCTCGTCGGAGCGCAAGAAGCGCGTGCAGGAGGCGCTGGAAAAGGTGGGGATGTCGCACCGCATGAAGCACTATCCGTCGCAGCTCTCGGGCGGCCAGCAGCAGCGCGTGGCGGTGGCGCGCGCCCTGGGAGGCGATCCTCTCATCCTGCTCGCCGACGAGCCGACGGGGAACCTCGACTCCAACAACGGCGAGGCCGTGATGGAATTGCTCCGCGAGCTGCACCGGGGCGGCGCCACCATCTGCATGGTGACGCACGACCCGCGCTACGCCCGCCACGCCGACCGCTCGGTGCACCTGTTCGACGGGCGAATCGTCGAGGAAACCGCCGGCGCGGCGTAGCGGAAGGCGTTCCGCTTCCTGAGAAGGCTGTGAAAAATATCGGCAACCGCTCCCTCACGGTCGCGGCTCCGTGAGTGCTTCAGCACGAATGCTGTTGCGGCACGAATGGTACCGAGCCGCGACCGTGAGGGAGCGGTGTCTTGGGACTGAGGTGTCTCTATGTGGTCCGATCTGCGATACGCGCTTAGGATGTTGAGCAAGAACCCCGGGTTCACCGCCATCGCGGTCGCC
>JACOSH010000292.1 GCA_016178945.1 Acidobacteriota bacterium
CCCGACAGGTCCAGGAGTTGGCCGGTGCGTCCCGCGCACAGCCGGACGAAGCGGTTGAAGGCCTCCAGGTCTCCCACCTGCAACACGTTCCGGACGTCGCGCTCGAGATAGGTCTGGCAGTAGCCGGCCAGCCAATCGCGCGCGGGGAGCCGCTTGTCATGGATACGGGGATACAGTCCCGAGAAGAGCAGCTCGAACAGATCCTGCCGGGGAGGACGGGCCCGCACCTTTCCTTCCTCGCCCAAGCGGTCCAACAATACCGGCGGCCGGCCCGCCAGCTCGGCCAGGGAAAAGGGCAACAAGTGAAGGACAGCGCAGCGCCCGGCCAGGGACTGGGACACGCTCTGCAGCAGGAGAAAGTTCTGGGAGCCGGTGAGCACGAACTGGCCGGCCCGATCCCGCTGGTCGACGATCGTCTGAATATAAGAGAACAACTCCGGCGCCCGCTGCACGTCGTCCAGAATCGCGGGCCCGTCAAACTGCGCGAGGAATCCCCGCGGGTCTTCCAGGGCGAAGGCGCGCTGATCGGGAAGCTCCAGAGAGAGGTAAGCGTAATTCCCAAATTCCGATCGGACCAGGGTGGTCTTGCCCGACTGGCGGGGACCCGTGACCGTCACCACCGGGAACTGGCGGGCGGCCTGGCGGAGTTTTCTGGCCAACGTGCGGCGGATCATCGTCGTGCAATGTGAATATCCAATATTCAGATTACACAGGCGAAAGGGGCTGCGTCAAGGGGCCGAGGCCGGCTCGGCTCGCTCGACCTTCGGATTCACTTCGTCGATGCCGCGGGGATCCCTATCAGGAGGGCGGGAAGGGAGCATCGGAGCAGGAGGCCCGGGTGGTTCACGCTTCCGGCCGTCCACTGTTGCCGAAGGCGGCGACGCCCCAGCGCGTGAACCCGCCGAGCGTACCGCGGATAACTCGGGAGAATTCCGGCTCGTCCAGGTTCCGGAGCGCATCCACAATATGATAGTGCGCGCGCGCGTTGTCTTCAGTCACGGTTTCTTCGCTGGCGTTCAACACGAAAGCGAACAGCGGGGGAACGATCAGCTCCAGGCAGCGGGCAAGAAATTTGTTGGCGGCGATCTCCCAGCAGCGGCGGTGAAAGCGGAGGTCGTGCTCATAGAAATCGATAGCCCGTTTACGCTCGCCGGCCTTGACCATTTGGGCGGTGATATCCATGAGGTCCTGGAGGTCGCTCTCGGTAGCCCTTGGTTTTGCCCACTGGAGGGCCAGGGTTTCTGTTTCGATGCGAACCATGTAGAGCTGGCTAACTTCGTCGGCGCTGTACGTCTGCACATAGGTTGCGGTGTTGGCTACGCGGCGAACGAAGCCTTGTTCCTGGAGGGTAATCAAGGCCTCGCGAACGGCGGGAGTGCCAATCCGCATCTGGCGTGCGAGTTCGCGCTCAACGATGGGGTCGCCCGGCTTGAGAGTGCGGGAGAAGAACGCTTCCTTCAGTGCGGAGATGACCTTGTCGCGCAGGGAGAGCACTTCAATCTCCGTGAAGATTGCAGGTGCGGCGGGCATCTTGGAATTGGTTTTCGTCTCAGCCATTCAAGGACATTATCCTACAATGTCGAGTGAACGATGATCTATCACCGGTTCCAATGGTAACCTTGCATTCCGGGACGGGCTATGATAGACCTATGATAGATCATAGGTCACCCTGGGGGCTGGCTGAGACTTTCGCGAGAGGGGATTTGTATGAGGAACCTTTGGTATCGCTTGCTGGTAGTGAGTTCTGTGGTCCTTGTTGCATCCGTTTGCCTGGCCCAGACGGATCGAGGCGCCATTTCGGGCACCGTGACGGATCCGACCGGTGCAGCGGTCGCCGCGGCAAAGGTAACGGTAACCCATGAGGCGACCGGAGTGCAGACTGTGGTTTCCACTTCGGCAGCCGGAGTTTATACCGCGCCCCAACTGCCGGCTGCGGTGTACCAGGTCGAAGTGGAGACGTCGGGTTTTAAGAAGGCGATCTGGAGCGACGTCCGCGTGGGCGTGCTGCAAACGCTGACGCTGGATTTCCGCCTCGAGCTGGGCTCAGTCCAGGACAGCGTCACGGTGACCGGGGAGGTCCCGCTCCTGACTCCGACCAGCGCGGCCATTTCGACCAGCGTGGCGCCACGCGAGTATCAGGACCTGCCGATCTTTTTCGGAGGCGGGTTCCGCTCGGCGCTGGGCTTAGTCGCTTTGCTGCCCGGCGTGAACTCCGCCAAGGGTGGCACGCACATCAGCGGCGGCCAGGCCAACAGCCGGGATTTCCAACTTGACGGCGTCTCGGTGACGACCGCCGAGGTCCAGGGGGATGGTCGTGGATTCCAGGTCCCGGTCGACACCATTCAGGAGTTCTCGATCATCACCAACAGCTTCTCGGCGGAATTCGGACGCACCGGCGGCGGCGTCGAGAGCTACACACTCAAGAGCGGGACGAATCAGCTCCATGGCATGGCGTACGAATACATCCGCAACGACGCCTTCGACGCGCGCGGCTTCTACGCCCCCTCGGTTCCTATCGCCAAGCAGCACGACCTGGGCGGCAACATCGGCGGCCCGGTGATCATTCCGAAGATCTACAACGGCAAGAACAAGACATTCTTCTTCTTCAACCTAAGCGCGTACCGCTTCGCCACCGCGGGCGGCAACTTCCTGGCCACTGTGCCGAGCCTCAAGTTCCGTGACGGCAATTTCACCGAGCAGGTAGACACCAGAGGCGCGCCGATTCCGATCTACGATCCTGCCACCACGCGGAGGGACGCCAGCGGCAACCTCACCCGCGATGTGTTTGCAGGCAGCATCATCCCCAAAGCGCGCTTCAGCAAGGTGGCCCAAGCCGTACAGGCGTATTTTCCCGCCCCCACCCGGGACGGGTACTTCAATAACTTCAACACGTTTGACAAGGGCAAGAACCAGCAGGACAATTACACCGGCAAGATCGACCACAACATCGGCGCTAACCACAAGATCACAGCAAGTATCGCGGCAACCATCTGGCCACAGACGCCGACAGCGGTGCTGCCTAATCCCCTCAGCGGCAAGCGAGTCACCTTCCTGGATAGCTGGGTCTCCCGGGCCACGCACGACTGGGTGGTTACGCCCACGATGGTGAACCATCTGGCCCTCGGCTTCAACCGCTACATCGTGCAGACCGCGGGCGAAACCAACGGCTTCGACTGGTACTCGAAGCTCGGCCTCACCGGCGACAAAGTCTGGGCCCTATGGGGCTTCCCGAGCTTTAGCGTGTCAGGTATCGGCGGCTTCGGCGGCGGCGGTGGGTTCTCCACCTTCGACAACACCTACAGCGTTGTCGATTCTTTCTCCTGGCAAAAGGGCAAGCACAACATCAAGATGGGCATAGAGATTCGCCGATTACAGAACAATTCAGTCAACCCCGGCAACGGCCCGGGCGCGGTGGTCTCGAACGGCGCCACGGCGTTCCCAAGCTCCGCCCTGCAAGGCTCGACGGGCATCGGTTGGGCCAGTTTCCTGCTGGGCGAAGTGTACCAAGCGAACTTCTTCGTGAACGACATCACCAACGGCCCGCGCTGGGGCCAGTACATGACCTACTTCCAGGACAACTGGAGGCTCACGCCCAGGTTGACCCTGAACCTGGGCTTACGTTGGGAAATTCCCCAGCCGTTCTATGACGTGAACCTGGCTATGTCCACCATCGACATGACCAGGCCCAACCCCGCGGCCGGCAATCTGCCCGGCACATTGATCTTCGGGAAGGACTGGTACAAGGAGACCGGGCAGAAATCCTTCATGGATACGAGTTGGAGGGAATTCGGGCCCCGGCTGGGCCTAGCCTACCGGCTGCCCAAAGACACCGTGCTCCGGGTGGCCTATGGCATCTACTACAACGCGGGCTTCGGGCTGGGAAACGGGTTCCGCGGTTCCACGGCGGGCTATTCGGGCAATATCACCGAGGCGGCGCCGAATGTCTGGGAAACTCGGTGGAATCTGGACCAGCCGTACAAGCTCAACTCCCCGATGCCTCCGTTCCTGGATTCCTCCTTCGGGGTCGACACTTCTAACAGCCTGAGCGCGATTACGCGGGACTTGGGTAAGAGCGCTTACATCCAGAGTTGGAACTTCGGTTTCCAGAAACAGCTCAAGGGCAACATTCTGATGGAGGCCGACTACGTGGGCAGCAAGGGCACGCGCCTGCCGAGCCTTCGCTTCCAGGGGAAGCAACTGCCGCCGTGGTACTGGAATCTTGGTCCCTTACTGACGCTGAACATCCGCGACCCGCAGGTGGCCGCCGCGGGGTTCAGGCCGCCTTACCCGGCCTTCCGGTCCACCATTCTGGCGCAGGCGCTGTCCATGCTTCCGCAGTACGGCCGATTCACCCCGAATGTAGCCGACGGTATGTCCACGTACCACTCGGCTCAGTTCAAGGCACAGAAGCGGTTCTCGGACGGCCTGTCGTTCCTTCTCGCCTACACGTTGTCCAAGTCGCTGACCGACACCAACTCCCAGCTTCTGCGGCAGGCCTATGGCTCGATCACAGCGCGCGACAGCTATAACAAGGGGCTTGACAAGACTTTGGCGTCGGATGATCGCACCCACGTCGTCAGCATCTCGTTCCTCTATGAGCTGCCGTTCGGGCCGGGAAAGCGCTTCTTGAAGGAAAAGGGCATCTCCCAGTACATCTTTGGCGGCTGGCAGGTCAATGGCGTGCTCTCTTACGCCAGCGGCTATCCGTTGGCGATCGGCGGCAACTTCAACCTGCTCCCGGATGGGGGCGTGGGCGCGAACCGCATTGTGACACCGGACGCCGTTTCGGGGCCGGCTCGTGGACTGGCGCAGTCTGGCAAGTGGCAGCCGGGGGTCTCTGTGTACGCGAACATTAGCGCCTGGAGCCAGGTGAGCGGCTACCGCATCGGCACCTCGCCGTACATTTTGCCCGACCTGAGAGGATTCGCCTCCAAGAACGAGAATCTGGCGGTATTCAAGTCGTTCGACTTCAACGAGCGAGTCAAGTTCCAGATCAAGGCCGAGGCGTTGGATGTGCTGAATCGCTTCATTCCGAGCGATCCGAACATGGGCTGGAACCCGGTCAATGTCCAGTGGGGCAAGACTTACGGCCAAGCCAACACGCCACGCATCCTGCAATTCGGCGCAAAGCTGACGTTCTAACAGGAGCTTGGTCTAATGGCACTGATATCTCGCGCCGGCTTCCTGAAGGTACTGGGCGCCGGCGCGCTTGCCGCCGCCACGGAGCCTTCCGGGAAGGGCAGGTGGTTTCCGAGCGAAATGCGCAAACATAAGGACGAAGAGACCGGCCGGGAGGTGTGGCAGCTCACCAGCTCCCCTTACGACAGCGTGAACCTCTACTTCACAGCGCAGAGTTTCACCAGGGGCAACCAGGGTCTCGTCTTCATGTCCACGCGGGCGCGCAAGACGGAGCTCTACTACATGGAGCTCAAGAGCGGCCGCTTCCAGCAACTGACCGACGCCGAGCGCGGCGCCTACCACGCCTGCGTTTGCCCGGGGCCGGGGACGGTCGCGTACATTGACAACGGCGCGATCTGGTGGCTGAAGCTCCAGACGTTGGAGACGCGGAAGATCTTTACGATTCCTGAAGGGTACACCCCGGACCTGCTGTCGATTGATGGCAGCGGGAAGTATGTCGCCTTCGCCTACACGCGCAGGCTGGAAAAGGCCCTGGGACCGGACCAGACGCATCACTCCGTGATCGTCCGGGTCAGCACCGACGGGTCCGGCCATCAGAAGGTGCACGAAGAGGACTACTGGATCTCGCACGTGCTGATCAATCCGACCGATCCGGACACGATCCTGTTTTGTCATGAGGGCGGGTGGCAGGTGGTGGCGCAGCGGCTTTGGATCGTGCAGGCGGACGGCGCGGGGCTGCGGAAGATCCGCGTGGAGGAAACGCCGGAGGTGGCGATCGGCCACGAGCACTGGACGTCGCACGGAGCCGAGGTCGGCTACCACGGCAGCTACAAAGGCCGCCACTTCCTCGGGCGCGTCAACAAGGATGGGTCCAATCAGCGCGAATACACGATGACTGCGCCGAGCGGCCATTCGAGCGCCACCGAAGACGGCCGACTGGTGTTAGGCGACGGTAGCATCGAGTTCCCCTACATCTCGCTCTATCATTTCAAGCACCAGGCGGCCGTGGCCGAGCCGCTCTGCACGCGGGGCAAGATCAAGCCCGGCGACATTCATGCGCACGCCAACTTCAGCTCGGACGGCGATTTCGTCGTCTTTGCCTCGGCGAGCGAGGGGCACTCGAATGTCTACGTGGTCCGCACAAGGGATCGGCGTGAGTAGCCCGACGCGCAGGAGCAGGGAGCAGTCCCTGCGCTTCACTCTGGAACGTACGCTGGCCACCTGCAAGGGTAAGGTCTGCTTCAGGTCGAGCTTTGAAAACCCGGACGAGACATGCAAAGGCGGTTTGGGGACATGAGCAACCGAAGACGAATGGTCGCCAGATTGTCCTCGCTGCTGCTTGGAGGAGCCTGTTTTGGCCTCTCTCCACAGCCTCTATCCTTCGCCGACGCGGTCTATCCGATGCTGGAGAAAGCCGGTTGCCGCTCCTGTCATAACCCGGAAGGAGTCGCCTCGCCGACGCGTCTGCGCTTCCCGGAGCAGGAGACGCCGAAGGCGCCAGTGGAGCTTTTTGGACAGTCGCTGGTGGAACTTGTCGACCAGCGGAATCCCGAAAATTCGATTCTGTTGCTCAAGCCGACGAAACGAGTCGCGCATGCCGGCGGCGAGCGGATCAAAAAGGGCAGTCCCGAAGAAGCGGCGCTGAAAGCGTGGATCGCCCGCTTGGCCGCGCTGTCCGGCTCTGATCTGGTTGCGGCATTGAAGTTCAGACAAGAACAGGACGCGGGCTACGGGGTGGCTCCCAGCGTGGTGCTTCGGCGCCTCACCCACAGCCAATACAACAACACCGTACGCGATCTGCTGAGGGAAACGACTGCCCCAGCCCGCCAGTTCCCGCCCGAAGACTTCGTCAACGGCTTCAAGAACCAGTATCAAGCGCTGGCGGTGTCACCGCTTCAAGCGGAAGCCTACGCGGCGGCGGCCGAGCGGCTGGCGGTAAACGCGTTTCGGCGCGGCGATTCACGCGGCCTGATTCCGTGCAAGGCGGCTGGACCGGATTGCCGCGTGAAATTCATCGAGACCTTCGGGCGCATGGCTTTCCGGCGGCCTCTGGAGAAAGAGGAAGTCGCTCGCTACGACGCCCTGTTCCGAGTCGAAAGAGACCTCCTCAAAGGCGCGCAGGCGGTCATTGAGACGATGCTGCAGTCGCCGCACTTCTTGTACTGGCTGGACCAGACCCCCAACGTGAAGTGGAAGCCCTATGCGACGGCCGCCCGGCTGTCCTACTTCCTGTGGGACACTATGCCCGATGACGCGCTCCTCGATAGCGCGGCACGGGGCGAGTTGAACCTCCCCGAGAGTCTTGAGCGCGTGATCCGCCGAATGCTGGGCGACCCTAAGGCGCGCCAGGGATTGGACGAGTTCGTCTCGCAGTGGCTGCGCTTTGACCGGGCCCTGAGCGCCGCCCGGGAGCCGCGTTTATTCCCTTTCTTCAACCGCGAGCTGGCGCTGGCGATGACTGAAGAGACGCGTCGATTTGTCGCGGACGTGGTCTGGAACGACAAGAACTTCATGGAAGTCTTCACCGCCGGATACAGCTTCATCAATTCCGACCTGGCGGCAATCTACAAGGTCGCCGCACCGGCCCGCCACTTCGACCGGGTGGAGTTCCCGCCCGAGGCGGAACGAGCAGGGGTTCTTGGGCAGGCTCTCTTTCTCACGCTGACGAGCAAGCCCGAGGACACCGCGCCGACGGGGCGGGGTTTGTTCGTGCGCGAGCAGTTTCTGTGCCAGCAGGTTCCCAGCCCGCCGCCCGGCGTGGATACGAACCTGCCTCCGGTCGCCGAGTCAAAGCCGATGACCAACCGTGAGCGGCTGGCGGCGCATACGACCAACCAATTATGCGCCGGCTGCCACAGCCTGATCGATCCGATCGGCTTCGGATTTGAGAAGTTCGACGCCATCGGCATGCGGCGGGAGAAAGCCAAGCTGCTGTTCTCCGCCGCGAAGCCCAAAGAAGTTGAAGTTGAGTTGGAACTCGACACCACCGGCTCCATCGCAGGGATTCCGGACTCGCAGTTTACCAGCCCGCGTCAGCTCGGCGAATTGCTGGCGCGCACTCGGCAGTGCCAGGAGTGTGTCGTCAAGCAGGTGTTCCGCTACATGGCCGGCCGTTGGGACACGCCCGCCGACCGGCCGCTGCTCAATCGGGCGATCGAGGACTTTCGACGCTCGAAGTTCCGTTTCCGGGAGATGCTGGTATCTTTAATCAAGGGATGGGAATTCTCCGCCGGGAAGGAAAGATATGCCGCACGTAATCACTAGGCGCAGCAGGTTATCGCGCAGGATTTTTCTCAAGGGACTGTCGCTGACCCAGGCGCCGGTCGTGGTGGGATTGCCGCCGCTGATTGCGATGTTCAACTCCAGCGGCACGGCGTATGCCGCCGGAACGGGCGCCGTGAAATCCGCACCGGTGGAGGAGCGGTTCGTCCTGTGGTTCAACGGAAATGGAATTCCCGAACGCTACTGGATTCCATCCCGTACCGGCATGGAATACGACATGACGCCCTGTCTCATGCCGTTGGCGCGGCTGCGCGACGACGTGCTCGTGCTGAGCGGACTGGATAACTCCGGTCCAGGCGGCCCCGTCGTCAACGGACACCACACCTCAATGAGCGCGCTGATGAGTTGCACGCACTACACCGGGCGCGGCCCCGGCGGCCCGTCTTTCGATCAGTACGTGGCCCGTCGGCTCGGCGGCAATTCGCGTTTCCGGTCCATGCAGATCGGAGTCTCTCAGGAGTCGTTCGGCGACGCGATGCACAAGAATATGAGCTGGGCCGGCCCGGACCGTCCGCTGCCGCCAGAGGAGATTCCGCACCGGCTGTTCGACCGCCTGTTCGGCGGCCAGGACGAGGGTTGGATCAACCGGAAGCGGAGCATCCTGGACGCTGTCCGCCAGGACGCCGCGTTACTGCGCAGGAATCTCCCCAAGGAAGACGAACTGCGCCTCGATGAGCACCTCTCCTCGATCCGGGACCTGGAGCGCGCGATCACCTCGCTCCCACCGGAGCACCGGGATATGGCGAAGCCGGAGGAGGACTTCGACATGAAGGACTGGCCCCGCGTGGCCCGTCTCCAGAGCGACATGCTGGCTTACGCCCTGGCGACCCGCCAGACCCGCGTCGCCAGCTACATGCTTACGAAGTGTCAGGGATTATCCCGATTCCCATGGCTCGGCCACACCTCGGCCCGTCATCACGACTACACGCACAAGATGGACGGAAAGTCGCCTTCGTCTGGCAGCGCCGCGGGTCAGCGCATTCTCAGCGACATCTGCCGGTGGCACGTCGAGGAGTTCGCCTATCTGGTGGCCAAGCTCAAGTCAATTCCGGAAGGCGAGGGCACGCTGCTCGACAAGACGGTGCTTGTGTTTGTGCACGAGCACGCCGAAGCCGGTGCGCACAAGAACAGCGGCATGATCGCCCTCGTGGCGGGATGCAAGAACAAGCTGGCGCTTGGACGGCACGCCCGGATCGCGGGGACGATCGGGGACCTCTACTTGACGGTTGCCGACGATGTGTTGGGCGCCGGACTTGGGAAGTTCCCGACCGCAAGCCGCCGCCTCACCGGGATTCTGGCGTAGTCTGTCTAGTACGGTTTCCCGGCTGGCGGCGCGGCGAACAAAATCTCGAGACTGGGCTTGGCCCTTCGCAACGCATCGAGACCCTTTTCGGTCACCTTCGTATCCTGCAGATCCACATACTTCAGAGTGTCCCACTTGGCGAGTTCCGCCGCGGCATCGTCGTCAACCCGGGCACAAGCCACCAGGCCAAGCTTCTCAACCTTCGCGAGCCTGCTCAGAATCCTCAAGCCGGCGCCCGAAATGTTGGAGTAGCCGAGCTTGAGCGCGCGCAGGTCCTTTAGCTCGCTGATCGCCCGCAGCATGCTTTCCGGCACGGGACCGCCTCGGCTCAAATCGAGGTAGGTAAGA
>JACOSH010000293.1 GCA_016178945.1 Acidobacteriota bacterium
CCTCCTCGAACGATCTCTACCGGAGCTAGAACGCCGGGTTGACTCTCAGTCAGAACCATTGCCAACGTCGACCGATTCCATGGCAGCGTGTAGGTGAGAGTGAAGGAGGTTGAATCAGACCGCTGCTGGCGTCGAATCACACTACTAAACTCACCGTCGATCTCACTCGGCCCGAGAGTGCGGATCCCACAGACGGGTATTCCACGTTTTCGACACGCGCGGATCCACTGTTCCTCCGGTGTTACCGCCACTCCCGCACCGCTCAACCTTTTATGCAAGGCTCTGCTGAGGATTCCGGCGTCGCCGCATACAACTAACAAATCAGAGTGAGCCGCAACGCGCAACTCGCCAACTTGTCCCAAAAGCCAGTTCCGTTCGAGCTCTCCGGACACTACGGAACTGAAGCCCTTGGTTCGAAGTTCGCGCAGGTCGATCCTGGACTTCGGTCTTACGGCGTTACATATCGAGATCTCATGGGGCCCGAGATGTTCTGGCGCGCTCCCTGGCATCACTACCCCGACAACGAACTCAATTTGGTCCGGCCGTAGGACGTCAACCAACAGTCCCCCCTTGGCCGCGGATATCAGGACCGAGAAAGGTGCATGGGCGGCGTTCCGATTTGACCTGGTCTGATCCGGTGCGGCCATGAATCGCCTGAAGTACTCTCCGTCGGCGTAATGCATGCTCGTGTGTGGAACTCCATGCAACAGTGAGACAGCCTTTCGCGTCTCCGTATCCAGCCCTCCGCAGCATCCGCAGAAACAGGCCATCACCGCAATCGCCGGGATCCGCGCCCTGGCTTCGGCAAGAGAGGTACGAGCGTCGTAATCAGTAGTCTTCACTTGTCCCCGAGGAAACCAGAAGGGCCCACACATCTTATCGCCGCAAACGCGGATCGAGAGCATCTCGCGCGGCGCTCATTTGGGCGCCGCGCGTTGACGATGTCCAGCCGTAGTGTCTCTTTTCACCCGCTTCATCACGTCCCGCACGCCGCGCATCACCCGCTCCTCCACCTCCTCGTTGTACGGCCCCGGCAGGCCGTAGTAGATCATGCTGTCGACCGCTTCGTAGCCCCCTTCCTTCAACACGCGCAGCGACGGGATGTAGGACATCACGTCGTTGGAATAGCCCGCCACGATGATCCCCTTGGCCCCGTATTCCCGTTTCACCCGCAGCGCGTAGTCAACCACCACCTCGCCGCCCAGCGCCACGACGGTCAGGTCCTTGCCGAACGAGATGGCCTGCACCGGATAGCTGTACTGGCGGATGGGCCGCCCCTGGTCGTAGGCCCGCAGTTGCATCCGCGCATTGCGCGCCCGGAAGGGATTGGCGCCCCCCGTCAGCGTTTCGAACTGGCCGCGCGTGTGCGGGGCGAACTGCAAGTCGACGGTGCGAAACGCCGCCCGTACCGGACCCTTCACCGGGGCCAGCTTGGCGCCCAGCACCCGCTCGACCTCGGCGGCCAGCGAGGCGCCGTGCTGCTCGGCCTGCTCCAGCTTGCCGCGCGGGTGGGGGTTCTGGTCCGCCCCGCACAGCATCAGGAACAGGGCGCTCGACCCCGGATGCGCCTCCTCGATCCTGGACTGCGCGAAGCCGGCGTAGTCGCCGGCGATCCGGTAGAAGTCGCCGCCCAGCGTCGTATTGTGGCAGGCGTAGCCGAACAGCACGGCCCGCAGCGCGCCGCCGGGCGCCGTGATCCTCACCACCGGCACATCGTGATCGGACGGCCCCTTGGCGTTGACCCCAATCCGCATGCCCGCGGCCGTGTTCTCCCGGCGGTTGATCGCAAACCCGCCGGTTCCGTTGCCGAACGCGAGCGTGGCCGGCTTCAGGTCCTCCAGCGCCTTCCCCACCAGCGCAACCAGGTCGTCAATCAGCGTGCGGCTGTACTCCTCGATCGTCTCCCGCTCCCCGGCCGTTAGCTCGAACAGATTCTCCAGGTTTCCCCGGATCATCGGGCCGGTGTGGGTGTGGGAGGAATTCAGCAACAGCCGCGAGCGCTCCAGGTTGTAATCCTTCAGGACCCGCACCGCCACCGCATCGGCGATGGCGCGGGGCAGGCCGATCAGGTCGGTCGCGACGATCACCACGCGCCCTCCCCGCCGGTCCTCCAGGGCCAGCGCCTTGGCCCACAGGTCGTGTACCTGGCCTTCCGAAGGGTGAGTCCGGTTGGCGTAGCCGGACAGGTAGATCGGTTTCCGCGGCGTGATCACCGCGCGGGCGACGCCCGCCCGATACGGGGCGCCCAGGCCAGG
This sequence comes from Acidobacteriota bacterium, assembly GCA_016178945.1. Lineage (GTDB taxonomy): Bacteria > Acidobacteriota > Terriglobia > Bryobacterales > Bryobacteraceae > JACOSH01. The sequence goes on from JACOSH010000293.1 coordinate 2,256, forward strand.
GACCGCCAGGAGAAGGAAGCTGGTTAACACTCGCATCGCTTTGCTACCGGATTTCGTTAAGAGTAGTATAGAGGAACAGAAGGGCAGCTTTTTTCAAATGGAGGCTGTATGAAGAGTCTCGCAGTCCTACTGTTCTGCGCTCTGATCTGCGCGGGATCCCTGTTAGCTCAATCCAAGACCACCGCCGACTTGAGCGGTGTGGTCAAAGACCCAACCGGCGCCGTGGTTCCCGACGCCAAGATCACCGCCACCGGCGCCGACACCGGCATCACCCGCTCGGCCGCGACCGACGGCGACGGCGAATACCGCATCGTGCTGTTGCCGCCCGGCTCCTACGAGGTCCGCGTCGAAAAGCAGGGCTTCGTCACCCACTCCAAGAAAGGCATCGAGCTGACCGTGGGCCAGACCGTGGCCATCGACTTCCAGCTCGCCGTCGGCGCCAGCACCCAGGTGATCGAGATCACCGCCGAAACCCCCATCATCGAGAGCGAGCGCTCCCAGCAGGCCAACACCATCGATCAGATCGCGGTGCGCAACCTGCCCATCAATCGCCGCGATTACCTGACCTTCGCGCTGCTGGCCCCCGGCATCTCCGATTCCAAGGCCCTGGCCGACGCCAACAGCTTCCGCGTCAAGCAGACCCCCGACAGCGGCCTGTCCTTCTACGGCGGCAACGGCCGCGGCAACTCCATCACGGTGGACGGCGGCGAGGCCAATGACGCCGGCGGCGGCGTCCGCACCACCGTCAGCCAGGAGACCGTCCAGGAGTTCCAGATCAACCGCACCAACTACTCGGCCGAGCACGGCGGCGCGCGCGGCGGCGTCATCAATATCGTCACCAAGTCCGGGACCAACGACGTTCACGGCTCCGTGTTCGCCTTCTTCCGCCACCAGGGCATGGACGCCGGCGATCCCTTCGCCATCAACCTGGAAGGCGACCGGCTGCTCCGGGTCAAGCCGCCCTCCACGCGCCAGCAGTTCGGCGGGACCATGGGCGGCCCCCTCCGCAAAGACAAGACGTTTTTCTTCGGAGGATACGAACAATTGCGGCGGCGCGAATCGGCCAGCGTTCCGGTGCTCACCGATCTGTCCATCTTTCAACCCACTCAAGCCCAGAGCGCCATCCTCGCTCAACTGCCCGCCGCCGCCGCGGGACAATTGCGCGCCGCCCTCACCGCGCCGCAATCCACCATCGACCTGTTCCGCAAGAACAGCGGTGTGTTCCCGTTTGAGACCAACGACTACAAGCACCTGTTGCGCCTGGACCACAGCGCCAGCGAGCGCAACCAGCTCAACCTGCGCTACACCTTCACCCAGGCCCACGAGACCAACCCCAACCTGAAGGGGCTGGTGGGCTACTCGCGCGGTTTCGTCAACGACTGGTACGAGCAGACCGGCCTGGTCGGCTGGACCCACACCTTCTCCCCCACCGTCATCAACGAAGCGCGCGTGCAATACAATTATTACAACCCCCAGGTCACTACCAACGACCACTTCGGACCGGAGCTGAACATCAACGGCTTCGGCTTCTTCAACCGCGACATCTTCCTGCCCAGCAACACCGTGACTCGCCGCACCGAGATCGTCGACAACCTCAGCATCAACCGGGGCGGCCATAGCTGGAAAATGGGGACTCAGATCCTGGTGCGCTACAACCACAGCGAGTCCCACACCTTCTTCAGCGGGCGCTTCACGTTTGGCGAGCTGCCCGGCGCCCTGGTCAGCCCGGCCCTGGCCTCGACCTCCATCAACGGGCTCCAGGCGTTCCGCCTGGGAATTCCGCAATCCTATCAGCAGGGCTTCGGCGATCCGGTGGTAGCCGCCACCTATCCCCTGTATGCGTTCTTTTTCCAGGACACCTGGAAGCCCACCGCGAACCTTACCTTGAACTACGGACTGCGCTATGAGGTGGACACCCGGAAAGAGCCGCTGCCCACCGACAGGAACAATTTCGCGCCCCGCTTCGGCTTCGCCTGGGACCCGGCCAACAACAAGAAAACCATCCTGCGGGGCGGCTATGGCATGTTCTATGCCCCCACCGACTACCAGATCGACTACGTGGTGAACGCGCTCAACGAGATCAACGGGTACCGCCAGATCGCGCAGGTCCTCAGTCCCATCACCACCTTGCCCCCTCCGGCCCGCAATGGCCCGGTGAACATTTTTCAGACCCTGCGGGCGCAAGGAGTCATCGGCGTTCCCACGCCTACCCGGTCGATCCAGGCTTCGGATCTGGCACAGTTCGGCATCGCCATCAGCCAGACCGGCCCGCGCCCACCGCTCACCGTGCTCTTCAAGAACTCCCCGAATTTCGTGAACTCGTATTCCCAGCAGGCCAGCTTCGGGATCGAGCGCGAGCTGGCCTCCGGTCTCTCCGTGCAGGTCAGCTACATCTGGGCGCGCGCGTTGAAGATCACGCGGGCGCGCGACGACAATCTGCTGCCCGCGCCGGTCAGCCCGACGCTGGGAGTCCGGGTCTGGTCCGCCGCGTTCTTCAAACAGCCGCTCCTGTATCAGGACAACGTCTACGAATCCACCGGCCGCTCCTTCTATAACGGCGGCATGATCGAGGTCACCAAGCGGCTGTCGCGCCGCGCGACCTTCCATTTCAACTACACCTTCAGCAAGGCCATGGACGAGGTGCTGGATTTTAACAGCGACTTCCAGCCCAACGACCAGACCAACCTGAGGGCCGAAAGGTCCCTGTCGGCCTTCGACCAGCGCCACAAGGTGGTGGCCTACGGCGTGTTTCAGACCCCGCGAGGAAAGGGCTTCTTCAGCGATTTCACCTGTACGCCCATCTTCCGGGCCAACAGCGCAAGGCCTTTCAACCTGCTGACCGGCTTCGACCTCAACGCGGATCGTCACTCCACCACCGACCGGCCGCGCTTTGCCGGCCGCAACACCGGCATCGGGCCCGCCTTCTGGACCTTCGACGGGCGCTTGTCCCGCCGCATCCCGATGGGCGAACAGCGCGCCCTGGAGCTCATGGCCGAGGGATTCAACCTGTTCAACCATCTGAACCTGGGCAGCGTGAACAACACCGTGGGCGACATGCCCGGCCCGTTCCGCGTGGAAGGGCGTCGCGACCGCACCCCCAGCCAGCCCCTGGGCTTCACCGCCGCCTACGACGCGCGGCGCGTCCAGCTTGGCCTGCGCTTCAGCTTCTAGATGAGCCGACACCAGATCGTGGACTTTAATCAGGTGGCAGCCGTTCCCTGCCCCTGTGGCGTCGCTCGCCGGGCCTTTTCCGAAGTGGCGGACTTCCCGGCGACGGTCCACCTGACCGAGATCTCCGCGGACGCCTGGATCGAGCTCGACGGCGATCTGGCGCCGGTCCGGCCGGGCCTGTGCGTCCAGATTCCTCCGGGGGAGTGGTTCGACTGATGCAACTCAATCGCCGCTGTTTTCTCGCACTACTGCCCGGGCTGCTGCCGGGCGAAGACGGCTTCACGCCGCTGTTCGACGGCCGCTCGCTCGACGGTTGGTCGATCCGGGAGGGTCCCGAGACCGCCTTCTACGTGAACGACGGCGCCATCGTGGTACACGAGGGGTCCAATTTCCCCGCCTGGCTGCGATCCGGCCGCCAGTACGAGAACTTCGACTTTCGCGCGGAGTTCTTCATCAAGGGCTGGATGAACTCCGGCATCTTCCTTCACGCCCCGGAGCACGGGCGCAACACCTGGATCGGGATGAAAATCAACCTGTTCCACAAGCAGGACAAGAAGATGCTTCCCGAGTCCATCGGGGCGATCTTCCCGCTGGTTCCGCCGCTCAAGGTCAACGTGCGCAATCAGGGCGAGTGGAACGACCTGCGCATTCTCATGGACTGGCCCCTCCTGCGGGTCTGGATCAACGGCGAGATCGTGCAGGACCTGGATGTCGAGACCGTGCCCGAGTTGAGACACCGGCTGCGCCGCGGGTACCTGGGCATCGAGTCGCTGGCCTACCCGATCCGCTTCCGCAACCTGCGCATCCGGGAGCTACCGCCCAAGGAGCGCTGGCAGGCGCTCTACGAGAAGCCGGACGACTTGGCGCGCTGGGAGGTCTCCGAAGGCAAGGCCAAATGGGAGCCCCTCGGCGCGGTCCTGCGTGCCGACGGCCTGGGCCACCTGGCCACGCGCGAGTCGTTCCGCGATTTTGAACTCCACCTGTACATCCGGGCCAGCCGCTATTCCAACGGCGGGGTCCTGTTCCGCGCCGAGGGTGCCGGCAACCGCGGCACGCATTACGAGATCCAGCTCCACGACGTGGAAGGCGCGGTCTACCCCACCGGGTCGCTCTACGGCTACCGGCGCGCCATCTACCCCAGGATCGAGCCCGAGCAGTGGTACCTGCTCCAACTACGCGTTAAGGACAAGGATTGCCTGGTGCGGATCAATGGCGAGACCGTGGTCGATTATCACGACCTGGAGAACCTCGACCCCGGCCGCATCATGCTACAAGCCCACCAGGCGGGGCGGTGGATCGAATACAAGCAGATCCGAATCAAACCGCTGTAAGGGAAACACCACATATGTAGTATTACTACAGCAGTTGTTGTCATTGTAACTCTGCTCTAACAAGGCAGCCACCGTCTCACGTTGTCCGACACTCCACTAGCAACTTGAGAGCCGATGCCCCGATAAAGGATCCTAGGTGTACTAAGACGATTTTTTCGGACCAGTCAGCGATGCGTCATGCTAAGATTTACTGGCGCGCCGGAAAACGCGTCAACGGATTCACCTTCGGAGGAAATGAACGAATGTCGAAACAGACTCCCTTTCTGATGTTGTTGAGTGCATTACGATCGGCCCTCTTCGCCCGTGTTGGGGTTGCCGCTTTGAACCTGTTCCTGTTCGCGGCGTTTCTGCCGCTGGCGCAGGCAGGTCATTCGTGGAACGGTTACCACTGGGCGCGCACCGCCAACCCGTTCACCTTGAAGTTAGGTGATAACGTATCGCCCGCCTGGGATTCGTATCTGGCCACCACCTCGTCCGACTGGTCCATCTCGGCGGTGCTCGACACCACCATCGTGGCGGGCCAAGCGAATCCGAAGAACTGCCGGCCCACCGCCGGGAAGGTGCAGGTTTGCAACTCGACCTACGGCAACACCGGTTGGCTGGGTGTCGCTCAGATCTGGGCCAGTGGCTCCCATATCACCCAGGGCACCGTGAAGGTCAACGACACGTACTTCAACACGGCGACGTACAACACGCCCGCTTGGAGAAACCTGGTGATGTGCCAGGAGGTGGGCCACACGCTCGGCCTCGACCACCAGGATACGAACTTCAACAACGCCAACCTCGGAACGTGCATGGACTACACGAACGATCCAGCAACCAACCAGCATCCCAACCAGCACGACTTCGATGAGCTCGCCCTGATCTACCAGCATCTGGACAGCACGACCACCGTCGGCAGCGCACCCACCAGCCAGGGGCAGCCGCCTGCGATGACCGACATCGATCTGAGCGGCCCAGGCCAGTGGGGCAAGCTGACGCGGTCATCCAATGGCGGCCGGGGCGAACTCTACGAGCTCGACTTCGGCGGAGGACACAAGGTCTTCACCTTCGTCATTTGGGCGGATGGCGCAGACCGGGCTCGGAGTCAGTAGCTGGGCGTGTTGGCCAACGAAAGCCAACGGCGGCAGGAGCTCATACTCCGTCGATACGAAAACGCTCCGTGAACGGTCTTGGCTCTGAACCGGGTTACTTGCTCGCGGCTTGCTGCCAGTTCATCAGGACATGAATGGGGACGCGGCTTGCGGCGGAAGTAAGTTTCACGACCAGGAACCGGTCGCCGCGGGGGGACACTGCGTACTGATGAGCCTGGCCGGCGTAGAGCATCGGCGGCAGGGTGAATAAAGCCTTCGGCGGCGAGGCCGAGAATCCTTGGGCGGACGCCTGGATTTCGACCGCCATCATTTTGTCGTCGCCGGAGACGAAATAGAGCTCGCGAGAGTCGCCGCGCCAGCGGGGCTGCGTACCGCCGGCCGGTGAGATCTGGGTTCGCTCCGGCGTGGCGCTGCCCGGCTGCCCGCTGAACGGCGTGACGCAGACTTCTTCGGACCCGGAGTCGGTCGAGGTGAAGGCCAGCCATCGGCCATCGGGGGAAAGCTGGGCGTCGCGAATCCGGGCCGTGGCCTGGACCGCGATAAACGGATCCCCACCGCCGGCCGGGTTCGCCTGGATGGAGTTCCGCGCGTCGGTGAAAATGAACCGCCCGTCCCTGGACCAATCGAGCAAGCTAACTCCTCCCCGCTGCGACGTGAAGGGAAACGTCGCCGCCTGCCCGCCACCTGCTGCGATCACCTTGGGAACCCGGCTGGCGCTGCCGGGGAGCACTTCGAGGAATGCGACGCGGCGGCCGTCGGGCGACCACTGCGGGTTCCCTTCCCAGTGCGGCGTGTTGGTGAGCCGCGTCGGGACATTGCGCGCCAAGTCGAAGATCCAGATGTCTTGCGCCTGAGGGTCCGAGGTTTCACCACGCGCCACTACCACTCGAGTGCCGTCCGGCGAGATCTGGGGACTAAAATAGGTTCCCGGCTGTCCCAGGGTCGAAAGCTCGCGCCCGTCCCTCGAAAACCAGCTCAGTTGGGCGTTGAGGATTTCGGCAGGGTTGTAGGCCAGCGAGTTCACGTTCGAGACCGAGACCACCTGGGAGATGCCGGCAATCTGTTCGACGGGTCCGCCAATCAGAACCGGCTCGCCCTCCACGCTTAGAGACGAGAGATCGAACCGGCGGGCGTAAATCCGTGAGCCGGACCGGACCAGGAGAAAGCCCTTGGTGCCGTCTGAATGCCCGGCCACGGGGACATACATGGCCTGCCCGGAGCTTGGCGGCAGGACGAGGTCAGCGCCTCCGGTTGGGGAATCGCCTAGCCGCCCCACTCGCATCGCGGAGAACCCATAGGCCTTGTTCATCACGCCAAAGAGGAACGACCGGCCACCTGGAAGGAACTGGGGAAGGCTGTGAGCGAGATCCTCGCGCGCGGCATCGAGCACGGTGGCGGGTTTCGGCTCGCCACCGCCGGCAGGCGCCCACTGGATCGCCCCGCGTCCCCGGTCGCCGAACACAATCAGGTTCTCCGCGTTCCAATCGCCTCCCAGGGGCTGGCCAATCATCCGGCAGATGGGAGAGGGCGGTCCTCCCTCTATCGGCGTCTTCCAAAGCTGGCCGTGCATCGCAAACGCGATCCAGTGTGAGTCCGGAGACCAAAAGGGCGCCAGCGCGCCCGCCGTCCCGTCCAGTTCGCGGGCTTGTCCAGTGTCGAAGGCGTGCAGCCAGAGGGTGGTCTGCCGGTTCCTGGAGCCGCAGAACACCAGATAGCGGCCATCGGGAGAGAGGGCTTGCGTGGCAACGTTGTATCGCAACGCGGCCAGCGCCACGCCGGGCGGAGGAAGCACCTCGACATGGAGCCGGGCCGGCGCCGGGCCGCGCGGCCTGAGTGCGGCAAACCAGCCGGTTGCGGCCGCGATCGCCAGAGCGGCTACAGCCCAGCGGGAGGCACTGCGCCAGCCACGCGTCGAAGTGAGAACATCCGGTCCACTCAGCGGGCCGGCCAGGTACTCGTCGATAGCGATACGCGCTTCGCCGATGGCTTGCAGGCGGCGCTTCGGCTCTTTGTCCAGGCATCGCCGCAGCAGCTTGTGAATCGACGCGGGAATGTTCCCCGGCAGCGCGTCGAAACCTGGGTCTGTCGTCATCACCAACGCCAGCGTCTCGGCTGCCGTCGGCGCCGAGTACATCCGCCGTCCGGTCAGCATCTCCATCAGGACCGCGCCGAAAGCCCAGATGTCCGCCCGCCGGTCCACGGGCCGGCCTTTGGCCTGCTCCGGCGCCATGTAGGCCGCAGTGCCCAGGATTACGCCCATGCGCGTCGCCGCCAGGCTCAGCGTGGGCGAATTGGATCCGCCGGACGCTGCCGGCTCGTCGTCCAGCGCTTTCGCCAGCCCGAAGTCGAGCACCTTCACCGCGCCGTCCGGCCGCAGCTTGATATTCGCCGGCTTCAGATCCCGATGGATGATGCCGCGGTCGTGCGCCGCTTCGAGCGCTTCGGCGATCTGCTTGGCGATGGGCAGCGCATCCTCCAGCGGAATCGGTCCCTGGGCAATGCGCTCGCCGAGCGTCGGACCCTCCACCAGCTCCATCACCAGCGCCCGCACGCCGCCCGATTCCTCGATGCCATGGAGAGTGGCGATGTTCGGATGACTGAACGAGGCCAGCACCTGGGCCTCGCGATCGAAGCGTGCCATCCGCTCGGCATCTTTCGAAAAGGCTTCCGGGAGCACCTTTAGGGCCACGTCCCGCGCCAGTCGCGAGTCCCGCGCGCGGTAGACTTCGCCCATCCCGCCGGCGCCGAGTGGGGCGACGATGTCGTAGGGACCAAGCTGGGCGCCGCTGGCGAGGGGCATGCGAGTTTCACCATTCTACTTGAAAGCCGCAAGGGTGAACCATCTTTGTGCCTTGGCGTCTTTGCGTGAGATCAATCGCCTTCGGTCTGTGTAGAGCTCCGCTTCAACTCCGACATCACCCCGGCGATCAGCTCCTTGGCGTCGGCGATCGCCTTGCTGATGATCTGGATGTCCATGGCCGGCTTGCCCGGCTGACGGGCGCTCTGGCAGTAGACGCCGTGCTGGCCCACCAGCACCAGGGCGTCGGTCAGGACGTCGAGCGAGACCGCCAGGTGCCCGCGCGGCTTCCCCATCATCAACTCGTGCCGCTCCAGCTCTTCCCGGCGCTCTTCGTAGACCGTCATCCCTCCATTATCGCAGCACGCCCCGTTCCCTCAGCCAGGCGAAGATCTGCCCGTACTGCGCGTCCAGGGTGGCTTGCGGCATGCTGTGACCGTGGCCCGGCACACTGAGCAGCTTCGCGCCGGCGCCGGCTGCCTGCAACGCCTGGACGAGCTTGGCGCTGTGTTCGTAGGGAACGGTCTTGTCCGAGTCGCCGTGAATGGCCAGGATCGGCGGCAGGTCCCGCCGGATGTAGGTCATGGGCGACACGCGCCGGGCCAGCGTCTCGCGGCCGGGCTGCTCGGGCACCCAGGTCACCGCGTAGGCCCGCTGGTTCGGGCCGCCGATCTGGTCGTTGACGTCGGCGATCCCGTAGAAGTCGACCACCGCCGCCACTTTCGCCGGAGTCCCCAGCTCCGCAGTCTTGGGCGTCATCGCGACCATCAGGGCGAGGTGCCCTCCGGCCGAATCGCCCGTGGCCACGATGCGATTCGGGTCCACCTTGTACTTACCGGCATGCCCGCGGAACCAGCGGGCGGCCTCCAGCACATCGCTGACGGCGGCGGGCGCCGGAGCGGCCTTGGCCAGCCGGTACTCGACGTTGGCCACCACGAATCCCTTCCACAGCCACTGCAGCGCGGCGTATTCCACGCGCTGCTCTTTCGTTCCGCCGGTCCATCCGCCGCCGTGAATCAACAGCACGCCGGGCCGCTTGCCCTTCTGCTTCGTTTTGGGCTGGAGGACATCCAGCACCGTCTCCGGATAACGGCCGTACGGAATGTTCTTCTCGATCGAAACCCAGTCCGGGATCTCGGGCGGGTTGTTCGGTTTCCGGCCGGAAGGCACTTGCGCAAAGGCCAGGCCCGCCAGCAGGAGCAGGCTGCATTGTTGGAATCGCATCTCGAACAGTATAGTAGAAGGGTCATGAGGATTCTGCTCCTGCTCTCCATTCTTCCGGCGCTGCTGGCCGACGGTCCCGGAGTGATTTTCAGCCGCCGCATCCAGCAGGATTTCGCGCTCACCGCCGACCCGCACTCCGGCGCCTGGAAAGGCGTCCCCGGCATCTTCGCCGAAAACGGACCCAAAGGCGAGCCCGTGCCCGGTCACCGCACCGAGATCCGTTCGCGCTGGAGCGCCAAGAACCTCTACGTGCTGTTCGTCTGCCCCTACCAGCAGCTCTATCTGAAACCGGATCCCTCCACCACCGCCGAAACCAACCGGCTCTGGAACTGGGACGTGGCCGAAATCTTCGCCGGCGCCGACTTTCAGAACATCACCCGGTACCGGGAATTCCAGGTTTCCCCCCAGGGAGAATGGGTGGACCTCGATATCGACCGCGTGACTCCGCAGCCGGAGGGCGGCTGGAGGTGGAACTCCGGATTTGAAGTGAAGGCGCGCATCGACTCGCAGGAGAAGATCTGGTACGGCGAATTTCGGATTCCACTGGCTTCCATCGACCCGCGGCCGCCCAAGCCGGGCAACCTGCTGCGCATCAACTTTTACCGCATCCAGGGGCCGCCCGATGCCAAGCGGCACATCGCCTGGCAGCCCACCGGGCAGAACAGCTATCACGTTCCCGAGGCTTTCGGGAGGCTGAGGCTGGAGTGAGCGCCGCCGCCAGATCGCTGCGCATCTCGCAGGTGGGGCTGCGGGGGATCGTCGGGTCCGGCCTGACCGCCACTCACGCCCTGGAGTTTGCCTCCGCCTTCGGCACTTTCCTGGACACGCCCGGCCCGGTGATCCTGGGCCGCGACCCGCGCTCGAGCGGCCTCATGTTGCGCGAAGGCGTGATCGCCTCGCTGCTGGCCTGCGGCCGTGATGTGATCGACCTGGGCGTGGTCCCCACACCGGTGGTCCAGCACGCCATCAACCGTCTCAACGCCGCCGGCGGCGTCTCGATCGGCGCCAGCCACAACGCCTCCGAATGGAATGCGCTCAAGTTCTTCGGCCCACGGGGCAGCTATCTATCCAGCGCCCAGGCCGGCGAGCTCCTCGACATTTATCACCTGAAGAAGTTCGACTTTGTCGAGTGGGACCGGTTGGGAAAGCTGGAAGAGGCTGGCGATGCGGTCGACCGCTACCTGGAGGATTTGGCCACGGCCTACGACTTCGATTCCCTACGCCGCTACCGGGTGCTGGTCGACTGCTGCAACGGGACTTCCGCCCTGATCCTGCGGCGGATGAACGAGCGGTTCGGGTTTGCCTTCATCCTGATCAACGAGCGAACCGAAGGCGTCAACTTCGCTCACGACCCGGCCACCACGCGCGACATGGTGGCGCTGCAACTGGCCCCCTTGATGAAGCCGCTGGGCGCGGGCGCCGGCTTCCTGTTCGACGCCGATTCGGACCGTGTCGCCCTTGCCGACGAGGAGGGCCGCCCGGTCTCCGAAGAGATGGTCCTGCCGCTGCTGGCCGATTATCTGCTGCCCCGTGGAGCGGGAAAGCTGGTGATCACCAACCTGTCGACGACCGCGCTGCTGGAGGAGGTGGCGGCCCGGCATGGCGGCAAAGTGGTGCGGGTCCCGGTGGGACGCCAGGCCGCCACCGACGCGCTGTCGAGTTACCGGCCCGAGCAGATCGCGCTGGCCGGCGAGGGCACCGGCGCCGTGATGATGCCGCGCTTCCGCTTCGTTTATGACGGTATCGCCTCCATGCTGGCGGTGCTCTCGATGATGGAGGAGCGGGGCCAGAGGCTCTCTGCGATCCTCGACGGCTATCCGCGCTACTCGATTTTGAAGGGCGGCGTCCCGATGGTGTCGCAGCGCATCCCCAAGCTGCTGGTCGAGCTGCGCGAGCGCTATTCGGACGGCGAAGTCAACGCCACCGACGGGCTGCGCGTGGCCTGGCCAGACCGCTGGTTCCACGTGCGCGTCAGCCAGACCGAGCCGCTGGTGCGGATCATCTGCGAGCAGCGCGGCGACCCGCCCACTGCGCTGTACGAGTCCCTGGTGGAACAAGTCCGGAGACTGGCGTGAAAGGGGCGACCCGATATGCCGCGTGAACACCTCCTCAAGATCGGAGTCTCGGGCGTACGGGGCGTGGTGGGCGAGTTCCTCACTCCGGCCCTGGCGGCCTCCTTCGCCCAGGCCTTCGGCACCTACGTCGGCGGCGCGCGAGTGGTGGTGGGGCGCGACACCCGCACGAGCGGCCCGATGCTCCAGCGCGCGGTCCACTGCGGCCTGCTGGCGGCCGGCTGCGAAGTGGTCGACGTCGGGATCCTGCCGACTCCCACCATTCAGATCTACGCCGGCGCCACTCTGGCCGGAGGGGGCATCGCCCTGACCGCTTCGCATAATCCCCCCGAATACAACGCGCTGAAGCTGTTCAACGCCCAGGGGCTGTTCTTCAACAACTACGAGCGCGGGGATCTGCTCGACCTCTACCATCAGCGCGACTTCCGCCAGGCTTCGAACGCCGAGATCCGCCGCATCCGCCGCGATTACGACTCCGCTCCCCGGCTGCATTTCGAGCGCGTCCTCCAACCGGTGGATGTGGAGCGCATCCGGCGCTGCCGCTTCCGGGTGGCGTTGGACGCAGTCAACGGCGCCGGGTCGCTGCTCTCCTGCCGCTTCCTGGCTGAGATCTTGAACTGCGAACTGCACGCTATTTCCGTCGAGCCCGGCAAGCCCTTCCCGCGCATCGCCGAGCCCCGTCCGGACACCCTGGGCGATCTGGCCGATCTGGTGAAGCGGACCGGCGCGGCGGTGGGCTTTGCCCAGGATCCGGATGGCGACCGGCTGGCGGTGGCCGATGAAACCGGGCGCATCCTCGACAACGACGACGTACTGGCCCTGGTAGTCGATGCCGCGCTGCGCCGGCTGCCCGGCGACGTGGTGGTGAATCTGACCACCTCGGCGGCCATCGACGACATCGCCCGGGCGCACGGCCGGCGCGTCTGGCGAACGCCGGTGGGCGAGGCCAACGTGGTCGAGATGATGCAGGCGGTCGGAGCGGTGATCGGCGGCGAGGGGTCCAACGGCGGCATCATCTTTCCCGCCGTGCATCTGTGCCGCGACAGCTACACCGGCATGGCCTTCCTGCTCGACCGGATGGCCGAGACGGGCGAACCGGTGTCGGCGCTGGCCGGCCGTCTGCCGCGCTATTTCCGCAGGCTGGGCCAGGTCGCCTATGAGCACGGCCGATTGGGCCCGCTGATGCAGGCGCTGGAGGAAAGCTTTCCCCAGGCCCGGCTGGATCGCACCGACGGGTTGAAGCTGACGCTGCCGGAGGGCTGGATTCACGTGCGGGCCTCCAACACGGAGCCCTTGCTGAGACTGGCCGCCGAGGCCGGCGCCGAAGACGCGCTGGAGCGGCTCTACGCGCGGGTGGGACAGGCTCTGGCCGTTCCCTCATGAACCCGGATTTCCGCAGGCTCTGGACCGGCCAGACCATCTCGGAGATCGGCTCGCGCATCACCCGGGAAGGGCTGCCGCTCACCGCCGTGATGGTGCTGGGCGCTTCGCCCGCCCAGATGGGGCTGCTGGCCGGAATCGGCGCGGGCGCGACGCTGCTGGTGAGCCTTCCCGCCGGGGTCTGGGTCGACCGCTTGCGGCGGCGTCCCATTCTGATCGCCACCGATCTGGGGCGTGCCGCGCTGCTGACCACCGTGCCGCTGGCCGCCGCCGCCGGCCTTCTGCGCATGGAGCAGTTGTACCTGGTCGCCGCCCTGACCGGCATCCTCACGGTATTCTTCGACGTGGCCTATCAGTCCTACCTGCCGTTCCTGGTGGAGCGGGAGCGCTTGTTTGAAGGCAACCGGCGCCTGCGCATCAGCGGCGCCATCGCCGAGACGGCCGGACCTGGGCTGACCGGCGTGCTGGTCCAGACCATCACCGCGCCGGGGGCGATTCTGCTCGACGCCGCGTCGTTCTTGTGCTCGGCCCTGTTCGTCGGCCGCATCCGCAAGCGGGAATCCGAGCGTACTTCTGCCGGGCCGTCGCCCGGGTGGCGCGAGAATCTGGCTGGGGTCCGGGTGGTGGCGCGCGACCCGGTCCTGCGCGCGCTGGCTTTGTGGTCCGGGATGACGGGCCTGTTCGGCGGCTTCTTTGTCGGGCTTTACGTGCTGTTCGCGATCCGCGATCTCCACATGATGCCCGCCATCCTGGGCCTGGTCATTGCCTGCGGAGGAGTGGGCGAGCTGATCGGGGCTTCGCTGGCCAGCCGGATCGTCGCCCGGCTGGGCATGGGTCGCGCGATGATCGCCGCCGCGGTGGTCAGCGCCGCGGGCGCCACCTTGATTCCGCTGGCGCAAGGCCCTGCCCTGCTGGCGGCTTCGCAGCTCATCGGCGACAGCGCCCGGGCCGTCTGGGCCATCTCGATCGTGAGCCTGCGCCAGACGGTGACGCCCGATCACCTGCTGGGCCGCGTCAACTCCAGCATGCACCTGGTCGAGCGCGGCTTCTGGCCTCTGGGCGCGATGCTCGGCGGCTGGCTGGCCACCTCGATCGGGGTTCGCCCCACCATGGCCGCCGGCGCGGTGGGCATTCTGCTGGCCTGCCTGTGGCTGCTCCCGGTGCAGCGCTATGGTGGCCAGGCTGGGAGGACGTTGCCCTAACGTTCAGCTAGGCGAGTGCTTTCAGAAGCTGAAGCACAGTGCGTGCAGCAAATGACTGGCTTGGGCACGTTTAACGCAGGTGTACCTCGGAAGGGCTCATCGCCAACTCCAGCGCCAGTTCCGAGTACGGCACCCGGCGAGATCCGGCAGCAATGAGCTTGAGCACAACATAAACGTCCTGAGGCTTCAGGGCCATAACCCATTCTACATTCGCGATTCGCGAATAGCGAACGGAGCCTCGCATGCCGAGCCATATGACCTACGTGGATGGTCCGCATGGCCTGCATTCGATCATCGGCATCGAATCCACACCCGTGATCGAC
>JACOSH010000294.1 GCA_016178945.1 Acidobacteriota bacterium
CCCCGCCAGACCCACCTCAGCCGCCCCAGCGGCCCTGCCTTCACGCTGCCCGGCGCCCCGCCGCAAACCAATACCTGGACGGTCACCGGCGACGCCTTTGGTCCCGGCCCGGTCCAGGGCATGGCCCACTCCGGCCGCTACTCCAACCAGCTCCAGGGTATTCTCATCTCCCGGCAGTTCGTCATCAAGGAGCGCTATATCCACGTCCGCCTGGCGGGGCGCGGCAAAGTGCGGCTCTACGCCGACGAGTACACCAACGGCGGCCGCGTCGCGTCGGGCGGCGACACCTTCGCCTGGAAGACCATCGATGCCCGCATGGGCCAGGGTAATCTCGCCTACCTCGCGCTGGAGGACCTCGACCCGGAATCCTTTGTGGCCGTCGACCGCGTGGCCTTCTCCGACGACAAGACGCCGCCGCCCAACGACGGCCCCGAGAGACCCCCTCCGCCGGAAACCCCCGATCTCGACGCGCCTCCCCCGGCCTTCGCGCTGGCCTCCACCGACTACCTCCCCAAGGATGTTCGCATCCACCTCCGCGGCAGCCCCGCCCGGCTTGGCGAGACCGTTCCGCGCCGCTTTCTGACGGTGCTCTCGGGCGACAACCAGCCGCCCATCTCCAGCGGCAGCGGACGCCTGGAGCTGGCCCGCCGCGTTCTCCAGGACGCACAAGCGCTGGTGGCGCGCGTCATGGTGAACCGCGTCTGGAAACATCACTTCGGCGCGGGGATCGTCGACACCGTCGATAATTTCGGCGCCACCGGCGACCGCCCCACCCACCCCGAGTTGCTCGACTGGCTGGCGGGAGAATTCATCCGCCACGGCTGGTCGATCAAACATCTCCACCGCCTGCTGCTCTCCTCCTCCGCCTACCAGATGTCCAGCCGGCCCGACCCGGCCGCCGGCGGCGCCGATCCGCGCAACCAGCTTCTGCACCGCATGCCCATCCGGCGCCTGGAAGCCGAGGCCATCCGCGACCACATCCTGGCCGTGGCCGGCACGCTCGACCGCACCCTTTACGGTCCCTCGGTGGTTCCCTTCGTCAGCCCGTACATGGACGGCGATCCGCGCGGCAAGCCCAAGTCCGGGCCGCTGGACGGCGCCGGCCGCCGCAGCCTCTATATTCAGGTCCGCCGCAATTACCTCACCGACATGTTCCTCACGTTCGATTATCCGCTGCCCATCGCCAGTATCGGCCGCCGCGGCGTGTCCACGGTCGCCTCGCAGGCGCTGTACATGCTGAACAACGAGTTCATCGGCCAGCAGGCCGGGAGCTGGGCGCGCCGCATCCAGGACCAGCTCTCGGGAGATCCGGCCTCGCGAGTCGCCCGCATGTACCTGGAGGCCTTCGCGCGCCCGCCCGAGCGGTCCGAGTCCGAGGCGGCCCTCGACTTCCTCCAACGCCGTTCCTGGACCGACCTGGCCCACGTCCTGATGAACACCACCGAGTTCATCTACATCCGATGAGAACCTACTCCACCCGCCGCGAAATGCTCTGCCGCGCCGCCAACGGCTTCGGCGGCCTGGCGGTCGCTTTCCTGGCCCATGGCCAGGCCGCCACGCGGCGCGCCCTGAATCCCATGGCGCCGCAGCCCGGGCATTTCCAGCCCAAAGCCAAGTCCGTGATCTTCCTCTACATGGACGGCGGCCCCTCCCAGGTCGACACCTTCGACCCCAAGCCCCGCCTGGCCCGCGAGCACGGCCAGCCGATCCGGATGGAGACCCCGCCCACCCAGTTCAACGACAACGGCAACGTGATGCGGTCGCCCTGGGAGTTCCGCAAGCGCGGCCAGTCCGGCCTCGAGGTCAGCGACCTGCTCCCCCACATCGCCACTTGCGCCGACGATCTGGCCGTCATCCGCTCGATGGTCGCGGACAACTCCGAGCACACCGCCGCCAACTACCAACTGCACACCGGATTCTCCATGCAGGGGCGGCCCGCCATGGGCGCCTGGATCACCTACGGTCTGGGCAGCGAGTCGGAAAACCTGCCCGGCTTCGTGGTGCTGGATAGCGGCCTGATCCCGGCCGGCGGCATGGACAACTTCGGCTCGGGCTTCTTGCCGGCCGCCTACCAGGGCACGCTCTTCCGCCGCGGGTCCAAGCCCGTCGCCAACGTCGAGCCACGCGAAGCCTCGCCCGAGATCCAACTCGAGAAACTGGGCCTGCTCAAGAAACTCAATCGCGGCGTACTGGACCGCCTCGGGTCGGTGACGGAGTTGGAAGCCGCCGTCGCCAACTACGAGCTGGCCTACCGCATGCAATCGGCCGTCCCCGAGCTGATCGACCTGCGCGGCGAATCCAAGGCCACGCTCGATCTGTACGGGATTCAAGACAAGGATACCGAAGACTTCGGCCGCCAGTGCCTGCTGGCCCGCCGCCTGGTGGAGCGAGGCGTGCGTTTCGTGGAATGCCTCACCCCGAAACGCCAGGGCGTGGACCGCTGGGACCAGCACGGCAAGCTCTTCGAAGGCCACACCATCAACGCCCGCGCCACCGACCAGCCCGTGGCCGCCCTCCTCAAGGATCTGAAGTCCCGCGGCCTGCTCGACCAGACCCTGGTGGTCTGGGGCGCGGAGTTCGGCCGCACTCCGATGTCCCAGGGGACCAATGGCCGCGACCACAATCCCTTCGGCTTCACAATGTGGCTGGCCGGCGGCGGTGTCCGGGGCGGCACCGTCTACGGCGCCACCGACGACTACGGCTACTTCGCCGTCGAAAACAAGGTCCACATCCACGACCTTCACGCCACCATCCTCCACCTGCTGGGCCTCGACCACAAACAACTCACCTACCGCTTCTCCGGCCGCGACATGCGCCTGACGGACGTGGCCGGCGAGGTGATCCGCGGTATCCTGGTATAGGGATGCGGGTTACGATCGCCAAGTTCCGGCAGGACTTGTTCAAGCTCGTCGAGCGGGCTCTAGACGGCGAACCGGTGGAGTTCGCCTATCGGGGCGTCCTTTTCAAAGTCGAGCCGAAAACCAAGCCTTCAAGACTTGCGAAGCTGACCGCGCAAGCCTTGCTGGCGCCCAACGCGGACCTGAACCGGGCCCGTCGGGATCTCATCCCGGAAATGCAGTCCGAGTGGGAAAAGGACTGGTCCGAGCTGTAATCCATTACTCTACCCCACTTGGGTCATTTCACCCACTGCGGTTCGTCCGTAACTGATTGCAGGGGCCAGCCCTGCGCGATGGCACCCTTCGTGCAGCACTCCCCCCTCTAGGAGGAGGCGTTGCCCTTAGCCGCCGAGCAACCAGCGATTCGCCGCACCGTCAAAGTAAAGAAGTCCTTTACCCGGCGCGCAGCCGGCCCGGCCCGCTACCTGCGGCCGAGTTGCCAGATTGCCTTCCTGGCATTGAACCTTTGGATCGGCTTCGAGTTCGTCCGTTTCGTGCACTATTACGAATCGGGCGGCGCGTCGCCACGGGTGACCCGCCCACCCGGGGTGGAGGGCTGGCTTCCCATCGCCGCCCTGATGAACCTGAAGTACCTCATCCAGACCGCGGAGTGGCCCGCCGTTCACCCCGCCGGACTGCTGCTGCTGATAGCCTTCCTGGCCGTCTCGGTGGCCTTCCGCAAGTCGTTTTGCAGTTGGCTGTGCCCGGTCGGCACGCTATCGGAGTGGCTGTGGAAGATTGGCAAGGAGGCTTTCGGCAGAAACTGGAAGCTGCCGCGCTGGGTGGATATCCCGCTGCGCGGCCTGAAGTACATCCTGCTGGGCCTGTTTCTTTACGCAGTCGGCAGTATGACGTCGCCGGCCATCCACGCCTTCCTGAAAGGCCCCTACGGCCAGGTCGCCGACGTGAAGATGCTGGACTTTTTCCGCCACCTCAGCCTGACCGCCGCCATCACGTTGGCCGTAATGGTGGCGCTGTCGTTCTTTGTCCAGAACTTCTGGTGCCGCTATCTGTGTCCCTACGGCGCGTTGATGGGGCTGGCCGCGCTGTTCAGCCCGGCGCGCATCCGCCGCGACGCGGGCCTGTGCATCGACTGCGCCAAGTGCGCCAAAGCGTGCCCCTCGCTGCTGCCCGTCGACAAGCTGGTCGCCATCCGCTCGGCCGAGTGCACGGGTTGCCTGGACTGCGTGCTGGTCTGCCCGGTCGAAGGCGCCCTGAAACTGTCGGTGGGCCGGCGCCGCTCGATGCCGCCATGGCTGGTGGCCGCTGGCATCGCCGTGGTCTTTTTCGGCGCTTGCATTTATGGCCGGCTCTCCGGGCATTGGCATACCCTCGTTCCCGAGGAAGTCTATTTCCAGTTGATTCCGCACGCACGGGAACTCGCGCACCCGTAAGGCGGGCAGCTTCTGGTCACTGAATTGCGAGTAGTAGAGCATATGCGGGAATTCACCCAGCGCCTCCAACGCCTTGCGGACTGGGCGGTCATCTTCACCTTGTCGCTCCTGATTGTGACGCTCCTGCTACGGGCGGGCGCTCAATGGGATGGGCTGTAAACCGGCCACCATCTATTACAAAACTCTTACAGAGCCGCGGAACGGTTCCACGTTAACGTGGAAGTGTGAACCCGCTCATTGCCTCACCGGCCCTCAAACGCGAGACCAACTGGGTGACTACCGCCTTCATGGTGCTATTCCACATCGGCGCCGTGGCCGCCCTGTTTCTGTTCAACTGGCAGGCGCTGGCAGTCACCGCAGTTCTTTACTGGATAGGGCTCAGTTTTGGCATCGGGAT
Organism: Acidobacteriota bacterium; assembly: GCA_016178945.1. Taxonomy (GTDB): domain Bacteria; phylum Acidobacteriota; class Terriglobia; order Bryobacterales; family Bryobacteraceae; genus JACOSH01. The sequence continues at coordinate 4,689 of JACOSH010000294.1, forward strand.
GGGCTACCACCGTCTGCTCACGCACCGGTCCTACAAGGTCCCGCGGCCGATCGAGTATTTCCTGGCTGTCTGCGGGACGCTCACCCTGGAAGGCGGGCCCATCTCCTGGGTGGGGACTCACCGCATTCACCACCAGAACTCGGATAAGGAAGGGGACCCGCACTCCCCGCACGACGGCGGCTGGTGGGCCCACATGGGGTGGATCCTTTCGGGCCAGAGCTGCCACAACAACACGGCCCTGATGGCGCAGTACGCCCCGGACCTGGCGCGCGATCCGTTCCACGCCTGGCTGAACACCTATCACTACGTTCCGCTGACGCTGCTGGGCCTGGTCCTGCTTGCGGCGGGCGGCTGGCCCATGGTCTTGTGGGGTGTCTTCCTGCGGGTGACGGTCGGATTGCACGTCACTTGGCTGGTGAATTCGGCCTCGCACATGTGGGGACGGCGGCGATTCGCCACGCGCGACGATTCCCGCAACAACTGGTGGGTGGCGTTGCTGACTTTCGGTGAAGGCTGGCACAATAACCACCACGCGCATCCCACCTCGGCCCGCCACGGCCTGGCTTGGTACGAGATCGATTGTACCTGGATCTTGATCCGCCTGATGCAGCTAGCCGGCTTGGTGCGCTCGGTGAAGGTGGCCAAGGTGGCGAGTCCGGCGCAGGAACAGGAAGCCGCCTAAAAACACCCGTCCACACAGGGGCGGTCTTTGAAGCGGTGCCTGCGCCTCGGATCGAACTGTGCACCGCTTGCTTTCGCGCGCGGCTCTGTTCGGTCGCGGCTCGGCGCCATTCGTGCTCACATGAACAGAGCCGCGCGCGTAAGCAAGCGGTGCCACACCGCTTCAAAGACCGCTTTCCCACTACACTAGGGGTATGGTCACCGTCGGCGGGCATCGCCGGTCGATTGCTTTCTTCGTCACGCTGGGCGCCTGCCTGGTGGCGCTGGCTGTCATCCTGAACGTCGGCTGGATCGTGCTGAACTGGCGGACCGGCCTGCTGCTGATCCTGGGGGTCTTGTTTTTCACGGTGATCATCAGCGGCGTGGTGCTGAACACCACCTTCCTGGTTCGAGAGATCCGCCGCAACGAGCAGCAGGACACCTTCATCAACGCGGTCACCCACGAGCTGAAAACTCCGCTGGCCTCGATTCGTCTGTACCTGGAGACCCTGCGAATGCGGGACATGGACGAAGCCCGCCGGCAGGAGTTTTACGGCGTGATGTTGGCCGACAGCGAGCGTCTTCTGGGCACCATCGAGCAGGTGTTGCTGGCCGGGCGGGCCAGCCGGCGGCACGTCCACCGCTCGCCGATCGCGCTCGGCGAGATGCTCGAAGAGTGCCTGGCGCTGGCCCGCACCCACCATCACCTCTCTCCGGAGTGCCTGGAATACAAGGGGTCGCCGCCGGCCACGGTGCTGGGGGACCTGGACGAGCTGAAGGCCGCGGTTTCGAATCTGCTGGACAATGCCATCAAGTACTCGGGCCCTGAAGTGCGGGTGCGGGTGGAGGTGGCGGCGGGCGTCAAACGAGTCGCGATCCGCGTCCAGGATCAGGGGGTGGGCATCCCCGCGCCGGAGTTGAAACAGATCTTCAAGCGCTTTTACCGGATTCCCGGCACGGCGGCGAAACGGGCCAAAGGCATGGGCCTGGGGTTGTTCATCGTGCGCTCGGCGGCCGAGAAGCACGGCGGGCGGGCCTGGGCCGAAAGCGAAGGCGCGGGGCGCGGCAGCACCTTCATCCTGGAGCTTCCGCTGGCGCCCGTCAGACCAGCCGGCCAAGCGACAGGAGAGGCGCCGCGCTCCGAGGGCTGAGGCTGGGACTGTGCCACGGGTTCTGATTGTCGAAGACGAGCAGCATCTGGCCGACGGGCTGCGATTCAACCTGGAAGCCGACGGCTATGAGGTCGAGGTGGTGGACAACGGCGAGGCGGCGCTGCGGCTGCTGGAGCCGCCCGCGCCGGGCTACGACCTGCTGATCCTGGACGTGATGCTGCCCGGCAAAGACGGCTTTGAGATCGCCGGCGAGCTGCGCCAGAGCGGGCGCTTCATCCCGATCCTGATGCTGACCGCCCGCGGGCGGCCCGAAGACGTGCTGCGCGGCTTTGCCGCCGGGGCCGACGACTACCTGCCCAAGCCCTTCGAGCTGGCGATTCTGATCGCGCGCATCCACGGCCTGCTGCGCCGGCATGACTGGCTGCGCCGGTCGCAGGCCAGCTCGCCGGCCCCCGACGTGTTCGAGTTCTCCGGCAAGAGCATCGACTTCGACAAGCTCCAGTTGCGCGCCGGCGGCCGGACTCTGCCGCTGACCCTGATGGAGGCCAATCTGCTGCGCTACCTGATCCGCCACGAAAACAAGGCGGTCTCCCGGAAAGCCATGCTCGAGGAGGTGTGGGGGGTGCGCGAGGACACCGACACGCGCGCCATCGACAACTTCATCGTGCGGCTCCGGCGCTATATCGAGGAGAATCCGGCCCGCCCGCGCCATCTCCTGACGGTGCGCGGTATCGGCTACCGGTTTCTGGCCGCCCCGGCTGCGACCGGCCAGGAAGAGTGACCCAACCGCAAATATTCATTTGCAACTGGCGCGGCACTCTGCTACTATCTGAGAGGTCTGCATCGGACCCTCCCCTTGCACGTGCCCCATTTTACCAACGGAGTTTTGATACCAACTGAATGAGCTTCACTGTTTTTCTTGGCAACCTTCCTGTCTGGGTTACCGCCGATGACATCAAAGGATGGCTGGCGGCCGAAGATCTGGTCGCGGATTCCATCAAGGTCATCCGCAATCACGAGACCCAGGAATCCAAAGGCTTCGCTTTCGTCGAGGCGCCCACGTCGGACGAGATGCAGGCGATCATTCGCCGTTTCGACCGCGCGCCCCTCGAGGATCGTCTGCTGCGCGCCAACCCGGCCCAGCCCACCAAGGGCAAAGGGAACGGCGGAGGAAAGGCGATAGCCCCCACCGCTGCCCCTGGCGCCGGCGATCGCAGCGCGCGCCGCCGCCGGCCGAAATCCAAGGATAACCCCAAGAGCGCCTTCGCCACCGAGCTCGCCAAAGCTCTCTAACCACGGCGAGGCCGCTACACCTGTGAAGGCGAGTCACACCTGCCTGTAGCTTAGCGGCTTCACAATCAATAACATAGCACTGGAACTGGAAGTGCATACGCCAGCCGCATGAAGCTGTGCTGGCTGGCGGTTTTGGTTTCTCCCCTCCTTCTCGCCGGGCCTCAAACCGGCGGCAAGCCCGCCCTCCAGCAGGTAGCGAACGTCAACTCCCGCTACGAGGTCGAGGGCGTGGAGGTCACTGGAGAAGGCGGCTTCACCCTCAGCCAGGCGCTCAACGAAGACCTCCAACGCATGGTCGGCGAGAAGTTGGACCAGACGGCGGTCGAATCGCTGGCCGTGCGCATCCGCAGGGAGCTGCACGCCAGGCAAGTCACCCACCGGCTGGTCCGTGGCGGCCAGCCGGATCACGTCCGGATCGTGTTCGAAGTGACCCGGCGGAGCGTGGAATTCGATGTTTCAGTACCCCGTTTCCTCTACCATTCCAAACAGGGCTGGACGGGTGAGGTGGAGGGCGCCGTGGCCTACTCGGGAACTACCGCCGGATTCGGCCTGGTCAGCGACGGAGACGAGCTCCCCGAGCGCAATGCCGGCCTGTTCACCCGGCTGGAACATCGCAGGCTAGGGACCGATCGCCTGCGTCCCAAGCTGCGCTTCGAAAGCTTCCATCAGCAATGGAACCGGGCCACGCTCCAGGCCCTGGACAGGGCCCCGCAGGTCCCCGGCATCTATCGGACCCGGATGAACATCCAGCCTTCCCTGACGTTCGTGCTGGCGAAATCGCTGACGCTGGAGGCCGGCTTGAGCTTCCAGCGCCTGGAATTCCAGTTTCCGGCCGCGCGACAGGAATCCTCCAACTCCGTTGTAAATACTCTGCGCTATCATCGGCAGTGGGAGGATTCCGACGCCCGCAAACAGTCTGTGGACGCAGGCTACTACCTGCGCGCGGCCACCCATGCCCTCTCGAGCGACTTCGCCTATACCCGCCACCGGTGGAACGCCGGTTATTCTCTTGTCTACGGAAAGCAGGCCGTGCTCGTCCAATTCACCGGAGGGCTGCTGTCCGGCCGCGCGCCGCTCTATGAGCGCTATGTGCTGGGCAACAGCGGGACGCTACGCGGTTGGAACCGGTTCGACGTGGCCCCCCTGGGGGGCGACCGGATGGCTCACGGATCGGTCACTTACCGCCTCCGCTGGATAGAGGTCTTCTGCGACACGGGAGCGGTATGGAATCGGGGCCAGGACCGGGTGGCCAGGACCGGGCTGGGAGCCGGCCTGCGCAAGGACGGCTTCTCGCTGGCGGTGGCCTTCCCGGTCAGAGAAGGGCGTGCGGATCCGGTGATCATGGCGGGCATGAACTTTTAATGGCGGACAACAGGCTGAAGCCTGTTGGCTTGACCCGCCGGCTGGTGTTGCTGGCCGGAGTGGTTCGATCCTTGCGCGCCGATCACACCCTGCTGGTCCGCCGGGAGGGCGAGCGCCTGCGCGTCTCGGCGCCCCAGATCCGCTTCCTCGGCGGGCGTCCCCTGGAACAACTGCGCAATGGCGTGACGGTGGGCTTTGTTTCCCAGGTCTCGCTGTTCCTGGAGTCTCAGAGCGCTGTGGCTTCGCGAGCCGTGGACCGCTTCATTCTGAGCTTCGACCTGTGGGAAGAAAAGTTTACCGCCACCCGGATGGGGCCGCCCAGCCGCTCGGTGTCCCGCCTGACCGCCCCGGCTGCCGAGGCCTGGTGCCTGGACCAATCCCTCGCGCTGCCCGCCGGACTCGCCCCGCGGCGCCGCTTCTCGATAAGATTGGAGCTGCGGGCCGAGGATCCGAGGGAGACCGCCGCGGTGGCCAGCCAGTCGGGCATCAGCATTACCCGCCTGATCGAATTGTTCAGCCGCCCGCCCCGGAGCCAGCAACCGCGCTGGACCGCCGGCGCCGGCCCGCTGCGGCTGGAAGAGCTGCCGTGAACCGGCTACGCAACCGACTCATCCTGGTCTTTCTGGCCGCCACGCTGGCCCCGCTGGGCGTGACCCTGTGGGTGACCACCTCGCTGCTCGATCACAGTCTGAACATCGCCGCGGCGCGGGAGCGGGAGCTGGACAAGGTGTCCCTGTCGCTGCAGACGGCGGGTCGCGCTTTCTATCAGAAGGCCTGCGCCCACCTCAAGAGCGAAGCGCTGGCCCGGCGGATCGAGCCCACGCGCTACGCCGAGGCGGACATCCCGCGCGGGCCGTCCGCGGTGCGGGAGTTATGGGAGAGCAATGCTGAGGAACAGTTCTCGCTGTCCGGTCAAGAGGGAGATCGTCTGGATTACCTCGTGCGGCGCGGCCAGGAAGTCTGGAGCTACTCCTCGGACCTGGGCGGCGTGGCGATGCAGCGGCTGCGCGAGGAGTACCGCCGCGCCCGTGAATCGGTGGAAGAGGGGCGCGCCCGCAACCTGCGGCGCGGCTTCACCTACGCCTACATCGTGCTGGCGGCCGCCATCTGGAGCGTCTCCTTCGCGCTGCTGGTCTACCTGGCGCATCGCGTCAGCCGGCCGATCCAGCAGTTGACCGCCGGGCTGGGCGAGCTGGCCAAGGGCAACCTGGCGGCGCGAGTGACGGCGGCCCGCGACGACGAGGTCGGCCAGGCCATTCAGGCCTTCAACCGCACCGCCGCCGAGCTCCAGCACAACCGCGACCGCCTGGTCTACCTGACCCAAATGGCGAGCTGGCAACTGCTGGCGCGCAAGATGGCGCACGAAGTCAAGAATTCGCTGACGCCCATCCGGCTGACGGTGGAAGAGATGGTCGCCCGGCACGCCGAGGCGGACCCCGCCTTCCTGCAGCAGGCGGCGCAGATCGTGGTCGATGAAGTCGAAAGCCTGGAGCGCCGCGTGCGGGCTTTCTCGGAGTTTGCCGCCGAACCTCCCGTTCGTCCCGCGCCCCTGGCAGTCAACGGCCTGGTGGACGAGCGCGTGGCCTTCTTGCGCACGGGCCACCCGGAGGTCGCGTACAGCGTGCGCCTGGCCGAGGGCCTGCCCCGTGCGCTGGCCGACGAAGACCTGGTCAAAGGCATCCTCACCAACCTCCTGGAGAACGCCGCCGAAGCCGCCGGCTCGGGAGGCCGGATCCTGGTGCTCACCACGACTTCCGAGTCCGGGCTGGCCATCGAAGTCCACGACTCCGGCCCCGGCTTGAGCGAAGAAGTCCGCCGCTCGCTGTTCCAACCCACCATCTCCTTCAAGAAGCGCGGCATGGGTCTGGGGCTTTCGATCGCCAGAAAGAGCGCCTTGCTCATGGGCGGCGACATCGTGGCCACAAACGGAGCGCTGGGCGGCGCGGGCTTCCGGATCCAGCTCCCTCCAGCGCCTGACGCCTAACCTCTATGAAGCGCATCCTCATTGTCGACGACGAAGAAAACATCGGTCGCTCCCTGCGCCTGATCCTGGAGCGGGAAGGCTACGCGGTGTCGTGCTGCCGCTCGGCCGAGGAGTTCCGCGCGCACCCGGACTCGCGGCGCGCCGACGCCTACCTGTTCGACGTGCGCCTGCCCGACGCCAACGGCATCGACCTGTTGCGCGGCATCCGGCAGAACGGCCTGGCCGCTCCCGCCCTCATGATTTCCGGCCACGGCACCATCGCCGAAGCGGTGGAAGCCACGCGCGCCGGCGCCTTCGATTTCCTGGAAAAGCCCCTCGGCCGCGACCGGGTGCTGCTGGCGCTGAAAAACGCTCTCGAGCAGGCCACGCTGCGCCAGGAGAATGAGCGCTTGCGCGAGATGGTGGGCGGCGGTCCGCGCATGATCGGCGGGAGCCCGGCCTTTGAGCGCGCCGTCGAGCAGGCCACACTGGCCGCGCGGTCCGACGCGCGCATCCTGCTGATCGGCGAATCGGGCACCGGCAAAGAGCTGCTGGCCGCCCATATCCACCAGAACAGCCCGTTCAGCGGCGGCCCCTTCGTCAAGGTGAACTGCGCCGCGATTCCCACCGAGCTGCTGGAGAGCGAGCTGTTCGGCCACGAAAAGGGCGCGTTCACCGGAGCGGCCGGAGCGCGGCGCGGCAAGTTCGAGCTGGCCGACGGCGGCACTTTGTTCCTGGACGAGGTGGGCGATCTGCACGCCGCCTCCCAGGCCAAGCTGCTGCGCGTGCTGCAGGAAGGCGAATTCCACCGGGTCGGCGGCGAGCAGATCATGCGGGTCTCGGTGCGGGTGGTGTCGGCGACCAATCGGGATCTGTGGGCGCTGGTGCAGCAGGAGAAGTTCCGCGAGGATCTGTATTACCGCCTGAGCGTGGTGCCGGTCCGCGTCCCCGCGCTGCGGGAGCGCCCCCAGGACCTGCGCGTGCTGGCGGAGTATTTCCTGGAGGATTTCTGCCAGCGAAACAACTTCAAGCCCAAGGCGATCGACGACGCCGTCTATCCGGTGCTCGAAAACTACGCTTGGCCCGGCAACGCGCGCGAGCTGCGCAACGCGGTCGAACGCATGGCCATTCTCACGCCGGGCGACCGGCTGACGCCGGAGGCCGTACCGGTCGAGATCCGGGTGCCCAAAGAGGGCGGGCAGCGGTCCAGCGTGCAGCAAGCGCGCGAATCGGCCGAGCGCGACCACATCCTGCGGGCGCTGGAGGAGGTCCACTGGAACGTGTCGGCCGCGGCGCGGGCCTTGGGCATGGAGCGCACCAACCTGCACAAGCGGATGCGCGCGCTGGGCCTGAACCGGGAACGGTAGCGGCAAAGTCAGAGGGTGAGCAGCACTCTCAACCCCGCAACCGGACGAAAGTGGCGTGCGTTGTGGGTGACCAACGGAGCATCCAGGGACAAGGCCGTCGCGGCGATCCAGGCGTCGTGCGGGTCAATCCCACGACCTTCTGATGGCGCCAAGCATGACCATTGCCCAGTGAGGGCAGGTAGCGTCATTGGGATAGTGAACACCAAAGCGCTCCAGGTACTTTACCAGCAGTCCCATCCTTCGGATGCCCCACATGGCCTTGTGAGCGCCCCAAGCGAATCTCCGCGACGGTCATGAAAGAGATCAGGGGAGAGCTTCCTCGCAAGAGCGATTCGTAGCGTTCGGCCAAGGGATGCGCCTTGAAGATGTAAGAGACCACATCCGTGTCAACAACCAGTCTCTTCACTTGCGCCTTGTCCGTGGCAGGCTCTGGCGGCGCAGGTCATGAATGAGGCGAACGAACGCTTCGGCCTCTTCTGGGGTAGAGCGATCCCTGTACTTCATAAGTTCGTCCCAGGAGAACGGTTTCTTGCGGACGATATTCGGCGGCTCCCTGCCATTCCGGGCGGCGGTTTTGACTGCCTTCTTCGGCATTGATCCGGTTCCAGAATACCACGCTGCACCCTGCGCCGTGACGCCAGAATTTGTCCGATACAAGATCCTGAAGCGGAGCTTGGTTCCAGCACAAGAAGATCCTGAAAATAGGAGAAGCGGGGTAGGCATCTCTCGGTCTCACAGTGCATCTGGACGCGGTGTAGTTTCGCCATGCCGCAGACGTCGAACCTCGTCGCCGACGAGCGTAAGAGTGAAGCCGACGAGGCGTGGGACCGATTGAAGCGCCTCAGTCTGAACCCGCGGGTGGCGGACTAACTGGCCTACGATTGGGACGATGCGAACATAGCGCATATCGCCCGCCACGACGTGACTCCGGAGGAACTCGAGCAGGTCTTTGCCAACGATCCGATGGATCTGGGTGAGGAGGTCGTGGACGGCGAGGAACGGTACGCCGGTGTTGACCATACGAAGCGGCTCCGCGTGTTGGTTCTGGCCTGGACGATGCGGGGCGACGCGACCCGACCCGCCCGATAACACATGAAGCGCTGGTGAAACGGGAGAGGCGCCGGGCAGGTTAGGTGGTTAGGGCGCCGCTAGCTCTCCGCCCGCTGCAAACCCTCGTGTACCAGCCTCTTCAGCAGAGGATCAGCGAGGGCAACCGTAGAGCGACCTGTTGGCGCGGGCCAGGCTTGCCACCTGCTTGGAGCCCCCGCGCCGGTGCGGGTTCCGGGCCGCCGATTGGTGTTTGAGGAATGTTCGGCCCTCCGAGCTTGACCACCACTTTGCTTCGTCCCGTTCGTTCGCGAATTTGGGGACGCCTGGGTTCTTCGCTTTGGTTCGCTGCATCCGCTAAAACAGGATCTTCCCGCTCAGAATGATCTGCCGCGGATAGTTGGTCAACCCCTTGACGCCGCCGATATTGCCGAAGGTGGAGGACGTGGGGGTGCTTCCGTTCAGCGAGTCGTACCATTCGGGCGTGTTGAACGCGTTGGCCGCGATCGCTTCGATCACGAAACTGAAGCGCTCGGCGATCTGGGTCTTCTTGACCACGCCGAGGTCGAAGCGGTGGATCGGCGGATTGCGCAGGTTCGGCAGCACGGTCGGCCAACGGCGGATCCGATAGGGATCGGTGTTGTTGACGAACGCCGCCGGGTTGATCCACAGGTCCAGCCGCTGCCCGCCCGGGACCGCGTTGGGGTCTGCGCCCGTCGGGATGGCGTTGCCGGCCATTTCAATGACCTTGCCGCTTTGGATGCGGATGATCCCGGTGGTCTGCCAGCCATTGATCACGCGGTCGACCCAGCCGGGCGCGTTCGCCAGCAGCGCGTGCCCGCGGCCGAAGGGGAGTTCCACCACGAAGTTCGGAACGAAGATCCGCGGGAAATCGAGCGTACTGAGACGCTTCTCGAGGAAGGGATCGGCCGGCCACTGGTAGTTCATCCTCTCCAGCTTCTTCGACCCGGTGTAGGCCAGGCTGAAGCTGACCCCGTGGCTCAACCGCTTCACCAGGTAAAGCTGGAGGGCGTCATAGCGGCTGCTGCCAATGGGCGCGTTCAACACCGTCACGCCTCCCGGGAACTGCGGGTAAGGGACGATCAGGCTGGAGTTGGCGATGGTGGCCTGGTTCAACCCGAAGCCGGGAACCAGGCCGGCAAACGGATTGGCGTAGCGGGGGTTGAGGAACGCGGCGCCTTGCGTGAACTGCGGCTCGGTGAGCGAGTTCAGGTTCCGGTTGACGCCCAGCCGCGTGACGATGTTGTTGACATACGCCGCGCTGGCCCGCATTCCCCAGAACAGCTCGCGCTGGACCTCGAAGCTGAACTGCCGGGCGCGCGGCGTGCGCGTGTTCGGGTCGATATAAGAGACGCTCGCCCCGATATTAGTAGCCAGACCGTTCTTGGCGCCGACCGGTTGGATGACTCCGCTGGCGAAGGGATTCTCGAGCAGGTTCAGCGGGCGGCGGTTGGGATCGTAGGCCACCCAGGGAGTGGACTGGCTGAAGCCCGCCTGGCCGGGGTCGTAGTAGATGGGCCCGTAGAACATGCCCCAACCGGCGCGGATGGCGGTCTTGGGATTGAGCGCATAGGCTATTGCGATGCGCGGGCCGAAGTCTTTATTGCCCGGAGCGTAGACGCTTCGGGGTTGGCCGCCCACTCCCGGGAACAGCAGGCCGCCCTTGAGATTCGCGCACGCCGGGCAATACTGGGCGCCGGCCGCGGACTTGACCTTGTCCGCCAGTGGACTGGGCGCGTTGGGATCGAACGCTCCCGTCATGGCGTTGTAGCGGTCGGTCAAACCATCGGTTCGATCCCATCGCAGCCCCAGGTTCAACGTCAACTTCGGCGTCAGCTTGATGTCGTCCTGCACATAGAGCGCGTTGTACAGGATCTGCCGGGCGGGGGCGGCGTTGATTTCGATGAAACCACTGCCCACTCCGAACAGGAAGCTGGCCGTCTCATCCCCGGCCCCCACGGTTTGTACGTCGGCATCCGGACCGTTGGTATCTCCGCGGCCAAAACCGAAATAGCCGGCGTCGTTCCCGCCGCTGATGATGTAGATGCGCTCCAGGCGGATCTGGCCGCCGGCCTTGATATTGTGCCTTCCCAGGTTCTTCGACCAGGTCACGTCCAGGTTGTTCACCTGGTCCGGCGTGTAACTGCCCGCGGGGTTGCCTCCTCCCATGAACAGGTTGCTGCCGCCGATGTTGGAGCCGCCCATGCGGAAAACCGGAAAGGCGGCCGCGGCTTGGGACTGGAAGGCGGGACTGAAGCCCAAATCCTTGGGAGTGACCGCCAGGCGCGGCGTTTCCAGGCTGCCCGTGACGTAGCGCTCCAGGCCGAGGCGGAAGTTCAACACGCTGGTGGGCGAGAGTGTACGGGTCAGGTCGGCCACCGCGTTGTGGTTGGCGCGGATGAACGGATATCCGGAGTTGACCTCCGCGGGCGTCGCGTAGTATTCCACGGGGAATTCCTTGTAGTCGGTCCGGATGTGCCGGAACATCAGCTTGGTTCTGTCGCTCACGTTCCAGTCGACCCGCGGCATGAACTCGACGTAGTCCTTGTTCGCCTTGTTGCCGCTGGAAGCGACGTAGTTGGTGGCTTTCACCACCAATCCGCTGGAGGCGTTGGGCAGCGGAATGTATTTCCAGAAGGCTTTGGCCACCGGGCTGATGCGGCTGGAAGGAATGACGTTGCCCGGCGCCGCCGTCCGAATCCAGCGGCCGGTCTGCGGGTCTTGCGCGGCCGTCCACGGGTCGTAGATCAAGACCTGCCGCGGCGTCCCCCGATCCAGGTAGAACGTCTGGGTGAAGTCGCCGTCGCGCTCCTTCTGTGTCGGCACGTACCCGGAGAAGCTCTTCACGTCGTTGCTCTGGCTGATGTGGTACTTGAACGTGCCGAAGAGCTTGTCCCGTAGGATGCGGCCGGTGACGATGCCGCCGTAGGTGTTGTAGACCAGCCGCGTGCGGGGCTGCCCCAGCCGGTTGCGCTCGAAATGGTTGGCGTTGAGAGCGGTATTGCGGAAAAACGTGTACAGATCGCCGTGATACTGGTTGCCGCCGGCCTTGGTGGTGACGTTGATCACGCCGCCGGTGGTATTGCCGTACTCGGCGCTGTAGGCGTTGGTGATGACTTTGACTTCCGCCGTGGACTCCTGAGTCGGGATGACTCCGAAATTATGGCCGCCATAACTGGTGCGGTTGGGCACGCCATCGAGCAGCATCTCGTTGGTGCGCGGCTCGCCTCCGTTCAGCATGAAGCCCGAGGCGCCCGAATTGCCCGAGGGCGTCATGCCGCGATCGTTGCCCGCCACCACGACGCCGGGGGCGCTCGGCAGAATGCTCATCACCACGCGCTGCACGGTGGGCGTGTAGAGGGAGCGAACCGTATCGATCTCCCCGCCCCGGTCGGCGTTTTCAAATTCCACCAGGCTCACCCGCGATTCGACCGTCACGGCCTCGGACACCGAGCCCAGCAGCAGCCGCAGGTTCACGGTGGGGTTCGACGCGGCGGTCACCACGACGTCAGTCTGTACGGCCTTCTGGAAGCCCTGTTGCACGACTTCGACCAGGTAGGTTCCCGGCTGCACGAATCGCACGTGGTAGAAGCCGTCCGCGGTGGACGCCGCGGAATACCGGGCGCCTGTTTGAGTGTTCAGAATCGTCACGGTCGCACCTGGTATGGGCGCTTCGGACGGGTCGGTGATGCGTCCACTGATGGTTCCCAGCGCGGCGCCCTGTCCCAGCAGCGAGGCGGCGCAGACGAGCGTTAGCGCAGCTAAGGCAAGCAGTTTCATCCTTGACTCCTCCTCCCAGTGCCAGATCAAATATAACAGGTTGACAACGCCCCAGCCTTCGCCTATCGTGGGCTTTGGAATATGTTCCAAGCTCTCCACTCCCGCTGTGATGGGCTGAGCCGGCGCAGCGTGCTGGAGATCGGGTCGCTGGGATTCCTGGGGTTCTCGCTGGCCCAGTGGCAGCGGCTGAAGGCGGCCAGTACCAGCGCCGACACCTCCTGCATCTTTGTTTGGCTGGACGGCGGGCCGAGCCACCTGGAGACCTTCGACCTGAAGCCGGAGGCGCCCATTGAGGTTCGCGGCACGTTCCAGGCGATCCCTTCCAAGGTGCCCGGCGTTCATGTCTGCGAGCATCTGCCGCGGATCGCGCGGCTGATGGACAAGGTCACGTTGATCCGAACGCTGACCTCCGAGATCGGCGAGCACGACCAGGCGGGGCACTACTGGAATACCGGCTACCGCCCTACGCCCGCGGTGTCCTATCCGAGCTTCGGGTCGGTGGTGAGCAAGGCCAAGGGTACGGGCGCCGCGCTGCCGCCCTACGTGGCCGTGCCGTCACCGCGTCCGTACATGGGGCCGGGATACCTGCCGGGGTCGTACAGCCCGTTCACCGTGGGCGGCGATCCTTCGCGGCCCGATTACAAAGTCCGGGATCTGGACCTGCCGGTGGGCTTCACCGAGGAGCGGCTGCGGAGCCGCCAGTCCATGCTGGCCAGGATCGATTCGTTCGAGCGGGCGTTGCAGGATCATCCCAAAGCGAAAGACCGGGACAGCTACTTCGAGCAGGCCTACCGGCTGGTGACATCGCCGCAGGCCAAGGCGGCCTTCGACCTGGCGAAAGAGAAGCCGGAGACGCGCAAGCGCTACGGCCACTACCGGCTGGGCCAGAGCTGTCTGCTGGCGCGGCGGTTGATCGAGGCGGGCGCCAGGTTCGTCAGTGTGGTCGACACCGGGTGGGACACCCACACCCAGATCGCCTACAACCTGACCTACGGATTTCCGGGAAAGCTGCCCGGGCTCGATCAGGCTTACAGCGCGTTGATCGAGGACCTGAGCGAGCGCGGGCTGCTGAAGAAGACGCTCGTGGTGCTGATGGGCGAGTTCGGACGCACGCCCAAGGTGAACCCGTCGGGCGGCCGCGACCACTGGCCGCGCGCGAACTCGATGCTGCTGGCCGGCGGCGGGGTGCTGGGCGGCCAGGTGATCGGGAGAACGGATCACAACGGAGAGTTGCCCGCGGAGGATCCGGTGACGCCCCAGGATCTTGCCCGCACGCTGTACACGCTGCTGGGAGTCGACCCGGATCAGACCTTCAAGACGCCGGATGGACGGCCGATCAAGCTGGTGGATGGCGGCAATTTTGTGCGGAAGGCCGTCAGCGGCTAGCGCCATGCTCCTGTTGCTGATCCTGGCCGGCCTGCTGGCGATGCCGGCGGCCGGCGGCGACATCCCGGTCACCGCCCTCCGCTTTTCTCCGGACGGGCGCATTCTGGCTGTGGCCGGAGGCGACCGCGTCCGGCTCCTGTCTCCCCGCGGCAATCTGGGAGGCCCCGCCTTGCCCTCGCGGCTGGCCCAGGTGTTTGCGGTGGCCTGGAGTCCGGACGGGAAGTGGCTGGCCGCCGGCGGCGGGCGCGCGGCGGTGATGGGCGCGGTGGAGTTGTGGGATGTCGAGTCGCGCAGCTTGGTCCGCACCGTGGCCAAGTCCGGGGATCTGGTGTATGCGGTGGCGTTCTCGCCGGATGGCCGGCGGCTGGTAGCGGCCAGCGCCGACGCGGGCTTGCGGGTCGTCGACGCGGTCGGCGGCGAGACTCGGTTGGCTCTCGCCGGACACGTCGGACCGGTGCTCAGCGTGGCCTGGTCCGGCGACGGGCGCTCGATCGCCAGCGGCAGCGCCGACCGCTCCATCCGCATCTGGAATGCGGACGACGGGAAACTCCAGCGCGCGCTGACCAATCACGCGGGCGCGGTGGAGGCGGTGGTTTTCTCGCCCGACAGCCAGACGCTATACAGCGCCTCGTCCGACGCCACGGTGCGAGTCTGGACGCCCTCCACGGGTCGTATGAAGCGGATTCTTCGCGGCTACGAGCAGGGCGTGCTGGCGCTCGACTACGCGCCGGCACGCCAGCTCCTGGTGGCCGGCTGCGCCGACGGCGCTGTCCGGTTGGCCAACGCCGAGACCGGTCAAATCGTGGAAACCATCCCCGCCGGCGCCGCGTGGCTCCAGGCCGTGGCCGTCTCGGCGGACCTCGACACGATGGCCTGGGCGGACGCCTCGGGCCGCCATCTCCGCGTCCGGAGGCTATTGCAATGAGAATCGCCCGCGGGCTCGTCGCCCTGGCCTTTTCCTGCGCTGCATGGGCTCAGGACCGGCTCTACTCGGGACCCCAGCCCGGTGAGCCACTGCCCCGTTTCCAGGCCTTGGCCGCGACCGGACCCCACGCCGGCCGCGAAGTGGACTACATCGCCGAATTCGGCAACTCGCCCATCCTGCTGATCTTCATCCGCGATATCGACCGCAATGTGTATCGCACGCTGTGGCCCTGCGACCGCTATGCCAGCGAGCGGCCCGGATTGAAAACCCTGTTTGTGTATCTGGCGCCGGACAAGGTGGAGGGCGAGCGGAGGATGCGGCAGGTGGCCAAGTCGCTCAGCTTGGAAGTACCGGTGGCCGCCTCCATCGAGGGCGTGGAAGGGCCGGGCGCGTACGGGCTCAACAGGCAGGTGGCGGTCACGGCGATCGTGGCCAAGGACGGCAAGGTGGTGGCCAACCACGCTATCGTGCAGCCGGGCGCCTCGGAAGCCCAGAGGATCATCGGCGATCTGACGCCGCTGGTTTGGGGACGCGTCCCGAGCGACGTGGTGCTTGCGCTGGGACCGGCGCGGCGCGGACGCATCACCGACGAGATGCTGGAAAAAACGGTGGCCGAGGACCCGCGCGAGGTTGCCGAAGCGTTCGCTCGCATGAGTCCGGCGCATGCTACCGGCCTGCAAGCCCAGAACGTCATCAAGGACCTCAAGCGCTGGGCGGGCGATAACGCGGAGCGCCGCCGCTACCTGGCCGCAAGGATCCCGGCGATCCTCGCGATTTGCGAAGCCGAAGAGGCCCGCGCGCAACTGGTCAAGCTGAAAGAGGAGCTGGAGAAGTGAAGCTGGCGTGGCTGGCTTTGGCGGTAGGCGCCCTGGCGGCGGAGACGCCGGACTTCGCCACCCGGGTGCAGCCCAGGCTGGTCAAGGCCGGCTGCTTTTCCGGCGCCTGCCATGGGGCCGGGAGCGGCCAGAACGGGTTCAAGCTGTCGCTGCTGGGCTACGACGCCGAAGCCGATTACCGCGCGATTGTCTACCAATTCCGCGGCCGCCGCGTCAACCTGGTGCGCCCCGAGGACAGCCTGCTGCTCAAGAAGGCCACTTTCGAGCTCGCCCACGGCGGCGGCAAGCGCTTCCCGGCGGACTCGGAAACCTACCGCACGGCGCTGGAGTGGCTGCGCGGGGGGGCGCCTTACGAGTCCGCCGGGAGGCGGCGGATCACGGCGCTGAAGATCACACCGGCGGCCTCCAGCGCCGCGCGGAAAGGCGAGCGCGTGGCCCTGCGCCTCACCGCGGCCTTCTCCGACGGCTCCCAGGACGACGCCACCGCCTACGCCCTCTACTGGTCCAACGACGACGCCATCGCCAAAGTGGACGAGACCGGGATCGCCACCGTCAACGGCGCGGGAGAAACCGCCGTGACGGCCCGCTACATGGGGCTGTTCGCCACCGCCCGGGTGGGCCTGCCGTTTGCGGGCGACCCCGGGCAGATTGAGCGCGCCACTCCCACGGCGGCTTCCTTCATCGACGGCCGGATCAACCACAACCTACGCCGGCTCCGGCTGCTGCCGTCGCCGCAATGCACGGATTCCGAGTTCCTCCGCCGCGCGCATCTGGACATCCTGGGCACGCTGCCCACGGTGGAGGAGGCGCGCGCGTTTCTGGAGAGCCGGGAGCCGGACAAGCGCCGGAGCATGGTAACGGCTCTGCTCGAGCGTCCCGAATACGCGGATTATTGGAGCCTGTGGCTCCTCGATCTGTTCCGGCTCCAGTCGAAGAACATCGGAGAGCGCCACGTGCCGCTGTTCGCGGGCTGGCTCAAGGACCAGTTGCGCGCCGACGCCTCCTTCGCCCAGATCGCGCGGGCGATGCTGACCTCGACCGGCGACGCCGTCCGGACGCCGGCGCTGAATTTCCTGCGGGCCAACGACAATCCCAAGCTGCTCGGCGAGCTGGCGACCGAATCGCTGATGGGCTCGCGCTCGCGCTGCGCCCAGTGCCACGATCACCCCTTCGATAGCTGGACGCAGACCCAGTACCACCAGTTTGTCTCCTTCTTCGTGCGCGTCAACCGGACCGAGGACGGAATCAAGCTGGCCGACCACGGCGAGATTGAGCATCCCAAGACTGGCAAGCGCGTCGAGCCGGGGTTTCCCGACGGCAAGCGGGCCGTGATCGGCGGCGAAGACCGGCGCCCGGCGCTGGCCGATTGGCTGGTTGAGCCTGGAAACCGCTATTTCGCCCGGTCGATCGCCAATCGCGTGTGGGCGCGCTTGATGGGGCGCGGGTTGATCGAGCCGGTCGACGACCTGAGCGCGAGCAACGCGCCCACCAATCCCGAGCTGCTGGCGGATCTGGCGGACTTCTTCCAGCGGGGCTACTCGCTGAAGTCGCTGATCCGGGAGATCGCCAATTCCGCAGCCTATCAGCGAAGCGCGCAGGCCAATCCGGTGAATGCTCCCGACGACCGCTTCTACTCGCGCGCGCTGGCCGCTCCGCTGGGCGCTTATGCGCTGGCCGACGCCATCAGCCAGGCGACCGGAGTGCCGGAGCCGTTCGGCAAGCTCCCCTTGGGAGTGCGCGCGATCCAGGTTGCCGATTCCAACGTGGAATCGTATCTGTTGGACGTCTGCGGGCGGTGCCCGCGCGAGGCCAGTTGCGACCTGCCCAACGCGGGCGCGGGCGGCGTGCGCCAGATGCTCCACTTCATGAATGGCCCGGCCATCCAGGCCAAGATCGCCGCCGCCGGCGGGCGTCTCGACCGCCTGCGCTCCCAAAAGGCGGCTCCCGAGGCGATGGTCGAGGAATTCTATCTGGCGGCGCTGAGCCGTCCTCCCTCCGGCCCGGAAAACGATTACTGGCTGAGCCGGATCGCGGCGGGTAAAGATCCCGGCGCGGCGATGGAGGACCTGATCTGGGGTCTGCTCAACAGCCGGGCGTTCGTGTTCAATCGGTAGGCATCCAAATGAAGATCATCCCTCTGATTCTTTCCGGCGCGGTGCTGCTGGCACAAGCGCCGTTTTCCGGGCCGCAACCCGGCGAGCCCCTCCCACCTTTTCAGGCCCTGATGGTCAATGGCGCGGACGCCGGCCGCGAGATCGATTTCGTTTCGCGGCAGGGCGCTGCGCCCATGCTGGTGGTGTTCCTCCACCAGATCGACCGCAACGTGGGGGCGCTGATGCAGCCGCTCGAGCGCTTCGCGCAGGATCGCGCGGCGGCGGGTCTGCGGACGCTGTACGTCTATCTGGCCGCCGACAAGGTGGAGGGGGAGCGGCGCATGCAGGCGGTCGCCAAGTCCTTGCGGCTCCAGTCGGCGGTGGGGGTGTCGGTGGATGGCGTCGAGGGCCCCGGAGCCTATGGGCTGAACAAGCAGGTTGCGGTCACGGCGCTAGTGGCCAGGGAGGGCAAGGTGACGGCAAACTTCGCGATCATCCAGCCGGGCATGGTGGATGCTCCCCGGATCCTGGGCGAAGCGGCCAAGCATGTGGGCGGCAAGGTCATGACCGTGGCGGAGCTCGAAGCCGAGCGCGACCGCCAGAGGACCGAAGGCGAGCGAATGCGAACCGGCATGGCCAAGCCCGCCGCCGAGCCCGATCCACCCGAGCTGGTGAGCCTGCTGCGAAGCCTGATCCAGCGCACCAACACGCCGGAGCAGGTGGACCAGGTAGTCGGCCAGATTCGCGAGTGGACCTCGGCCGACGCGAAACGGCGGACAGTGGTGGCGAAGAAGATGGAGGTGATCCTCCCGCTCAAGTACGGCACCGAGTACGCGCAGTCCCGGATGGCGGTTCTGAAGGCCGAGATGGAGAAGTAAGCCTCGCGGCGTGTGCTATCCTAACTAATGCCGGAAAAGGCTGCGGGCCTTGAAACCGGGTGTCCCCGGCTTGCGTCTGAGGGACAGACGTAACATCTGCCAGCTTGACGCTGGACGACAGGGGGCCTACAATTGGAGTGTCTGGAAAGCGGTAAATCTATGAGACCACGACGGCTTTGGAGTTCCTGCCTGGCTCTCAGCCTCTTCCCGCTGGCCCTTTTCACCCTCGCCCAAGACAAGAAAGGCACTGACAAGAAGGCAGCCGCCACCCAGCGCGAGACCGTCGCTAAGCCCTTGAGCGAGAAGGAGCGGAAGCGCCGCGACGAGAAGCTGCGGAAGGAGCTGGAGACGCCCTATCGCAAGTGGCTGAACGAAGACGTCACCTACATCATTACCGACGAGGAACGGCAGGCGTTCAAGCGCATGTCGACCGACGATGAGCGGGAACAGTTCATCGAGGGATTCTGGCTCCGCCGCGATCCCACCCCGGATACCGCCGAAAACGAGTTCAAGGAAGAGCACTACCGCCGCATTGCCTACGCCAACGACCGCTTCGCGTCCGGCATCCCCGGCTGGAAGGCCGACCGCGGCCGC
>JACOSH010000279.1 GCA_016178945.1 Acidobacteriota bacterium
ATTTTGACGGTACTGGTGCTGCCATTCACCCATAAGTGCTATCAAATACAGCATGATTGTACCACGTCGAAATTTTGACTGCTAGAGCGTTTGGACCTCTCCCGATTCGGATTCCTCTCTGAAACACTCCTGTTCCACCCCGCTCGTCCCAGACCGGAATCATGGTTTCACTATGAAACTAGACACCTAGATATGCGGACCGTTAGGGAACTACGCTCCGACTTTAATTGGTTATAAAACGGCTGTAGGTAGTAGTACCGTGATTTATGCCGTTGAAAAAATGACGCTTGGAGGACATACAACTCCCTAGTATCAATAGTACTATGCTGAAAACAGGTGATTTCCGGACCACTTTGGGATTGGCTCCTAGGTTGCTACCAGACTCCCTGTATGCCATCTCGATTCCACTCGGGGGAGGAGATCGAAAAGCCGATGACCAACGGGATGCCCACGCAGAATCCTCAGAGCTCGCTCGCGCGACGCAAAGGCAAAGTCCAGAGAACAGTGCGGGACCGCATCGTCCTGGACCATTTGCCCCTGGTCAAGGCGATCGCCGTGCGGGTGCACGAGAATCTCCCGGTGCATGTGGATTTGGACGATCTCATCCACGCAGGGGTCTTGGGCCTCTTTGACGCCGCCGGTAAGTACAATCCCGACAAGAAGGTAGTGTTTCACAGCTACGCCAAGCATCGCATCAAGGGCGCGATCCTGGACAGCCTGCGCCAGCTCGACTGGGCCTCCCGCGACCTGCGCCGGCGTCACAAGCAGGTGGAAGCGATCACACGCGATCTGTCGGCCAAGCTGGAGAGGATGCCGACCGAGGCCGAGATCGCCGAGAAAAT
Source organism: Acidobacteriota bacterium (assembly GCA_016178945.1). GTDB lineage: Bacteria > Acidobacteriota > Terriglobia > Bryobacterales > Bryobacteraceae > JACOSH01. The sequence continues at coordinate 843 of JACOSH010000279.1, forward strand.
GGGTGTGGAAGTCGAGCGCTGGCGGCAAATGGTGGTGGAACTCCGCACCGTCGGCCTGATCTCGGCTTCCGGTCGCGGGCCGGACCGGGACAACAACATGGCGGCCCCCGAGTTCCCCGCCAAGCAGGAATTCCAGCCCGACAGCATGTGCGCCAAAGAGCAGCTCCGCGAAATGCTGCTGAGCGCCATGAAGACGCTCCCCGAGCGATACCAGAAGGTGGTGGTCATGTACTACACCAACGACATGACCATGAAGGAAATCGGCGGCCTGCTGGGGATCAACGAAAGCCGCGTCTCCCAGATCCACAAAACCGCCCTGGAGAAGATGGCCACCGTGCTGCAAGCCAACGGCATCCACTCCAGCGGCGCTTTCTAGGGCAGCCTACCAGAACTTCGCTGACTTGACCGCGTAATCCAGTAAGCCCGAGGGGAAGATTCCGAGCACCAGAAGCCCTACTACCGGCATCGCCAGCGCGGCCTTCAGACCCAGGGGCAGAGGCCCCAGACCGTTGGTTACCTCGCCCGGCTCCTCCATATACATGACCACCAGGATACGGAGGTAGTAGTATGCCGCTACCGCGCTGTTGAGCAGCCCTAACACCGCCAGCCAGATCAGCCGGGACTCCAGGGCGGCCTTGAAGATATAGAACTTGCCGAAGAAGCCGCCGGTCAGCGGGACACCGATCAACGAGAGCAGAAACACGGCCAAGGCCGCGGCGGTTAGGGGCTGGCGCTGGGCCAGCCCGGCCAGGTCTTGAATCTCGACGTACCGCTCGCCCTTGCCGGCCACATGCGCCACCACCGCGAAAGCGCCCATGTTCATCAGGGCATAGGCCGCCAGATAGAACATCACGGCCGCGCTCCCGGACTGGCTGCGCGCCGCCATCGCCACCAGCACATAGCCGGCGTGGGCGATCGAGCTATAGGCCAGCATGCGCTTGAGGTTGGACTGGCGCAGCGCGGCGAAGTTGCCGATCGACATCGACAGCAGGGCCGAAATCCACACGACCGGCGCCCAGCGGTCGCTCACCCCCTGAAACGCCGTCATAAACACCCGCAGGAATACTGCGAAAGCAGCCGCCTTGGGACCGGCCGAAAGGAAGGCCGATACCGGGGCCGGGGCGCCCTGATAGACGTCCGGCGCCCACATCTGGAACGGCGCACCCGACACCTTGAAGGCGAAGCCCACGAACATCAGGGCGGCCGCGATCCCCACGAGCAGCAGGGGCGCTTCGCCCTTCTCGACCGCGGCGCGCACGACCGCCAGGTTGGTCGACTTGGCCGCGCCGTAGACGAGCGCGATCCCGTACAGCAGAAACGCTGTCGCAAACGAACCGAGCAGGAAGTACTTGAGGGCCGCCTCGTTGGCCCGCTTGTCGTCCCGCAGGTAACCGGCCAGCACGTAGCTGGAGATCGAGGAGATCTCGATCCCGATGAAGACCATGATCAGCTCGTTGGCCGAGGCCATCACGCACTGGCCGGTAATCGAGAACAGCAGCAGCGCCCAATACTCGCCCGAACTGGCGCCTTCGCGGTTCAGGTACGGATACGAGGAGCAAACCGTGAGGATGCCGACGGCCAGCACCAGCACGCGGAAGAAGGTGGCAAAGCCATCCACCACCAGCATGTTCGAGAAGGCCGGACCGGGCGATCCATCCGCGACGACGGCCGCGGCCAGCGCGGCGCTCAAGCCGGCCAGCGCAAATTGGCCCAATCCGCGGCGGGAGCGGCTGCCCAGCACCGGCTCCAGCATCATGATCAGGGTCCCGGCCACCGTCAGGATGATCTCGGGCAGGAAGCGGAGCATCTCCGCCCAGGAAGGCCACAAGCTAGCGGGCATTCGCCACCTCCCCCAGCCCTCGGCCTCTCAAGCCCGGCGCCTGCACCTGGAATCTCACATTCACCGTGGTCTGCTTCAGGATCACGCTGGTGGACTCGCTGACCCTCGGCAGAAACGTCTGGGCGGCGACGCCCATCCATACCATCATCACCAGCAGCGGCAGGATGGCGGCCCATTCCCGCCCGCTGAGGTCGTGCATGTGCGATCGCACCGTCTCGGGCGTCTCGCCGTAGAAGGCGCGCTGGTACATCCACAGCATGTAGCAGGCCGACAGGATCACGCCCAACGCCGCGAACACCGCCCAGCGGAAATTGGCCTGGGCCGCGCCCTGCAGCACCAGGTACTCGCCGACGAAGTTGTTGAGGGTGGGCAGTCCGATCGAAGCCAGGGTGGTGATCAGAAAAACCGTGGAGAGCCACGGCGCGGGCGTCGATACGCCGCCGTAATCCTTGATTTCCAGCGAATGCCGCCGCTCGTAGAGGAATCCCACCAGCACGAACAGCGCGCCGGTCGAGATCCCGTGGTTCAGCATCTGGTAGACCGCGCCGTCGAGGCCGGCCTGGGTGAAGGAGAACGTGCCCAGCACGACGAACCCCAGGTGGCTTACCGAAGAATACGCCACCAGTTTTTTCATGTTGGGCTGCACCATCGACACCAGCGCGCCGTAGACGATGCCGATGATGGCCAGCGCGACGATCCAGTCCGCGCAGCGCCGCGCGGCGTCGGGGAACATCGGCAGGCAGAAGCGCACGATTCCGTAGGTCCCCATTTTCAGCATCACGGAGGCCAGCATCACCGAGCCGGCCGTGGGGGCCTCCACGTGCGCGTCGGGCAGCCAGGTGTGCAAGGGGAACAGCGGCACCTTGATGGCGAAAGCGAAGAAGAAGGCCAGGAACAGCCACAGTTGCTCGGCCGGATTGAGGCTCAGCCGCCCGCTGGCCAGCATCTGCATCAGCTCGGTGTAGTCGAAGGTTGCGGCCTTGGTGTACAGGTACAGGATCGCCATCAGGAAGTACATCGGCACCAGCGACACTTCCCAGAACACGTAGAACAGGAACAGGTCCATCGAGACGAAGACTCCGGCCAGCCCGAATTCGAGCAGCAGGAGAAAGGCGTAGTATTCCTTGACGCGCCGGTCGATGTGCTTCCAGGAAACCAGCACCGCGATGGGCGTGAGGAAGGTCGATAGCAACACCAGCCACAGGCTCAGGCCATCCAGTTGGACATGGAAGCGAATGTGGAGGGAGGGGATCCAGGGCTGGTCCACGGCCTGGGGCGCGCCGAAAGCCAGTCCCAGCGAGGCGGCGAAGATGGCCAGGGAAAGGGACAGCGTGACCCGGCGGATCAAAGCGGGGTTGCCTCCAGGAAGCAGCAGGACCGCCAGGAATCCCGCCAGAGGCGCGAACAGCACCAGGGTCAGCAGGTTCATCGCGCCCCTCCGCCCACCAGCCCGATGGCCACCAGCACGAGAATCGAGCCGAACACGACCCAGGTGGCATAACTGCGGATATTGCCCGACTGAATCAGCCGCAGGAGGCCGCCGGTAGCGCGTGCAATGGAGGCCACGCCGTTGGCGGCGCCATCGATGAGGCCGGCGTCGACGCCTTTCCAAAGCGCCTCGCGCGAGCCGGTTTCCACGGGACGCACCACCGCCGCGTCGTACAGCTCGTCCACGAAGTACTTGTTGTACACCAGCGTGTACAGGCCGCCCAGCGCGTTGGCTACTGCATCCGCCAGTCCGGGCTTCACCACGTAGAACAGGGCTGCCAGCCCGATGCCGGCCAGACCGGCCACTACCGAGATGGCCACCAGCGCGAAATCGTGAGCGCCTTCGGACAGCGGGAACAGCGGCTCCAGGAACTTCGGCACGTCCAGGAATCCGCCAGCCAACGAGAGCAGCGCGAGCACGGCCAGCGGCGCCGTCATCACCGGCGGCGACTCGTGCGGGTGGTGGTGTCCGCGAGGCTCGCCGAAGAAGGCCAGGAACATCGCCCGCGAGACGTAGAAGGCCGTCATGGCCGCCGTCAACACGCCGACCCAGTACATCCAGGGCGCATGGTGATGCGCGGCCAGCAGAATGGCGTCCTTGCTGTGGAATCCCGCGAACGGCGGGATGCCGGCGATGGCCACCCAGGCGCAGGCCAGTGTCCAGAAGGTCACGGGAATCCGGGTTCGCAGGCCGCCCATATGGCGCAGGTCCTGCTCGCCTTCCAAAGCGTGGATCACGCTGCCGGCGCCCAGGAAGAGCAGCGCCTTGAAGAACGCGTGGGTCACCAGGTGAAAGATGCCCGCGGAAAACGCGCCGGCGCCCAGCCCGAGGAACATGTAGCCCAATTGCGACACGGTCGAATAGGCGAAGACTTTCTTGATGTCGTTCTGGGCCAGCCCGATGGTGGCGGCAAAGACCGCGGTCCCCAAGCCGATATAGGCCACCATCTCCTGGGCCGCGTGGGCATGCAGGTAAATGGCCGAGGAACGCGCCACCATGTAGACGCCGGCCGTCACCATCGTGGCCGCGTGGATCAGGGCGGAGACCGGCGTGGGGCCTTCCATGGCGTCGGGCAGCCAGACGTAGAGCGGCGCCTGCGCCGACTTCCCGCAGGCGCCCAGCAGCAGCAGCAGCCCGATCAACGTGAGCGTGCTCTCGGGCTTGGAGGCCGCCGCCGGAAAGACCGCCCCAAAGTCGAGCGAGCCGAAGGTGATCACGATCAGGAGCATGGCCAGCGAGAAACCAAAATCGCCGATCCGGTTCACGATGAAGGCTTTCTTTCCGGCGTCGGTCGCGCTCTTCTTCAGGAAGTAGAAGCCGATCAGCAGGTAGCTGCACAGCCCCACGCCTTCCCAACCGACGAACAGCAGCAGGAAGTTGGCGCCCAGCACCAGCACCAGCATGAAGAACATGAACAGGTTCAGATAGGCGAAGAAGCGGTAGTAGCCGCCCTCGTGCGTCATGTAGCCAACGGCGTAGATGTGAATCAGCGAGCCCACGCCGGTCACCACCAGGAGCATCACGGCGGTGAGGCGGTCGACCGACAGGTCGGCGCCCACGCGCAGGTCGCCCGACTGGAACCAAGTGAAGTAGCGCTCGATGTAGGCGGTCTCCAGCGCGCCCAGGCCCACGAGCGTCTTGACCACCCAGGCGAACGACAGCAGCACGGAACCCAGGGCGATGGCGGTGACCGCGCCCTTGGCCAGGCGGCGTCCGAACAGGCCGTTCAGCAGGAATCCCAGCAGGGGGAGGACCGGAATGAGCCAGAGGTGCTGCATGGTCAGTTCTTGAGCGAATTCACCTCGTCCACGTTGAGCGTCTCGCGGTTCTTGAACACGGTCAGAATGATGGCCAGGCCGACCGCGGCCTCGGCCGCCGCCACCACCATCACGAAGAAGGTGAAGATATGGCCGTTGACCTGCTTGAGCTGGTAGGAGAAAGCCACGAAGCTCAGATTCACGGCGTTGAGCATGAGCTCAATGGACATGAACACGGTGATGATATTGCGCCGGAACAGGAAGCCGGCGACTCCCAGCGCGAACAGCAGAGCGCTGAGGATGAGGTACCAGGAGAGAGGAACGCCGGTCACTCCAGCTCCTTTCTGGCCAGCACCACGGCCCCCACGATGGCGATCAGAATCAGCACCGAGGTCAGCTCAAAGGGCAGCAGATACTCGGTGAACAGAAGCTTGCCGACGTCTTTGGCCGAGCCCCCGGTGAAGCCGCCGAACTTGACGTGGGCGGCGTCCGGGAACAGGCGCAAGACGGTATAGCTGAGGAGCACGAGCAGCGCAAAAAATCCGGGGATGCCCAGCAACTGGGCCGTCAGCGACCGGCCTCGCCGGGACTCGGCGCCGGCGTTGAGCAGCATGATGACGAAAACAAACAGCACCATGATGGCCCCGGCGTAGACGATCACCTGCGCCATGGCGATGAACTCAGCCCCCAGCAGCAGGTACAGGACGGCCAGCGAGCCCATCACGCCGATCAGCGAGAGCGCGCTGGAGATGGGGTGGGTCTGCACCACCACGTTGACCGCGCAGACCACTGCGATGGCCGCGAACGCGAGGAAGAGGATCACGTCCATAGGATCAGAAAACGGCCACCAGCAGGCTGGTGACCAGCAGGTTCAGCACCGCCACCGGGAACAGAAATTTCCAGGCGAATCCCATCAACTGGTCGTACCGGAAGCGCGGCAGCGTGCCGCGCACCCAAATGAAGCAGAACAACAGGAAACCGGCCTTGGCGGCGAACCAGAACAGGGGCATCACCACGCGGGCCACGGGGGGCGCCAGCAGCGCCAGCGCGATCCCGAAGAAGATCGCGGCAAACACCGGCAAGGTATAGCGGTCCTTGCGCCGGGCCGGATGCAATCCATGGTAGAGGCACAGCGAGCCGCCCAGCGCGAACAGCGCCGGAGCGACGAAGTTGGAGCCCAGCGAGACCGGAAACAGCGGCTGCCACCCACCCAGGAACAGGATGGACGTCATGCACGACACCGTCACCATGTTGGCGTACTCGGCCATGAAGAAGGCCGCGAACTTCATGGAGCTGTACTCGGTGTGGAAGCCGGCCACCAGCTCATTCTCGGCTTCCGGCAGATCGAACGGCACGCGGTTGGTCTCGGCGAATCCGGCGATCAAAAAAATCACGAAGCTGATCAACTGCGGCGCGGGCAGCTTGAAGATACTCCAGGCAAACAGGTGATCGCCTTGCGACTGCACGATCTCGCGCAGGCTAAGGGTGTTGGCCAGCAGCAGCGGAGCGGCGATGGCCAGGCTCATGGGCAGCTCATAGCTGATCATCTGGGCCGAGGAACGGAGCCCGCCCAGCAGCGCGTACTTGTTGTTGGATGCCCAACCGGCCAGGGCGATCCCGTAGACCCCCATGGAGGAAACCGCCAGGACGAACAGCACGCCCACGTTGAGGTCGGTCATCTGCATCCAGGTCTTGTAGCCAAAGAGCTCCACCTCGGAGCCGAACGGGATTACGGAGATCGACAGCAGGGCCATGGTCACGGCCAGAAACGGGGCCAGCAGGTAGAAGAATTTGTTGACGTGCGGCGGGATCAGGTCTTCCTTGGTGATGAGCTTGATGACGTCGGCCAGGGGCTGGAGCAAGCCGTGCGGACCCACGCGCGAAGGCCCCATGCGCAACTGGATATGCGCGATCACCTTGCGCTCCACCCACTGCAGGTACGCCAGCGTGGTCATGAGCACGGCCGCGACAATGGCGGCCTTCACAAGGCTGATGACGATGAACTCCATCAGGTGCGGCCGCGCCCTTCCAGCACGGAATGCAGAATCTTGGAATAGCGTCCCAGGGTGCCCGATTCGAACAGGCCGTTGGCGGCGGATTGAATCAGCTCCGGGCGCGACGGCGCGGCGACGCGGCCGTTGAGCGCGGCAGTCTGGGCCGCGCCGCCCGAGGCGATCGCGGGAAGAGGCAGGTTGTAGCCGGGCGCCGTTTGGCGGATCTGGTCGAACACTTTGCCGGCGTCCCAGGGGCCCATCAGCGGGGCCAGTCCCATCTCTTTGGCGATCAGCCCGATGATCTCCAGATCCGGCTTGGTCCCCATCTTCCGCAACGGGCTAGCCAACCGCTGCACCTCCCCGGTGACGTTGGTGACCGTGCCCGTCTTCTCGTAGGCGGAGGAAGCGGGCAGGACCACCTGGGCGGCCAGGGCGGTCTCGGTGAGGAACATCTCCTGCACCACCGCGAACGCGTTCGCGGAAGCCAGTTGCCCGCGCGCCAGCGGATTGGCGCCGATCACCCACAGGACATCCAGGTCCGCGCAGGCCAGCATCTCCGGGATGGTCATTCCGGGCTGTTCGCTCGGGCGGCAGCCCGGCAGCAGCTCCGGCATCAGACCCATGTCGATCGCGCCGCGCGAATTCGAATAGTCGAGCAGGCAGACGTACTTGACCGGGATGCTCAGCGACGATCCGAACTCCACCAGCTTGCGCAGCTCCTCGCCTTTGACCGAAGCTCCGAACAGGATAGCCAGCTCCGGTTCCCGGGCCAGCCGTTCGCGCAACGATTCGACGCCGTCCACTCCGCCGCGGACGACGGCCGCCGCGTAGGCGTCCTCGCGGACTGCCTTTTCAGTGACCACGTAGATCCGCGCCTGATGATGCCGGTAATTGGCGCGAACCTGGAACGACAGGAAGGGCTGTTCGGAGGCCAGGTCGGCCGCCACCACCAGCACGGCCTTGGCGTTGTAGAGATCCGCCGTCGTGGCCAGCGAGGCATTCGGGCGGCCGCTCAGCGCGTCGATCAGCGTCACCAGGTCGCCCGAGCGGTGATGGTCGATGTGGTTGGTCCCCAAACCCTGGCGCGCCAGCTTCTGCAAATAGTAGTTTTCTTCGTTGGTGGTCCGGGTGGAGCCGATCACGCCGAACTTGCCGCCGCGCCCCTTCACTTCCTGAAACTTCGCCGCCACCGCTGCGAGCGCCCTGGACCAGGGGACTTCCTGAAGCTTCCCGTCGATCCGCATCAGCGGCGACTGGAGCCGCTCGGGATGGCCGAAGAAATCAAACGCGTAGCGGCCCTTGATGCACAGGAACTCGCCGTTGATGCCGGAATGGTCCCGGTTGTTGCCGCGGACGATCTCGTGGTTGCGCACACCCAGCGTGACCTTGCACCCGTTGGAACAGTGGGTGCAAATCGTGCCGGCGTGCTCCATCTCCCAGGGCCGCGTCTTGTACCGGTAGGCCCCGCTGGTGAGCGCGCCCACCGGACAGATGTCGATGCACATGCCGCATTCGTCGCACTCCAGGTGATCGCCGTGGTTGGGCGCAATCTCGGAAAGCACGCCGCGGTTGACGATGCCGAGCGCTCCCACGCCCATCCCTTCGGTGCAGATGCGCACGCAGCGGAAGCAGAGGATGCAGCGCGGCGCGTCGTAGAAGACCACCGGCGACCATTGCTTCTCCTCCACGTGGTGCTTGACCTCGGTAAAGCGGCTCTCGCCGGCCCCGTAGCGGAAGACCATGTCCTGCAGCTCGCACTCGCCGCCCTTGTCGCACACCGGGCAATCCAGCGGATGGTTGGTGAGCAGGAACTCGAGCGTGGCCTTGCGCGCCTGCGCCACCTGCGGGGTCTCGGTGCGGACTACCATGCCCTCGGCCACGGGCAGGGTGCAGGAGGCCATCAGCTTGGGCGCCTTCTCCACCTCCACCAGGCACATGCGGCAGGCGGCCTGCAGGGAGAGACCTTCGTAATAGCAGAAGGCCGGGATCTCGATGCCGGCGCGCTTGGCCGCGTCAATCACCAGCGTCCCCGGCGGCGCCTGGATCTGCCGTCCGTCGATCGTGAGCTTTACCGGATCGGCCATTACGCGATCACCCGCAACGGTTCTTCCGCGCGCGAGGGCGGCGGCTGGCGCGTGAGATAGGCCTCGAACTCATCGCGGAATTTCTCCACGATCGAGATGGTCGGCAGCGCCGCCGCGTCGCCGAGCGGGCAGAAGGTGCGGCCCAGCATGTTCTTGGCCAGCTCGCCGATGAGATTGATGTCGCCGCGCACGCCCAGGCCGTCGCTGAAGCGTTGGAGGATCTTGCGCAGCCAGGCGGTGCCCTCGCGGCAGGGGATGCACCATCCGCAGCTTTCATGCGCATAGAAGCGCATGATGCGGAGCGCCGCCTTGACCATATCGGTGTCCTGGTCCATGATCACGACGCCGCCGGAGCCGAGCATGGTCTTCCTGGCGGCCATCGCGTCGTAGTCCATGGTGAGACCCTCGCACTCGGCCGCGGTCAGGACCGGGCAGGACGAGCCGCCCGGGATGAACGCTTTCAACTTTTTGCCGCCGCGAATGCCGCCGCCGACCTCCTGAATCATCTTGTCGACCGGGAATCCAAGCGGCAGCTCATAGACGCCGGGTTTGTTGATGTGACCGGACAGGCAGGTCAGCTTGGTGCCGCCGGCCTTGGGGACTCCCAGGTCGGCGAACGCCTTGCCGCCGTCGCGGATGATGGGCGGGACCGCGCAGAAGCTCTCGACGTTGTTGAGGATGGTGGGGCACTGGAAAGCCCCAACCACCGCCGGAAAGGGCGGGCGGATGCGGGGCACGCCGCGCTTGCCTTCGAGCGACTCCAGCAGCGCCGATTCCTCGCCGCATTCGTAGGCGCCCGCTCCGGTGTGGGTGTAGGCATCGAAGTGGAAACCGGTCCCCAGGATATTCCGCCCCAGGTAACCGCGCTCATAGGCCTCGGCGATGGCCTTGTCCAGGATGTCGATGAGGTAGCGATACTCGCCGCGAATGTAGATGTAGCCGGCATGCGCGTCGACGGCCAGGGCGCCGATCAGCATGCCCTCGATCAACTGGTGCGGATCGAACTCCATGAGCAGCCGGTCCTTGCAGGTGCCGGGCTCGCTCTCATCGGCGTTGACCACGATGTATTTCGGCTTGGGGGAATCGCGCGGCACGAAGCTCCACTTCATCCCCACGGGGAACCCGGCCCCGCCGCGCCCGCGCAGATTGGAGACCTTGACCTCTTCGATGATGTCCTTAGGCGTCATCTCGAGGGCCTTGCGGAGGGCCTTGTAGCCGTCGGTCGCCAGATAGGTGTCGATATGCGCTGAGTTGGGCAGCCCGAAGCGGCGGGTCAGGACTTTGATCTCCAGCGGGCTGGGTTCGTTATACAGCATGCGGGTTCTCGTTCCGGAGGCTCGCCAGAAGGCGGTCGAGCTTCTCCGGGGTGACGAAGTGATGGAACTGGTAGTTGACCTGGATGGCCGGGGCCCAGGAGCAGGCCCCGATGCATTCGACTTCCTCCAGGGAGATGGAGCCATCCGGCAGCACCTCCTTGTGCCCGATGCCGAGCCTGGAGCACGCCTGCTCCCACAGCTCCGCGCCGCCCGTGAGCAGGCAACTGATGTTGGTGCAGACCTGGACATGCGCCTTGCCGAGCGGCTTCCGGTGCAGCATGGAGTAGTAGGTCAAGACCTCCTCCACCTGCACGGGCGTCACGCCGATGCGCCGGGCGACCTCGTTGACCAGCTCGGCGGAGACGCAGCCCAGCTCGTCCTGGGCGAACATCAGCATGGGGATCATGGCCGAGCGCTGCCGTCCCGGCGGGTAGCTGGCCAGGAGCCTGGCGAACTTGGCTTCGAGCTCGGTTGAAAAAGTCAACGGTCCGTATCTCCCAGGACAAAATCCATGCTTCCGAGCGAGGCGATGACATCGGCGATGAGCGTGCCCTCGACCATGTGCGGGACCGCTTGCAGGTTGCCGAAACTGGGTCCATGAATGTGCACGCGATAGGGTTTCGAGGTTCCATCGCTGACTACGTAGTAGCCCAGCTCTCCGCGCGGCGATTCGATCGCCTGGTACACCTCGCCCTCCGGCACGCGAAAGCCCTCGGTCACGATCTTGAAGTGGTAGATGAGCGCCTCCATCTGGGTCTTCATCTTCTCCCGCTCGGGCAGAACCACCTTGGGCGCGTCGGCCGTGTGCGGGCCTTCGGGCATGCCCTCCAAGGCCTGCGTGACAATGCGGGCGCTCTGGCGCATCTCCTCGATGCGCACCTGGTAGCGCGCGTAGACGTCGCTCTCAACGCGAGTGGGAATTTCGAAATCGAACTTGTCGTAGCTGGAGTAGGGCTGATCCTTGCGCGCGTCCTGCTTCAGGCCGGCGGCGCGAAGCATGGGACCGGTGATGCCCAGGTCGAGCATGTCCTCCAGCGTCATCTTGCCGACGCCCCGCGTGCGGCCGATCCAGATCCTGTTCTTGGTGAGCAGGTCTTCGTACTCGTCGACGCGGCTGGGAAACACGTCGATGAATCCCTTCACGCGCTGTCGCCAGCCGCGCGGCGGGGCCAGGGCCAGGCCGCCGATGCGGAAGTAGCTGGTCATCATGCGCTGGCCGGAGAACATCTCGAAGATGCGCAGGATCTCCTCGCGCTCGCGGAAGCAGTAGAGGAAGACGCTCATCGCGCCGATGTCGATGGCGTGGGTGCCAAGCCAGATCAGGTGGCTGTTGAGGCGCGTCAATTCGGTGAGCAGAACGCGAATCCACTGGGCCTTGGGCGGGATCTCCAGGCCCAGCAGCTTCTCCACGGCCAGGCAGTAGCACAGATTATTGGAAAGCGGCGCCAGATAGTCGATGCGGTCGGTCAGAGTGACGGCCTGCTGGTAGTTCTTGACCTCGAACTCCTTCTCGATGCCGGTGTGGAGGTAGCCGATCTCGGGCTCGGCTTTGACGATGGTCTCGCCGTCGAGCTCCAGCAGGAGACGGAGCACGCCATGGGTGGAGGGGTGCTGCGGGCCCATGTTGAGGACCATGCGCCGCGGGCCGGTGGACTCGGGTTCGGCCGCGTCGACGCTCTCCAACGCCGGGCTTGCTGTTTCGATGTCAGCCATGCGTTACTTGTAGCCCTCCACGGGGTAATCCTTCCGCAGAGGATGTCCCACCCACTCGTCCGGCATCATGATGCGCCGCAGGTTGGGGTGGTTGAGAAACGTGATGCCGAACAGGTCGAACACTTCGCGCTCGTACCAGTTGGCCGAACGCCAGACGGCCGTGACCGAGTCGATCGCGGGACTCTCGCCCGAGACCCGCGCCTTCAGCCGCAGCCGCCGGTTGAGCGAAACCGAATGCAGGTGATAAACGATCTCGAAGCGCGGCTCCGACGGATAGCGATCCACGGCAGTGACCGTGCTGAGCCGCTCGAAATGCAGGCTGCCCTTGCACTCGCGGCAGGCCTCGACCACGCGCTCGGGAGCGACCTCGACGGTCAACTCCCCGCGGTCGAACTTGCTCGTCAACGCGAACGGCTGTAGCTCGGCGGGGACCTCCATCACCGCCGCTCCGCCGGTTTCCAATCGAGCGCTCCTTTTTTCCAGATGAAGAAGAATCCAGCCAGCACCAGCGCAATGAACAGCAGCATCTCGACAAACCCGAACAGCTTCAGATCGCGGTAGACCACCACCCAGGGATACAGGAAAACGGCCTCGATGTCGAAGAGGATGAACAGCATCCCCACCAGGTAGAACTTGACGCTGAAGCGCTCGCGCGCCGAGCCGGTGGGCTCGATGCCGCACTCGTAGGGCGAATCCTTGACGGCGTTGCGCACCTTCTTGCCCAGCAGATACGACAGCCCCAGCATGGCGGCGGCGATCAGCATCGCAATGCCGGCCTGCAACAGGACAGGAAAGTACAGCTCCGTGTACGAACTGGGCATGAGTATCCGGAACCGCGGATGAGCCTTAAGTTTTGACTATACTGGTTTCAGAAATGGAGTGTCAACCAATCGAGATCACGGTGAACGGCGAGCGGCGCGAAATCGACCCGGGCGGGACCATCCTCCGCCTCCTGGAAGAGCTGCGCCTGGACCCGGCGCGCGTGGCCGTGGAGCTGGATAAGCGGATCGTCAAGCGGAATGAGTGGGAGCGGCGCCAGATCCCGCCCGGCGCCCTTATTGAGATCGTGCAGTTTGTGGGTGGCGGCTAGTGTTCCTTTCATTTGAACAGCGGGTCCTCAAAGCCTTTCAATCCCATATTGCAGCGCGGTACGGCCTGGAGGCGGGGCTCGCCCTGGAGCAGCCCAAGCAGCCGGAGTTTGGCGAGCTGGCCGTGCCCGTGGCGTTCCAGTTAGCCAAACTTCTGAAGCAGCCGCCCAGGAAGATTGCCGCCGAGCTGGTCTCCGAAATCGGCCCGATCGAAGGGGTGGCCGCGATGGAGATCGCCGGCGCCGGGTATCTCAACATCCGGTTCGACCGCGCGGCCTACGGCGGGGGACTGCTGCGCGAGCCGGCGGCGCCCGAGCCGGCGGACGAGAAGATCATCGTCGAGCACACTAACATCAATCCCAACAAGGCCGCGCACATCGGTCATCTGCGCAACACCGCGCTGGGCGACACGTTTGTGCGCATGCTGCGCTCGCGCGGCCACCGGGTGGAAGTCCAGAACTACATCGATAACACCGGTGTGCAGGTGGCCGATGTCGTCGCGGGGTTCCACTTCCTGGAGAAGAAGCAGCCGGAGGAAGTGCGGGCGCTGGCGGCGCAACCGCGGTTCGACTACCTCTGCTGGGACCTGTACGCCAGGACCTCCGCCTACTACAAGGATCATCCCGAAGCGGCGGCCTGGCGCACGGAAACGCTGCACGCTATCGAGGCGGGCGAGGGCGTCCTGGCGGAGATGGCGCATGTCGTCGCCGACGCCATCGTCGAGGCGCACCTGGACACGATGCTGCGGCTGGGAGTCGAATACGACGTGCTGCCTCGGGAGAGCGAGATCCTGCACCTGAAGTTCTGGGAGGCGGCGTTCGAATTGCTCAAGCAGCGGCAGGCGATCCACCTGGAGAGCGAGGGCAAGAATGCCGGCTGCTGGGTGATGCCGGCCGCCGCCTTTTCGACCAGCGCCGAATCGGAGGACAGCAAGGTGATTGTCCGGTCCAACGGCACGGTGACCTACGTGGGCAAGGACATCGCCTACCAGCTTTGGAAGTTCGGGCTGCTGGGGAAGGACTTCTACTACCGCCCGCTGCGCCGCTACGCCGATGGACGCCGGCTTTGGATCACGACCGACCAGCCCGCGGAATGTCCAGTCCGCTTTGGCGGCGGCGCGCGGGTCTACAACGTGATCGACGCGCGCCAGTCGTACCTGCAGGACGTGGTGGCGGCCGGGCTGAGAGCGCTCGGTTACACCGGACAGGCCGGCCGCTCGGTGCACTTTTCCTACGAGATGGTGGCGCTGTCGCCGCGCTGCTGCGTCGAGCTGGGGATCGAGTTGCCGGAAGAGGACAAGAAGCGGCCCTACGTGGAGGTCTCCGGACGCAAGGGCCTGGGCGTCAAGGCCGACGACCTGATCGACAAGCTCATTGACAAGGCGCTCGAAGAAGTGGAGGCGCGCCATGCGGACCGGCCGGCCGAAGAGCGCCGCGCCGTGGCCTCCACCATCGCCATCGGAGCGCTGCGCTACTTCCTGCTCAAGTTCACGCGCAATTCGGTGATCGCCTTCGACTTTCAGGAGGCGCTCAGCTTTGAGGGCGAGACCGGGCCGTACGTGCAGTATGCGGCGGTGCGGGCGCGGAACATCGTGCGCAAGCTGGAGGAGAGGGGCGAGACCCTGCCGGACTTCGCGACTGAGCTGACGCCGGAAGCGATGGGCCGCCAGCTCCAGGCCGAGGATTTCTGGCAAGTGCTGCTGGCGGCATCCAAGGCCGGGACGGCGGTGGAGCGCGCCACCATCGGCGGCGAGCCGGCCCACGTCGCCAAGTACGCCTTCCAGCTTGCGCAGTCCTTCAACAACTTCTATCACCAGTATCACGTCCTGCACGAGGAGAACCGGGAGAAAAAGGTCTTCCTGCTGTGGATGACGGAGTTCTTCCGCGCCCAGCTCGAGCGGACGCTGGAGATTCTGGGGATCGCGGTTCCGCCGTATATGTAGGGAGTTTGTCAGTTGGTCAGTTTGTCAGTAAGTCAGTTGGCCGGCGAACCGCTGGTTGCTCCCGGCTCTTTCCGGCTGTAGTATCCTAGGAGTGGAATCCCCTGTTTGGAGGCGCTAATGCACCGAGTTCTTCGCACGCTTACGCTGGCCGCGGCCGCATCCTTGCTGCTGCCGTTGGCGGCATTCGCCCAGACTTCCTCGCTCGCCGGGGTGGTGAAGGGCGAGGATGGGAAGCCGCTCAAGGACGCCATCGTCAAGATCGAGCGGAAAGACATCAAAGGCAATTACAAGACCAAGACCAATAAGAAAGGCGAGTACATCCACGCCGGTCTGCCGCTGGGCACCTACAAGATCACGCTGGAAGTCGAGGGCAAGGACCGGGACGTGGTCGACGGCGTCCGCACCACGCTGGGCGATCCCAAGGAGATCAACTTCGATCTCCATGCCATGAAGAAGAAACAGGAGTCCCTGGCCGCCGCGGCGCAATCCGGAACCTTGACCAAAGATCAGGAGCGCGACATGACGCCCGAGCAGCGGGCGGCCATGGAAAAAGCCATCAAGGAGCGCTCCCAGGCCATGGCCAAGAACAAGGCCTTGAACGACGCCTTCAATCAAGGGGTTGAGGCGCTGAAAACCGGCCAGTTCGAAGCGGCCGTGACAGCGTTCGCCAAGGGCGCTGAGATGGATGCCAAACAGCACGTGATCTGGGCCCAACTGGCCGAGTCCTACATGGGTGTGGCCAAGACCAAGACCGGCGATGAGCAGGCCCAGGTGCTGGCCAAAGGCTTCGAGGCCTACAACAAGGCCATTGAGCTGAAGCCCGACGACTCCGGCTACCACAACAACTTCGGGCTGGCGCTGGCGCGCGCCAAGAAGTTTCCGGAAGCGCAGGCGGAGCTGACCAAAGCGGCCCAGATCGAGCCAACCAAGGCGGGCGTGTATTACTACAACCTGGGCGCTCTGCTGGTGAACGCCAACCAGACCGAGCCCGCCGGCGAGGCCTTTAAGAAGGCCTTGGAAGCCGATCCCAACCACGCCGACTCGCAGTATCAATACGGGATCTATCTGATCGGCAAGATGCCGCCGCCTGGCGCGGACGGCAAGGTCAGTCCGCTGCCGGGAACCAAGGAGGCGTTCAGCAAGTACCTGGAGCTGAAGCCGGACGGGCCGTTCGCGGAATCCGCCAAAGGCATGCTGGCCATGTTTGACACCCAGATCGCCACCGAGTTCAAGAATCCGGCCGCGCAGAAAAAGGGCGTCAAGAAAAAGTAAACGGAAGCCCGCTTTGGGCCCCACATGTTTCGGAGCCTGTTCCGATTCCTCGTCCTGATCCTGGTGGTGGCGGTGGTTCGCTACCTGGTCCGGCTGTTCTCCCAGGCCTTTTCCAAGCCGGCGGCCGCCGGACCCAACCGCCAGCCGGCCATCCAAACACATGGCGAGTTGAAAAGAGACCCGGTGTGTGGAACCTTCGTGGCGGTCTCCTCGTCCGTCAAGAAGAGTGTGGGCGGAGAAACCATTCATTTCTGTTCCGCTGCCTGCCGCGACAAATATCTCGTGGGATAAGACGAAATGAAACTGCAAACGGTGTTGTGCCTGCTTGTTGTCTCTCTGCCCGCGGCGTACGGCCAGGCGGCGGAGGCCTATATCAGCGGGGGGCAGGCGATCTTCCGCAATGAGGCGCTGGGCGTGGGCCAGTCCGGCCAGCCGTCCCTGTTTTACCGCTTCAAGGATTCCTCCTTCCGGATTGGAGCGCGCCTGGCGCTCAATACCAAGCGCTTCATTGGCCACGAGATCGGCTACGCCTACAGCCCGAGCCATGTAGTGCTGGACACCGTCCCCGGAGACATCAAGATCTCCAGCCACCAGTACTTTTACAACTTCCTGGGTTACCTCATTTCGGAGGGATCGACCTTCCGCCCGTTCATCGCCGTGGGCGGCCACTTGAACACCTTTTACCCGCCGGGGACCTCGGTGTCTAACGGCAACGGCGTGACCAAAGTCGGGTTCAACTACGGCGCCGGATTCAAGATCAAGGCCGGATCGATGTTTGCCCTGCGCTTTGACGTGCGCGACTACGCCACCATGAAGCCCTTCGACTTCCCCGAAAAGAAGGGACTGCTGCACCAGATCGAGGCGTCGGCGGGTTTTGGAATTCACTTCTGACGAGCCGGCCTGGGCGTCCGGATCAATACCCAGGCAACCGCCGCGAAACCCACCAGTGAAAGCCACCCGCCCCATCGCGAGTAGAAACCCAGCTCGTCGGAGCCCGTTACCAGCCTGGTGACCGAGCTGATGCCGGCCAGGAAGGTCACCGCCAGCAGTATCCCCATGATGGCTTCCCCGGCAATCAGGCCGGAGGCGACCAGTGTGCCCTTCTCCTCATCCGCGCCGTGGCGGGAGGCGATCCACTGGATCATGCCGCCGAGAAAGATGGCCGAAGTAGTGTCGAAGGGCAGATACATGCCCACGGCGATCAGCATGGGGGCGCGCGCTCCGCAGAGAATAAGAGCGATGCCGAAGGCGGCGCCGATGCCGATCAGTCCCCAAGCCATCTGCCCCCCGACGATGCCCTTGGCCAGTTGCGCCATCAGGCCGGCCTGCGGCGCGGGCAGCGCCCGCCCGCCAATGCCTCCGGTGGCCAGATTCGCCTCGTGCAGCGCGATGATCGGCAGCATCAGGAAGACCGCCGAGATGGCCACGGCGATGATCTCGACCAGCTCCATCTTCCAGGGCGTGCCTCCCAGCAGATGGCCCGCCTTCAGATCCTGAATCAGCGAGCCGGAAACGCAGCAGGCGCAGCAGACCACCGAAGCCACGCCCAGCACGGCCAGGACGCCGGGCGCGCCTTTGACGCCGATGGCCAGCATCACCAGCGCGGCCAGGACCAGCGCCGAGAGCGTCAGGCCGGACACGGGCTGGTTTGTCCCGCCGACCAGCCCCGTCAGGTATCCGCCCACCGCCGAGAGCAGGAATCCGGTGACCGACATCACCGCCGCGGCCACCAGCGCGGCGCCCCAGCTTCCGGTGAAGTAGAAATAGATGACCGTGATGGCGACGGTGAGGATCACGGTGCCCACAGCGAGCCACGGGAGCGGAATGTCGCGCTCCGTGGGTTCTGTCACGCCGCTGTCCTGGGCCTTGAGACGCAGCGCGCCGGCCAGCGACTTCCGGATCGACTCGCGCATCGAGAACAGCGTGTGGGCGGCGCCCACCAGCATCGCGCCGACGGCGATGGGGCGCACAATGTTGTACCAGAGGGTGTATGCGGCGACATCCTCTCCGGCGCCGCCCAGGCGCTTGGGCAGATCGGGATCGAAGAACAGCAGCAGCGGAATCAGCATCCACCAGGCGATCAGGCCGCCGGCCAGGTTGATCGACGCCAGGCGCGGCCCGATGATGTAGCCGATGCCCATCAAGGCGGGGGAGAGGCTGGGCGTGGTCCAGGGAATGCCGCCGGCATGCGCCACCTCGCCGATGGGCGCCTTACGGAAATCGAAGTGCCGCACCATCGAGGCCGGGAAAGGCAGGAAGCCTTCCAGGTAATCGCGCATCACCAGCAGCCCTTTGTCGCTCTTGAGCAACTGGATCAGCGCGCCGAACCCCATCGCGCCGAAGATGTATTTTGGCGCGTCGCCGCTCGACTGGCCGGCCCGGGTGATCTGGGCGCTGGCCACGCTCTCCGGCCAGGGCAGGCCGGCGTCGACGCACAGCGGGCGCCGCAGCGCGATGATGTAGAAAATGCCGATCAATCCGCCCACCAGCAGGATGAGGATGGCCTGCCAGAAGTGCCCGCGCAGGTCCGGCCAGAGGCGGACGCCGTCGATCTCCACCAGGAAAAAGGCCGGGATGGTGAAAATCGCGCCCGCCACCAGTCCCTCGCCGACCGAGGCCGCCGTGCGCGTGATGTTCTGCTCCAGCACGCCGCCGCGAAAGCCCGGCATCCGGAACACGGCGATCGCGATCACCGCCGCCGGGATGGTGGAGGAAATGGTCTGTCCCGCTCGCATGCCCAGATAGGCGTTGGCCGCGCCGAAGATCAAGGCCAGCAGGATACCGATGGCGACAGCCTTTACCGTCATTTCAGCGGGCGAGGGGGAGGGAGACATTTCTTGTCAGTCTCGCACACATGTACGGCCAAAGCTGTCAGCCACAGCGGTCAGCGCTCAGCGGAACGCCGGGCTGACCGCTGACCGCTTGCGTCGTAACACTCCTGACATTTGAGCGCCCTAGGTGGACAATTCGCGAAAACGTACGATTACAATAGAAGGAGGGCTATGTTCCGCCGCGTCATTTGGATCGCCGTCTTGGCCGCGGGCGCCGTTTGGCCACAGGCTCAGCGCGATCTGCGCCTGGAGCGCGAATCCAAGCGCGTCGCTCTGCTGGTCGGCAACGACGCCTATCCCAAGGCGCCCCTCCGGAACCCCTCCCGCGATTCCGCCAGCTTGAGCGCGGTCCTCAAGACATTCGGCTTTGACGTGGACGTGACGTCCAACACCGACCTGCGTGGCATGGCGCGCGCGGTGGACCGGTTCATCGCCCGCATTGAGCCGGGAGACATCGCCCTGTTCTTCTATGCCGGCCACGGGCTTCAGCTCAACGGCGAGAACTACCTGGTCCCGGTGGACTTCGATGCCAAGGACGAGGCCGACGCCCCCTACGTCACCTATTCGGTCTCGCGCGTGCACGATCGCATGGTGCAGGCCCGCTCCCGGCTGAACATTCTGATCCTGGATGCCTGCCGGAACAATCCCTTTCGCACGGTTCGTTCCGGGATGGGCGGCTGGGCGGCGATGAATGCCGGCCGCGGGTCGCTGATCGCCTACGCGACCGAGCCCGGCCAGACCGCCGACGACAATCCCCAGGGTCACAACGGGCTGTTCACCACGCATCTGATCGAAGTGCTTCGCCAGCCCGGTCTGAAGCTGCCCGAAGTCTTCGACCAGGTGCGGGAGCGAGTGTTCACCGCCTCGCAGCACAAACAGCTTCCCTGGATCATGTCCAGCGTCATGGGCGATTTCTATTTCGCGGTGAAGGAACCGGCCACGATCCTGGAGCCGCCGCCCGCCGCGCCGCCGGCCGCACAGCCCGATACCGCCCTACAGATTGAGCTCAGCTACTGGAATTCGATCAAGGACTCGCCCAACGCGGAATTGCTGGAGGCCTATCTGCGCCGCTATCCCAAGGGGAATTTCGTCGAGATCGCGCGGACCCGACTGGCCAGCATCCGGCCTCCCGCGCCGCCGCCGAAACCCGTGGAGGCGCCGCCGCCGTCCAAGCCTCCGGCGATCCGCCAGTTTGCCGCTGAACCCCGATCGATCGAGCGAGGCCGGCCAACGACGCTGCGCTGGTCGGTGAACGGCGCCACCGAAGCGCGGATCGAACCCGGTCTCGGCGTTTTCCAGACCAGCGGATACCACCTGGTGTCGCCGAATTCCACCACTCAGTACACGCTGACCGCGAAGGGACCGGGCGGGGAGGCCACGGCCATCGTCACGGTGACGGTGGTCGAACCGCCGCCGCCGTCCAAGCCTCCGGCCATCCGCCAGTTTGCGGTTGAGCCGACATCCATCGAGCGCGGGCGGCCGGCGACGCTGCGCTGGTCGGTCAGCGACGCCACCGAAGCGCGCATCGACCCGGGCCTCGGCACGTTCCAGGCCAGCGGGTCCCGCCCGGTGTCGCCGAATTCCACTACTCAGTACACGCTGACCGCCAAGGGACCCGGTGGGGAGACCACCGCCATGGTCACGGTGACGGTGGTCGAGCCGCCGCCGCCGTCCAAGCCTCCGGCTATCCGCCAGTTTGCCATTGAGCCTGCGTCGATCGAGCGCGGGCGGGCGGCGACCCTGCGCTGGTCGGTGAGCGACGCCACCGAAGGCGGCCGGCGACCCTGCGCTGGTCGGTGAGCGACGCCACCGAAGCGCGCATCGAACCCGGCCTCGGCGTTTTCCAGGCCAGCGGGTCCCGCCTGGTGTCGCCGAATTCCACTACCCAATACAAGCTGACCGCGAAGGGACCGGGCGGGGAGACCTCGTCCATGGTTACGGTGACGGTGGTCGAGCCTCGCCCCGTGGCGCCCGCGGCGCCGGCGCGCGGACCGGCGACCCCTCACACGGGTGAAGCTCGAGAGAACCCGCGGGATGGCTTGGAATACATCTGGGTCCCGGGCGGTAGCTTCGAAATGGGTTGCGTCGCGGGCGATACCGAATGCGCTCCCGACGAGAACCCGCGCCATCGCCTCACTCTGACCCGGGGCTTCTGGATGTCCAAGACCGAGGTGACCGTGGAAGCTTTCAAGCGCTTCCTGCGGGCCGTTCCGGGCCGCCAGGTTCCGCGTGGGCCGGTCTTCAACCAGGAATGGCGCGACGGCAGCCAGCCGTTTGTGTACGCTACTTGGGACGACGCCGCCGCTTACTGCCGCTGGGCCGGCGGCAGGCTGCCGTCGGAAGCGGAGTGGGAATACGCGGCGCGCGATGGCCGCGACGGTGAGATCTGGGGCGCCCAAAACGACACCATTTGGTTCGGCGGACGGAGCATGCGAGGACCTGGGGAAGCCGGCAAGGGCTCGGTCAGCCGTCTGGGCCTCTTTGACCTGCA
>JACOSH010000280.1 GCA_016178945.1 Acidobacteriota bacterium
ACTGGAAGGCCTTCTCCAGAGGCGCCAGGTCGTCCTTTTGCCGGAACTCCCGCACCTTGCCCGACAGCTCGGCGTAGAGCCGGTCGATGACGGATTCCGCCACGGGAGCCGCGGGAAGCGAGGACACTACACTATTGTACGAGATGCGCCGGGGAGGTGATCGGTCCTACTTGACGTCGTTGACGATCCCGCCGCTCTTCAGGGCGGCCTTTTCGGCTTTGACCTTCTTGGTGGCCAGCGCCTTCTGCACCCAGTTGTCGGCGATTTCGCTCTCTTTCTTATAGTCGTCGGCCGTATCCATCAGGTCGGCGCGATAGCGGATCAACAGGTTCATGTAGGCCATGGCCTCGTCGTAGTCCTTGTCGATCTCCAGGGACTTCTTCATGTTCTCGATGCCGTCGTTCAGGATCGGCAGGTATTGGGCCTTGAGCTCTTCCCTCGCCTTCTTGTCCTTGAGCGGACCGGGATCTTCCGGTTTCATGCCCATCTTGTTGCGCGCTTCCCGGTCGGGCACCAGCCACTTGGTCCAGGCGATCACGCCCAGCGTGTAGTAAGCGTCCTTGTTGTTGGGATCGATGGCGATCAGCTTCTTGTTCCACTCGACCGCTTTGTCGAACTCCTTCTTCTGAAAGTACAGGGACGCGATGGAGGCCGTGGCCACGATGTTGGTGGGCTCCATCTCCAGGACTCTGTTAAAGGCCTTGAAGGCATTGTCCGCCATCCGGTTGTTTTCCGGAGAATCGGCGCCGGGGATGTACTGGTTGACGTAGGCCGTGGCCAGATACAGATGCGAGGTCACGTAGGTCGGATCCAGCTCCACCGCCTTGAGGAAGTAACGCTCGGCGTCGGCGTACTTGGCGCCCTTGAAGGCCGCCACCCCCCGGTTGAGGTTGTCGCGGGCTTTGAGCTTCTCGCAGCCGCTGGACGCCAGAGCCAGCGCGGCCGCGGTCAACACAATGAAGTTTCGGGTCATGTGCGGAATCCTCCCCGTCCTATCTTCCTTGCTCCATCTCGGGCGTCATCAGCCCGACCTTGTCGATGGCCACACCCTTGGCGATGTCGATCACTTTGGCCACCGTCTGGAATTCCAGGTCGGGATCGCCCTTGACGAAGATCACCCGCTCGGCGCGGGTCTTGAAAATCTCTTCCAGACGCTTGCCCAGGTTCTGCTCGTTGGTGGGCTCGGTGTTGATCATCAACTTCTTGTCCTTTTCGATGATCACCACCACGGTGCGCTGATCCGCTTCGGTTTGCTGCTGGTTCGGCGGCGCCGGCTGGGGCACCAGCGCCTCGAGTCCCTTCGGAGTCAGCGGCGTGATGACCATAAAGATGATGATCAGGACCAGCAGGATGTCGATCATCGGCGTCATGTTGATGTCTGCTCGCGGACCGCTTCCCGGTCCACCCACTGCCATTGCCATAAGAGGGCTCCTTGTTTACGGCCTGGGCGTGCCGCCCAACTCGGCCGGTGTTGCGCCTTTTTCCAAGACCTGTTCGGTCAGCAGGCCGAGTTGATCCACGCCGCCGGCGCGCATGTTGTTGACCACTTCCACGACTTTCTCATACTTGGCGCGCGAGTCGGCTTTCAGATAGCAGGTCTTGTCCAGCTTGTTGGTCAGCAGGTCCTTGACCTTTTGCGGCAGGTCCTTGGCGATCGTCTTGGTGCTGCCCAGGAACACGCCGCCATCGCGGGTGACGGCCACCAACACCGCGTCTTCCTTGTCGGCGGCCTGCATGGCGATGGGATTCTTGGTCTTCACCATGTCCACGCTGACGCCCTTGGAAAGCATCGGCGTGATGACCATGAAAATGATGAGCATCACCAGCATCACGTCGACCATGGGGGTGACGTTGATGTCGGCTACCGGTGGCGGGGCCTTTTGTTTTTCCATATCTCCATTCTCCCCCCGGAACAGGGCAGGCCCTGGGCCTGCCCCACCCGGATTCAACTCGCAAGGACAGGCGCTACTTTCTGGCGGCGGCGCGCTGGGACCGCTTCAAGAAGTAATCGATCAGCTCGGAGCTGGAGTTGCCCATCTCCACGTCGAAGGATTCGATCTTGCCCGTGAAGTAGTTGAACATCCAGACCGCCGGGATGGCCACGAACAGACCGATGGCGGTGGTCACCAGGGCTTCGGAAATACCGCCCGCCACCGCGCCCAGGCCGGTCGACTTCTCGGTGGAGATGCCCTTGAAGGCGTTGATGATGCCGACCACGGTCCCGAACAGACCCACGAAGGGGGCGGTGGAACCGATCGTCGCCAGACCGGCCACGCCGCGTTTCAGCTCGGCGTGCACGATCGCTTCGGCGCGATCCAGGGCCCGTTTCGAAGCTTCGATCTCCTCCCCCGGAATGTCGGTGGAAATCTGGTGAGCCTGGAACTCCTGCAAGCCGGCCACCACCACCTTGGCCAGGTGGCTCTTCTTGAACCGGTCCGCGATCTTGATCGCCTCATCCAACTTGCCCTCGCGCAACGCGCCGGCGACGGCCGGGGCGAAAGCGCGGGACTGCTTCCGCGCCGCGCTGTAGGCCATCAGGCGATCGATCATGACGCCGATGGACCACGCCGACATGACAAACAGACCGATGACGACCGCCTTGGCCAGCGGACCCATCTGGGACCACAGGGATCGGGGATCCCAGCCGACCGCAGTCTCCTGCAACAACAGAAACGACCAAATCTGCAACTGTAAAAGCATTGTCTTTGTTCTCCTGCGAGTTGAGTTTTGTGGTCAGTGACTCTCACTGACTCAAGGTAAAGTTTACATCGATAACCGTTACGACTTCGACCGGCTCGCCGTTAAGGAGAGTCGGCTTGTACAACCACTGCTTGACGGCCTCCATGGCGGACGGCACCAGCAGCGGGTGGCCGCTGGCGGCCGTCAGGTTCTGGATGGTGCCGTCCTTGCCGATGATAGCGTTCAGCCGGACCACGCCCTGAATGCGGGCCTGCTTGGCCAGCGGCGGATAGGCCGGCTTGGGTGCGCGAATGGCCATCGCCGCCTGCACATTGCCGCCCACCCGGATCCGCTGGGGGGCCGCCGGCTTGGGAGCCTCCACCTTGACCGGCGGGGGAGGAGGCGCCGCCGTGGGCACCGACCCGATGATCCCGCCGATGACGCCGCCGGCCACGCCGCCGGGCACGCCGCCGGGCACGCCGCCGACCACGCCCACACTGGCGGCGGGGGGCAACTCTTCTTCCTTAATGATCGCCACGTCTTTGGGGATCGCCTTGGGCTGCATCAGCTTGCCGGCGTCGAACTGGCGGGGGATCACCTTCACCACTTTCACCGGCGCCGCGGCCGGAGGCGGCGGGGGAGGCGGGGGAGGCGGCGGGGGCGCCACCAGGAAGCTGGTCAACTGGGTCTTGGGCAGCGCATCGGTGAAGATCAAAGGAATGATGATGGCGATGATGATGCCGATCGTCTGCACGACGAAGGACAGCAGCACCGTCCAGGTCTTGTTAGTCTTACCGACTCCTTCGACGAAGCTTTGTTCGAACATATGCGGTCCTCAGTTTCTGGAAGCGGTCGAGCGCTCCGCTCCCGGTTGCGTCGTGGCCTGGCTCATTTGGCTTTCTTGGCCAGCGGCCTGCCTTCCTGGCGGACGGCCGGCTTCACCGGCGGCGCCGGCGGGATCCTGCCGCCACGCTTGCGTCCCTCCGTGTAATTCTGCCAGAACAGCACGATCGGGCTGGCGACGAACACCGACGAATAGGTCCCGATCAGAATCCCCACTACCAGCGCGAACGAAAACGGATTCAACACCGGACCCCCGAACAGGAACAGCGCGATCACCGTCAGGAAGGTCAGCCCCGACGTCAGGATCGTCCGGCTCAGCGTCTGGTTCACGCTCTTGTTCATCAACGACTCCAGCGGCTCCCGGCGCAGGATCTTCAGGTTCTCCCGGATCCGGTCGAAGATGACAATCGTATCATTCATCGAGTAGCCCACCAGGGTCAACAGCGCGGCGATCACCGTCAGGTCGATCTCCTTGTTGAACAAGGAGAAGAATCCGATCGTAATGATAGTGTCGTGGAACACGGCCACAACCGCCGCCACCCCGTAGATCCATTCAAACCGAAACGCAATGTACGCCAGCATCCCCGCCAGGGCCAGGAGGGTCGCCTGGACCGCCTGCTTGCGGAGATCGTTGGCCACCTTGGGTCCGACGACGGTAACCGAGCGGACCGCAAACGGGGCCAGGTAGCACTCCTGTTTGAGGGCGTTAATGATATTAGCACTAACTCCAGGCACAGTCGATAGCTGATCGAAACTGGTAATCAACCCGGACTGGGGCGGGTTGTTGCGGAAGGCCAGGATCGCTCGGACCAGATCCTTGAGCTGCGGCTCGGCCAACTGCGCGCCGCCGCGCTGCAACGGGTCGCGCAGCCGGTTCAAGAGCGTCACCTCGCCGGCGTTGTTGAACTCCAGCTTCCCGCTTTGGGGCTGCCCGAAGGTCGCCGTCAGGGTGTCGATCATGGTCTTGCGCCCCTGTTCCAGCTCCTTCTCGTCCTTCAGGCCGGTACCGATGATGACTTCGTTGGTCGAGCTGGCGTCGCTTAACCGCTGCACGGTGAGGTCGCCAAACTTGGCGCCCAGCGCCGACCGGATACGGCCCTCCGGCGGCGCACCGGCGAACTTCACGGACATCTGGGAGCCGCCCGTGAAATCGATCCCGTACTTGATCCCGCCTTTCATGGCGATGCTCGACAGGCCCGCCACGGTGAGCGCCAGCGAGGCGCCGATGAACGGCCACTTCTTGCCGAGAAAGTCGAAGTTCGTGCTCTTAAATAATTCCATTGACCCGTGCTTCCACAGTCCGGCGCTCGATTCAATTAGACACCGGACAACCTTACCTTGTTCCCTCTACGCCGGCCGCGCCGCCCAATGTCAACGCGCTATTGTACATCCGGCCAGCCCCCGGTGCAAAACCCCTGCCGGGGGGCCTGCCCCTCAAATGCTCAAGGTGGTGAGCTGGCGGCTGCGGCTCAGCTCGAAATCGAAGATCACCTTGGAGACAAACACCGCCGTAAACACGTTGGCGAACAGACCGATCACCAGCGTGACGGCAAAGCCGCGCACCGGCCCGGTTCCGAACATGAACAGGAAGGCGCAGGAGACGATCGTGGTCACGTGGGTATCGACGATCGTCCACCAGGCCTTCGAGAACCCGGTGTCCACGGCCGAGACGATGGTCTTGCCGCCCCGGAGCTCCTCCCGGATGCGCTCAAAGATCAGGACATTGGAGTCGACCGCCATGCCGATCGTCAGGATCACGCCGGCGATGCCCGGCAGCGTCAGCGTGGCGTCCAGGTACGACAGGGCGGCGATCAGAATAATGGTGTTCAGCAGCAGCGCGAGCACGGCGTTGACGCCGCTGCGCCGGTAGTAGACCAGCATCGCGATCACCACCGCGGCCAGCCCGGCGGTGCCCGCCGCCAGCCCCTGCTTGATGGAATCGGCGCCCAGCGAAGGCCCCACCGAACTCTCCGCCCGGAACACGATGCCCGCCGGCAGCGAGCCGGACTTGAGGAACTGAGCCAGGTTGGAGGCCTCCTGCTCGCTCCCCAGGTTGGTGATGCGGCCCGAGTCCTCGATCTTGCTCTCGATGGTCGCCACGCTGACGATGGTCTGGTCGAGCAGCACGGCCAGGCGGTTGCCGATGTTGTCCTGGGTGTAGCGCCCGAACTTGCGCCCGCCCTCCTGGCTGAGCGTGAAGGAAGTCTCCCACCGGCGCTCGGCCTGCCCGGCGCGGGCATTGCGCAACTCCTGGCCGGTCACCACCGGGGTGCGCGTGACCAGGTACCACTCTTCGCCGCGCTCGCCGCGCAACACGCTCTTGGCCATCTTGGTATTCACGGGCAACAGGCCGCCGTGCTTGGACAGCGCCTGCTCCTGGCTGGAGAAGGGGCCGTCCTTGACCTCGTGTATGCCCAGCACCGCCGTGGTGCCGATGATCTCCTTGACCCGCGCCGGATCGTCGACGCCCGGCAACTGCACGGAGATCTCAAACTCGGCGTCGGCGCGGCCATGCTGCTGCACCACCGGCTCGGCGACACCCAGGTTGTCGATGCGGTTCTTGATGGTCTGGATGGCCCGCTCCACCGTGTCCCGCTTCAGGACCAGCAGCTCCGAGGGCCGCATGTTCATCCGGTAGTCCGTGGAATTGACCGGCGTCAGCACCCAGTTGGAGAACCGCTCGTTGATCAGGCTGCGGAACTGGCTCGATTTCTGGGCCGGGATCCCCTTGATGTTGATCTGGACGGTGTCGGCGTCCTCGATGCGCGGCGGGTCGTTGCGATCCAGCGAGGCAAAGTCGACGTTCTGCTTGCGGACGTCTTCCTTGATCCGCTCGATGGACTGATCGGCCTCGCTCTTCACCGCGTCCTGCACCTGCACCTGCAGAATCAGGTAGCTGCCCCCGCGCAGGTCGAGCCCCAGCCGGATGTTGTGCTCCAGGTTCTTCTTCAGCTCGTCTTTGGACTTGGGGAGGCCGACGATGCCGTAAATACAGAGGAGAATGGTGACGGCGATTACGATGGTCTTGGTGGTCAGGTTTTTCTGCATGGTGGTTCGACCGCCTTACTTGGTTTCCTTGGGCGTGTCCTTGGACACCAGCCCCGAGACGGCGCTCCGGCTGATCTGGAGCTTGACGTTGTCGGGCTTGACCCGGATGATCAGGGTTTCGTCGTCGCCGATCGAGACGATGGCGCCGATGATGCCGCCGTTGGTGACCACGGTGGCGCCGTTTTGCAGCCCCGCCAGCATCTTCTGCTGCTGTTTCTTCTGGCGTTGCATGGGCAGAAACAGCAGGAAGTAGAAGATCGCGAAGATCAGGACGATGGGCAGGAAACTCAGCGGGCTGCTGACCGGCGAAGTTTGGAGCAAGAGGAGTGCGAACACTGCGTGTGGCCTCTAATGAGAATAGATGTAGTCGGACTTACAACTGGACAGACCGTGCGCGCACAGACTCCAGGTATCCAGGGAATTGACCCAATAAGATAGCGTGCCTCATTTCACGCATGATGTCAAGGTAGTGGTGCAGGTTGTGACGCGTGGCCAGCGACGCGTAGAGGATCTCCCCGGCCTGGAACAGGTGGCGCAGGTAGGCGCGCGTGTAGTGTTTGCAGGTGTAACAGGAGCAGGCCGGGTCGAGCGGCCCGGCGTCGTCCTTATAACGGGCGTGCTTGATGATCACCCGGCCTTGGGAGGTAAACAGGCAGCCGTTCCGCGCGTTGCGCGAGGGCAGCACGCAGTCCATCATGTCGAGGCCGCGAGCCACGTACTCGGCCAGCTCGTCCGGCATGCCGACTCCCATGGCGTAGCGCGGCCGGTCGCGCGGCAGCAGCGCCTGGGTGGCCTCGGCCATTTCCAGGCTGAGCGCGCGCGGCTCGCCCACCGAGAGCCCGCCGATGGCGTAGCCGTCCGCCTCCAGTTCCACCAGCCGCTCGGCGCACTCCCGGCGGAGATCGGGGAATATCGAGCCCTGGACGATCGGGAACAGGGCGTGGCGCGCCGGGATGCCGGACGTCCGATCCAGGAAGTGGCGGTTTGCTGAGTCGGCCCAGCGCAGCGTTCGCTGCATCGATTGCCGGGCATACTCATGGCTGACCGGGTACTCCGGGCACTCGTCGAGCGCCATGAGGATATCGCTGCCGTAGGCCAGTTGCGCGTCCACGGTGGACTCCGGGGTGAACGCGTGGGTGTCGCCGTTCAAGTGGGACTGGAAGACCACGCCCCCTTCGTGGATCTTGCGCAGGCCGGAAAGACT
This sequence comes from Acidobacteriota bacterium, assembly GCA_016178945.1. Taxonomy (GTDB): domain Bacteria; phylum Acidobacteriota; class Terriglobia; order Bryobacterales; family Bryobacteraceae; genus JACOSH01. Next base: position 7,775 of record JACOSH010000280.1, read on the forward strand.
GAAGACCTGGTAGCCGCCCGAATCGGTGAGGATGGCGCGCGGCCAGGACATGAAGAGGTGCAGCCCGCCCAGCCGCTGGATGGTCTCATGTCCGGGGCGCAGGTAGAGATGGTAGGTGTTGGCCAGGATGATGCGCGCGTCCAGTTCCTCGGCCAGCTCGCGCTGGTTGATCCCCTTGACCGTGGCCTGCGTGCCCACCGGCATGAAGACCGGGGTTTCGACATCGCCGTGCTCCGTGTGGAGGATGCCGGCGCGCGCGCCCGTGACCGGGCACTCGGCGAGGATTTCGAAAGGGACTGGGCGCGTGGCTCCATCTTACCAGTTGCGGCTCGCGGCGATCCTTCAGTAAAGTAGACACACCATGCGAATTCTCTGGACCGGCGCGCTGCTGGTCTGTGCCGCCGCGGCGCAGAACACCTCCAAGGTCTATTCCACGGCCCGGCGTCCCCACGCCCTGGCGCTCATCGGCGACCGCTATCATAGCCCCGTCTACATCCGCGACGGCTTGGCCCCGGCGCTGGCGCGCGAGAACATCCCGGTGACCTTCATCGAGGAAGTCGGCGAGCTGAACGCGGAAAACCTGAAGAACTTCCAGCTCCTGATCATCCTGCGCGACGGCATGAACTGGCCCAACGGCTACAATCAGCCGGCCGTGAAGTGGATGACCGATGCCCAGCAGCAGGCCATCTGGGACTTCGTCCACAACGGCGGCGGCTTCCTGGCGCTGCATAATTCCCAGGGAATCTATCCGCCGGGAGGCCTCTACTACAAGCTGTTCGGCGGCGACTACAACGGGCATCCCAAGCCCTACGTCTTCACGGTGCGGATCGAGGATAAGAACCACCCGGTCACGGCGGGAGTGGAGGACTTCGAGATCTTCGACGAGCAGCACACCGTGAAATACTACCTGGACCGCGAGCACCTGCTCCTGCGCTCGATCGCGCGCGACAACCTGGCCTCGGAGGCCGGCTGGTGGCGCGACATGGGCAAGGGCCGCTTCGCCTACCTGGCCCCCGGCCACACTCCCGAGGCCCTGGGTCATCCCATGATGCAGCGGCTCATGCGCAACGCCCTGAACTGGCTGCTGCGCCAGTAGCGGCCTCCCCTGGTAAAATCACTGATTAGTCCCTGATGGAACCCGCCCCCTCCCGCCCGGTCACCCCGCCCAGCCGCCGGATGTACCTGCTGGTGACGCTGTTTGCCTTCGCCTTGGTCCTGATGCCGTTTCTGTTCTGGCAGCAGACCTGGTTCGGGCGCAGGCTCAGCGACGCGCAGATCGAGAGATCCCTGGCGGAGACCACCAAGCCGCGCGAGTCGCAGCACGCCCTGGTGCAGATCGGCGAACATCTGAGCCGGGGCGACAAGTCGGTGCGGCGCTGGTATCCGCGGGTCATCGCGCTGGCGGGCCACCCGGCCCTGGAGCTGCGCCAGACCGCGGCCTGGATCATGGGTCAAGATCGGGAGTACGACAGCTTCCGCGAGCCGCTCCACAAGCTGCTGCTCGATCCCGAGCCGATGGTGCGCCGTAACGCCGCCCTGGCTCTGGCCAACTTTCACGACGAATCCGCGCGCGGGGAGCTGCGCGCGATGCTCATGCCGTCTTCGATCGAGTCGCCCGCCGCCGGAGTCGTCAAGTACCGGTTGAAGGAAGGCGAGTTCGTGAATCCAGGCACCCTGGTGGCGCGGGTGGGTTCGGTGGAAGTGCGCGCCAAGCTGCCGGGCGAGGTCCGCTCGCGCCGCAAGCCGGATGGCGCGCCGGTCGCAGCCG